>PEUO01000128.1 GCA_002780715.1 Deltaproteobacteria bacterium CG03_land_8_20_14_0_80_45_14
TCAACCGCCTTTCCTCTCACTTGTTTCTTGATCTCTTTCAACTCATCACTGGTCAAGGGGATTTGGTTTTCCAAAATCTCTTTTTCTTGTTGACCTGGAAGAAAAAGATGCTCCACTCTTACCATTTCATCATCGATCATCACCACGGTCCGTTCGGTCACGTTCTCCAGTTCTCGAACATTTCCTGGCCACGGATACCTTATCAGTTTTTCCATGGCCTCAGGTGTGAAACCCTTGATCGTCTTTCCCATTTCCTCAGCATATTTCTTGAGAAAATGGACCGCTAAGAGGGGGATGTCTTCTTGACGTTCTTTCAACGTAGGAAGATAGATGGGAACAATATTAAGTCGGTAATAGAGATCCTCCCGGAAGGTCTCTTCTTTGATCATCTTTTCGAGATCCTTGTTGGTGGCAGCGATAAGCCGAATGTCCACCTTTTTGGCCTTGGTTCCCCCTACTGGGGTGAACTCCCTTTCCTGCAAGACCCTGAGGAGTTTGGCCTGAATAGATAAACTGATATTTCCCACTTCATCGAGGAAAACAGTCCCCCCATCCGCCACTTCAAAAAGCCCTGGTTTGGTGGTGACCGCACCGGTAAAAGAACCCCTCACGTGGCCGAACAATTCACTCTCCAGGAGATTCTCTGAAAGAACGGCACAGTCTACGGGGACAAATTGTTTCTCCCTTCTCGGACTATTGAAATGGATGGCCCGGGCAATGAGTTCCTTCCCTGTTCCGCTCTGCCCATAGATTAAGACTGTGCTGTCGGTCGTGGCCACTTTGGCAATAATCCGGTAGATCTCCTGAATCTTTTTGCTCTTTCCCACAATATTATGGAACCCATACTTTTCCTGTAACTCCTGACGCAGGTAAATATTCTCGAGCATGAGGCTCTTCTTCTCAATCGCCTTCTTCACCACAATGGTGACCTCATCTGGCGTAAAGGGCTTGGGGATGTAGTCGAAGGCTCCCAATTTCATGGCCTCGACGGCGGTTTCCACAGTAGAAAAGCCAGTAATCATAATGATGATTGAATCGGGATACTCCTTACGGAACGTCCTCAGAACCTCCATGCCATCAATCCCTGGCATTTTGAGGTCGGTGATGACGATGTCAAAAGGGCTGACCTTCATTTTTTCAAAGGCTTCCTTTCCGCTCAGAGCGGTTTCTATCTCATACCCCTCCTCTTCCAGAATCCGTTTGCAACTCTCACAAACAATCATTTCATCATCGACAACCAAAATTTTTGGAAAAGACACTTCTTAACCCTCCCCCACCATTCATATGCAATTGATGAATCTTATCACAAAAGAAAGAGGCCTTTCAATCCTCTTGCTTTGTAAACTCTTTCAGCCTTTTCAAGAATCCAATTATAAAACCTGCAAACAAAGATGCAAACGCCCCTAGCCCAAAAGCCCATCGAAACGTTCCGGTAAGATCTGTTAGATGGCCACCGATGATTGGACCCGCCATGGCTCCTATCCCATAAAAAAGGGTTAATAGACCAATGACCGTTCCACCCACCTCCCTCGGGAAATAGTCCCTTGCACAGGCAGCATACATTGGCCAGATTGGGCCGTAGACAAAGCCAAACCACCCTATTCCTACCCTCAACAATGAAATATTGCCCTTGGCGAGAATGATGAAAAGAATGCTAAGCGCCAATAGTGAATGTATAATAACGAGTGATTTCACTCTTCCGATATAATCAGAGATGGTCATCAAAACAAAACCCCCTACTATGCTGGTAAGGGCCATAATGCTGATCAAGGTCGAGGCGACAGGATATGGAATTTTCAATTCCACCACCCCGTAGGTAACAATGAAATCCGAGACGATATAAACTCCAAGAGAGATGAATAAATAGGAAGCGCCAATCAACCAGAATGTGCGTTTTCTAATAATGTTCCGATAATTGAAAGAAGTCTCAGACAGAGGAGGAGGTGAAATCGATTTCGCAGTTTCACCCCAAGGAAGGAGTCCTAACTTCTCGGGGTCATCTCTGAGAAGTAAGAAATTTATGGCGATCAGGATCAATCCTGAGGCTCCTAATAGGTGCCAGCCCATTCTCCAACTGTAATTTTTTACGATGGTGGGAAGAATGATCCCCATCAGACCAAATCCCAATGCATAACTGGGTGAAAGAATTCCTAAAGCCAACCCTCGCTTTTTTCCTCCAAACCATTTCTGGATCAAAGCGGAAATCGGAGTCCACACCGCAGCAGCTCCTATCCCCACAATCCCATGGAAGAAGATAGCTGTGGCGAGATTTGAAGCCTGCCCCATCAAAAGGGTGCCTATTCCCAAAAAGAGGCAGAAGAAACTGATGACAAATCTCCCGCCGACGCGATCCATGAGCCAACCCGTCAATGGTGAGAAAAGGATGTAGGTTAAAAAATAACCGGCCCTGATCATTCCAGCCTGAGTCATATTGATGCCAAGATCTTGGATCATCTTAGGCAAAAGCACCGAATAGGCGCCAATTCGAATGCTGTAGTTGATAAAAAGGGTGATAAAGCTCGTTCCCAGAACCACCCAGCCCCAATGAATTTTAGGCCGATGCTGCCTATCCACTGCTGTGCCTCTAATGATTGCCATCTACAATCGATTTTTAAAGTTTCAAATCCCGCTTATGAATCGCAAAGGGCATAGAGCAAAGCGCATCGTGTGTAACTCAGCCCTTCAGGGCTGAGGAATCAGGGCTAAAGCCCTGAGTTACAAAGCGCTATGCCCTATCGGTTACGCGCTGTGCTATTTGGTGCTTTTCTAAAAGTCTCTCCTCAATATCTCTCAAATCTGAGATAACGAAATCTCCGTTCTGTTCGCCTGATCGATCCAGGTAGAAGGCATGGATCCCTAATGTCCTGGGGACGAGATAGTCAAACTCATAATGGTCGCCGACATGAACAATCTCCTGAGGCCTGGCTTCAAGGATCTGGCAAATTCGTTGGTAAAATCCTACTGTCTTTTTCACCTCACCGAAATCAGAGGTCGCCGAAAAGATCCTATCGAAATATCCCACGAGGCCTGTGGCTTCCATCTCCACAGCAATGAATTCTCTTCCTGCATTGGAGGTAAGAACCAACTGGAACCTGTCCTTTAAACGTTCCAATATGTGATGGACATCTGGATAGATATTGATCTTGTTAACATATCGCCCCATTAAGGCCTTCCAACTCTCCTTCAGTCGGAAAAATTGAAACCAATATTTGATGTCATACCACTCAATTGCCCCCTCCCCCACTTTCAGGTATTCTTTCACCACAAAGGCTTTCGCCTCCTCGAAGGGAAGCCCGACCTTCTCAGCATACAGTGTGGGAATACCATGTAACCAAACCCAATCGGTAAATTCTGGATTGACGAGTGTTCCGTCCATATCAAAGGAAATGACTTTTGGCATCCCTTAACTCGTGTTCCCAAGGATATCGGGATATCGGGGTATCAGGATATCAGGCCAATAAACGTTGATATTATTTCTCCTGGTTTCCTGATGCCCTGATTTCCTGATAATCTGATAGCCTTAAAAAATTATATTCTCTCCAGGACTATATCTTCTGCGCTTCGAATCTCCTTTTCCAAATCAGCAATGGCGATGGCACGGGTCGGCAAATAGGCATGGGAAGTAAAGATGGTAACGCACCTCTTATTAAACATCGTTATGGGTGCATGGGGTTGATGGGATCGGACGAGAACCTGTTTTTCATATCGATCCATCATTCGTTCAAAATAAGATCGCCCGAATTGGGGCCTTCCCCACAGATCACCCAGAATGTCCATCTCATTTTCCACAAAATCTCCCCAAACAATTCTGTCCCAATTCCCATCTCCCAATTCGATCCAGTTCATTTCTTCAAGGGACTTTAAATCTGGTAGAGCGCCGTGAAGGGCCAATATCCCATTTTGAGTGGCGATGGAAAATGGGAATTTGGAGAAGAGGAGACCATACTTCTCCCTCTCCTCAAAAGAAATGGAAGTCCAAAAATTAGCGGGATAAAACTCTTTCACCATAAATCCTTCGTGATTTCCAGCCAAAAGAAAAACCTCTTCAGGATGTTCCAATTTCAATTCTAAAAGGTATTGGATATTCTCTTCGGAATAACTTCCCCGATCCACATAGTCTCCCAAGAAGACGATGCGATTAGGTTTTTTCAGGTATCGCTGAATGACCTGCTGACTGGCATCCAGATCTCCATGGGTATCTCCTACAAAAACAACCTTTCCTTGTGAGGGAAAATGGATCAGTCGTGGTTCTTTTTCTAGTATCTTACTCGCTTTATCGACAAGTTCTTCGAGATTCATTTCTATCATCGCCTAGAACATAAAAGTGTATAGTCTAAAGGTAACGGCAAAGATGCCCGTATCGTCATTCGGTTACGATGTTCGTCTTAGAAATCTTTAACCTTAACCATTTGACGATTTACGAAACGGGTTTCGTCACCGTAACCCTAACCTGTAAACCTCTTTATCGATCATTAGAAATGACTTTGACATGGACTTTCCGATTCCTTGGCCCATCAAATTCACAAAAAAAGATTCCCTGCCAGGTTCCAAGGACTAATTTCCCTGACTCGACAATAACCATTTCAGAACATCCCACCAGACTGGCCTTGATATGAGCTGGAGAATTTCCTTCCATGTGGTGGTATTGGTCCTTAAAGGGAACCATCTTGTTCAACTCCATGACGATATCCTGGACGACGCTTGGATCCGCATTCTCATTGATCGTGACAGCCGCGGTGGTGTGAGGAATAAAGATGACGCAGATCCCTTCTTCCACCCCTGTTTTTTCTACGGCCTCTTGGACAGAATGGGTGATGTCAATAAACTCTGTCTGGGTTGACGTTCTTACCTGAAAGGTCTGAATCATCTTCAACTCCACCTCTCCAAAAAATATTAGCAACGATTCATTCTCATATCATATCCGATTAAGAATCTCAATAATACCTCGGGGGATGTAAGGATCTTTTTTTCCCGTGATAGAAATCCATGGGAATGCCAAATCCAGAGGGGTAGGCGGGCCAGCGGAGAAAGATTTAGGGCGGTACCGCTTAAGGATTGACTCCAGACGCTCCAAGACCAATAAAAACCTCATTTTCATTGACTACGAAAGTTTCCCTTAAACGTCTAATGATCCGCAATCCTAAAGATTTCGGAGTCTAGTCCGCCTACCCCTCTGGAGTCCATTCTCTCATCACGAAATTGGAGATGCTTCCTCGTGGGATTGCACTAGTTCAGGTTATGCCTTAAACTGAGAGTGATCATTTCAGGTCGTATAGAGGAGGAAGAAAATGGAAGAAAATATTCAACCATTTTTAACACCCACATCCATCATTGACAGCGACCATAAGAGTATCCGGGATTATGCAACCAAGAGTATAGGTGGAAGTACGGAGTCTATTGAGATCGCTATCAAGCTCTACCTTGCCGTACGCGACGGTATCCTCTATGACCCTTATTCTCCTTTTTATCTCCCCGAGCATTATCGTTCGAGCTATGTGCTTAAACGTGGCAGAAGTTTCTGTGTGCCCAAGGCCTCGCTTCTCTGTGCCCTGGGAAGAGCCTGTGGCATTCCCTCCCGTATTGGTTTTGCTGATGTCCGGAATCATCTTGCCACAAAGCAGCTTATTGAATTCATAGGGAGTGACCTTTTCGTTTATCACGGTTTTGTAGAATTTTATCTGGAGAGTAAATGGGTGAAAGCCACACCGGCTTTTAACAGCGATCTTTGCAAAAGGCATCATGTCCCACCCCTTGAATTTAATGGTCGTGAAGATTCTCTTTTCCAGACGCATAATTTACAAAATAAAAAGTTTATGGAATATCAGGCTTTTCACGGAGTTTATGCCGATATTCCTGTGGGTCAGATTGTCGCCGCATGGGAAAAAGCCTATGGGAAGGACCGTGTCAGGAATTGGATAAAAAAATTCGAAGAAGAAGCCGATCGCAGTCTTTCTGACTTTGAAAGGGAGGAGGTTTTGGAGGAATAAACCCCGTTAGAAATTCCAGTCGTTGCGACCCTTCGACATACTCAGGGCCGTGAGCACTGTCGAAAGGCTTGAAACCGGGCGGGGCACTCGCCGCGCAAGCGCTGGCGCAGCGGGGGATTATTTCTAACGGGGTAAACAGATAAAAATCCTTGAAATCCTATCTTGAATCAGGTATGGTGATAGAATCAAAGGGAGGGGAATTCCAATGTCCCAAAAAAAGATCTCAGAGATTTTGAAACTGGTTGAATTCCTCAATGAAGAGGTGAAAGAGGTCTCGAAAAGATTAAGCCGTGTGACACCTAAAGAGATAAGTGAAAAATTAGGGGGTTTAGCCCTTCTCAGAGAAAAGGTCTTGAATCTTCAAGTCGATATTCCCCAAGAAGTAGAGAAAAAACTTTCGGAACTCTACCCCTCTATCAATAAAATCAGACAAAAACCCTCCTAAATCTAAGAGCGCTTCGCTTGAGGAGCACAAGGTTTGAGGTTTGAGGCAAAACCTTTTGCATCTAACCTCAAAGGCGTTAGCCCGATCCTTGAGTCCTGCCCTGCAGGACGCTCCTCCAACCTCTATCGAAGTATATCAGTAGAACGCAAGGCTGGCAAAGGTGACAACAGATTGAGTCTCTGGCGTAATGGCCTGGCCATACTTGAGAAGTCTACCCTCTTTGGCTTCGAGGATCTTTAGCATTGAATAGATGGCTGGAAAACCGCAGATTCTCCGGGGAAGAAAATTTTTGGGTTCTTAACTAACCGGAACGCTAACGACTTCTCGTTCTGCGCTCAATGGCTCTGTATGTTTCAGCGCCAGTTCAATGGCCTCGTCCATCCTCTGGATATATTTGAAATTCATCTGATTTCGAATATGCTCAGGAATCTCCTCCAAGTCTTTTTCGTTCTTCTTCGGAAGGATGATCGTCCTAATCCCGGCCCGCATCCCTGCCAGGACCTTCTCCTTAATCCCTCCCACAGGAAGGACCAAACCCCTCAAGGTGATTTCTCCAGTCATGGCGACATCATTTCGAACAGGCTTATTGGTCAAAAGGGAGGTCAGCGCCACAAACATCGTGATCCCCGCTGAGGGCCCATCCTTTGGGATGGCCCCCGCCGGGACGTGAATGTGGATGTCATTCTTTTCAAAGAAGTCCTCTTCGATGCCGAGTTCTTTCGATTTGGATCGTACATAGGCCAATGCGGCCTGGGCGGACTCCTTCATGACATCTCCCAATTGCCCTGTCAGGGTCAACCCCTTCTCTCCCCTCATCTTCGTCGCTTCCACAAAGATGATGTCCCCTCCGGTAGGCGTCCAGGCCAGACCCGTCGCCACACCGGGACTAGAGGTCCGCTCTGCCAATTCAAGGAAGAATTTGACCGGTCCTAAATATTTATGCAAGTTGTCTGGAACGATGACCACTTTCTCCTTGATCTCCCGCGCGACATCCTTGGCCACTCCCCGACAGATGGCCGCTATCTCCCTCTCCAAATTTCTGACCCCTGCCTCCCGGGTGTATGAACTGATGATGGTCTGTATGGCTGAATCCTGAAATTCAATGAACTCTGAGCTCAACCCGTGCTCGTTGATCTGTTTTTGGATTAAGAATTCCTTGGCGATCATCATCTTCTGATCTTCGCTATAGCCCGGGAGTTCGAGGGTTTCCATTCGATCCCTGAGGGCGGGAGGGATGGGATCGAGCACATTGGCGGTGGTGATGAACATCACCTTCGAGAGATCGAAATTAACATCGATATAGTGATCGGAGAAGGAAAAGTTCTGTTCTGGATCCAGCACCTCGAGAAGCGCTGAAGAGGGATCTCCACGAAAGTCCATTCCGATCTTATCCACTTCGTCCAGCATGAAGACCGGGTTATTCGATCCTGCCTTTTTGATCCATTGAATGATCCGACCGGGCAGAGCCCCCACATAGGTTCGGCGATGCCCTCTGATTTCGGCTTCATCTCGGACTCCACCCAAAGAGATCCGAATGAATTTACGTCCCATGGTTCGAGCAATTGACCTTCCGAGTGAGGTCTTTCCTACTCCCGGAGGGCCAACAAAACAAAGGATCGGTCCTTTCATATCCGCCTTCAGTTTTCTAACCGCAAGGTATTCTAAAATCCGTTTCTTCACCTTTTCCAAATCATAATGGTCTTCATCTAAGATCTTTTGGGCATTGTCAATATCAAGATTATCCTCTGTGGTTTCAGACCATGGGAGTTCTACCAACCAATCCAAATAGGTTCTGGCCACGGTATATTCTGCCGAGGCAGGAGGAATCTTGGCCAAGCGATCTAACTCCTTTTCCGCGGCCGCCAAGGCCTCGGGTGGCATCTTGGCCTTTTTAATCTTCTCTTTGAGTTCCTTGATCTCTGTGGAATGTTCGTCCAATTCTCCCAACTCTTTCTTAATCGCCTTTAATTGTTCCCGGAGATAATACTCCCTCTGGGTTCGATCCATATCCTCCTTAACCTGCGATTGGATCTTATTCCCCAATTCCAATACCTGAACCTCTTTGTTGAGGAAGAGATGAACTTTGGTCAGGCGTTCTCGAATATCGAAGGTCTCCAAAATCCCCTGTTTCTCAGTGGTCGAAATATTGAGGTTCGAGGCAATCAAGTCGGCGAGAATGGAGGGTGACTTAATATTAGAAACCATGGTCCCCAGCTCACTCGTGAGGTAAGGAGCCAACTCCACAGCCCTTTGAAAGAGGTTCTTCAAATTCATTATGAGAGCCTCTATCTCCACTCCTTGTGCCAGCCCTTCATCAATCGTCTCACTCCTTACCTTGAAATAGGGTTCCCGCTGAATGCATTCCTTCACCTTTATCCTCGAGACCCCTTGGACAATGACTCGTTGGCTTCCATCCAGTTCCCGAATCATCCTCAAAATCAGAGCGGCGACGCCCACTGAATAAAGATCGGTTTCTTTAGGATCTTCCGTTTCAGATCTCTTTTGAGTGATGACCCCGATAATACGATTGGAATCCATGGCATCATCGATCAACTTGACCGACTTTTTTCTGCCGACCATAATGGGCAGTATCAAATCGGGGAAAAGCACTGTTCCCCTTAAAGGAAGTATAGGGATCTCACCAGGAATAATAACCTTATCATCTTTCCCCTTTTCATCTCGTTCAGTACCCCCCCTTGGTAGAAATATCATCGTACCTTCCTATGAAATTAATCAGTTAAAACTGCACCTATAACATAATCATTATTGTCTCGACTGTCAATGTGGCTTATCCCGTCGATTGAAAAAGATTTTCCTGCTATGCGCTGAGCGCTAAGCGTTTTTTCATATTTTTAAATCACGCCGGCTCTCCACTATCAGGTTTTCCACAAACATTACAAACTCCTTTTTCATTGATAGCGCCAATACAATTTCCATCACTACATAATTTCCGTTCAGATAAATCGGTTTCTTTCACCTCCACCCTTATCGGATTCCCACACCAACAGCAATAACGGCTTTTCTCCGGGATTTCTCCTTTGCACTCCGGACAGAGAATAAAAGGTAATGTCTCACCACAATGAGGGCACTTCATTTACTCCTCCTCAACATGAAGACTTTTTATAAAACGATCTATATCCCGTTTGTTTCGCCTCAGTTCGTAAAGGAGCCTCTTGGTTCCTTCATCGGGGAAAAGGCGATTTAGATCATAGCCCTTTTCGGGGAAGAGGACATTGAGATCGATCTCCCGTTTCTTCTCCCTTTCTTGGTCAATTTTTTGGATTTGTTGGTCTTTCTCCTCCATAAACCTTTCTCCCTATATAGGACAGCCACCCCATTTTGTCAACCCAATGTCACTCCATGCAGCAATTCTCGGTGAAATTACAGCGAGATTCTTCAGTCGCTAGGACTCCTTCAGAATGACATTACGAAAGTCCCCAGTTGTCATTCTGAGCGAAGCGAAGAATCTCAATAGTTTGCGAACTCACCGAGAATTGCTGCACTCCATGACGTTTGAGGTTTTAGGATGGAGGCTTGAGGCTGTTGATTTCTTTCGTTTTAGCCTCAGCCCTCTAACCTCTGACCTCTATCCTCTTTTATGCCGAACTGAAGTTGATAAAGTCTGAAATAGATTCCTTTTTCGACCATCAATTCTGCATGAGTTCCGATTTCCCGAACCCTTCCCTTATGGAGAACGACGATCTTATCGGCATGTTGGATAGTGGAAAGACGATGAGCGATGACAATGGCTGTCCTTCCCTTGAGTAAGCGTGCCAGTCCCTCTTGAATTAACCGTTCCTTTTCAGGATCAACATGAGAGGTCGCCTCGTCGAGGATGAGAACCTTTGGATTGATGGACAAGGCTCTTGCAAAGGCTAATAACTGCTTCTCCCCGGCGGATAACGTTTCCCCTCCTTCCCCCACATTGGTACGATATCCATGTGGTAACCGTTGAATGAATTTTTCTGCATTAGCCACTTGGGCTACTTCTTTCACCTTTTCTCCATCGATCTTCCGATTCTCCAATCGAATATTCTCCTCGATATCTCCGGCAAAGAGAAAGGTTTCTTGCATGACCAGGCCAATTTGTGACCGGAGTTGAGTGATATCCCACTCTCGGATATCCATTCCATCGATCAGAATAGCGCCTTCCTCCACTTCATAGAATCGTTCGAGCAGGTGTAGCAAAGAGGTTTTTCCAGCTCCAGTGGCCCCCACGATGGCCACTGTCTCACCCTCACGAACTGAGAAAGAAACATCCTTCAGGACCTTATCCTCCCCATTATAAGAGAAGGAGACATGGTGAAATTCGATGTTTCCCTTCATCTCTTCTTTTTTAGGAGAGGGAGGCTTGAAAATTTTTTTATCCTCATCGAGCAATGAAAAGATCCTCTCGAGGGAAGCCATCGCCGATTGCAAGATATTATATTTCTCGGAAAGGTCTCGGATGGGCTGGAAAAACATCCGTATATAGGAAAGAAAGGCGACCAGGACTCCAAGGGTGATCATTTCCTGAATGACCTTTCCCCCTCCATACCAAAGGAGAAGCCCGATGGCTCCTGAGCTCAGGATGTCAACGAGGGGGACAAAAAAAGCATAAATGGAGATCTGTTTCATGTTTGCCAAATAATATCCGTCATTGACCTTCTCAAATCGTCGGCTATTCTCCTTCTCCCTTCGAAAGAGTTGAACCACTTTGATGCCTGAGAAATTTTCGTGGAAAAAAGAATTCATTTGGGCAATCTTCAAACGAATCTCCCGAAACGCCTCTCTGGCTCGACGGCTGAAGAAAAGTGTCGTGACAAAAATCAGGGGCAGGACAGAAAAGGAGACCAAGGCGAGATCCCGGTTGAGTTGAAGCAGAAGGATGATGATCCCGATCAACAGAAGAATGTCTTTTAAAAGGTTGATGAGCACTGAGGTAAACATCTCGTGGACATTCTGGATATCGTTGGTCAATCGGGTCACCAACCTTCCCACCGGATTCTTATCAAAAAAGGAAACAGGGAGTTCTTGGAGATGGGAGAAGGCCTTCATCCGGAGATCATGCATCATCTTTTGACCTGCCAGCTCCATCGCATAGACCTGAGAGAAATTTAATCCAAAATTGATCACCAGAATGAGGACAACGAGGAGGGCGATGTGGAAAACCCCCGCTACATCTTTCCCTCTCAGGACGAGAAGGTCCTCTCTTTTCAATTCTTTCATGCGATGCAAGGAAATAAACCAGTGGGAGTCGCTCCCCTCAAAAAAGGAGGGATATTTTTTTAAGATGCTCTCCTCCTCTGGTTTTTGGGGAACAAACAGGTAATATCGATTTTCCGTGAGGAAACCAAATTTCTGAAAGAGGGCCATCTCTTTCCGATCCATGGATTGCATGACATCCGGTGGGAGAAGAAATTTCCCTTTCTCTTTTTTCGGAATGAGTTTCTGACCATATTGACTCCAGAAACGGTGTTCCTCTGGAGAGCCATCTTCTCTTAAGACGACTTCTCTCGCTGCCACAACAATGTAGCGATCGATTGCTTCTTTAGTCAGATAGGGAATGAGGAGGTCTAAACCCGCCATGATCAAAACGAAGAGGAGGGAAAGAGTCATCAGTCCCCAATAAGGCTTGAGAAATTTCCCCAACCTGGCCATCAGTTTCAGGTCGTAGGGTTTCCCTAATTTGCCTTCTTCCATATAGCCGAAATCAGTGTACATCGTTAATCAGGCACCCCAGAATTTCTATGGCTCATTGAAATTAAAAATCTACATTAATAGCTAATTCATCCCATTTAGGGTGGAATGATGGAATATTGGAATGATGAAAAATGAATTTCACCCATTATTCCAGTACTCCATTACTCCATTATTCCAGTGTTATTCCGTTCCAGTTCTTCCTCCAATTGTCTCTGCCAATAGAGGTCGGTATAGATCCCACCTTTGGAAAGAAGGGTGTTGTGGTCCCCCATCTCCGCCACCTTTCCCTCTTCAAGAACGATAATCCGATCTGCTCTACGGAGGGGAGCGATTCGGTGGGTGATGAGAATGCTGGTCTTCCCTTGGAGGAACTTTTCCAATCCCTCAAGAATCCGTTCTTCTGTCTGGATATCTACGGAAGAGAGAGCATCATCCAAGATGAAGATGGGTGGATCCATGAGAATGGCCCGGGCAATCGCAATCCTCTGCCTTTGTCCGCCGGATAAGGTGATTCCTCTCTCCCCGATCACTGTATTCATACCCTCCGGAAATCCCATAATCTCATCGTAAATCTGTGCAAGCCGTGCCGCCTCTTCAATCTCTTTATCTGTGGCATCGAGCTTTCCAAAGGCGATGTTCTCACGGATCGTATCTGAAAAGAGGAAAGTATCCTGCGGCACATACCCAAGAGATCTCCTCAACACCTCCAGAGGTATCTCATGAATTTCAATCCCATCGAAGAATAGATAACCTTGGGGAGGTTCTAAAATCCTCGCCACCAGGTTGCAGAAGACCGTCTTTCCAGACCCAGTCCTTCCAGCCACCACCAGTCTCTCTCTCTCCTTGACAGTGAGATGAATATTTTGGAGAATAAGATTCCTTCCGTCTCCTGGAGAAAAGGTGAGACCTTTTATATCAATTCTTCCTTTCAATGGACCTAAAGGAATGGCTCCTGAAGAGTCAAAGATTTCTGGGGTCTCTGCAAAGATCCGGTTTAGACGGTCCATGGAAGCGCCACCCCGTTGGATTACATTGATCGCCCAACCCAAGGCCATCATCGGCCAGGCGAGCAGTCCCAGATAGCTCAGGAAGGCTACAAAATCACCCGTGGAGATCGACTGAAAGATCGTCAACTTTCCGCCTGCGTAGAGGACGATGGCCATGGATAGATTGGAGAAAAAAAGGATGATGGGGAAAAACATCCCCCACACTTTGGTCACATTCAAATTCTTCTGAATATAATCCTGGCTCAGCTGAGAGAGTTTCTTCCCTTCCCTCTCCTCCAGAACATAGGCTTTGATCACCCGGATACCTGCAATGGATTCCCTCACCCTCTCGGTGAGTGAAGCAAAGGTCTTCTGAAGAATTTCAAAACGGCGGTGGATCGCCCGACTAAAGAGGAGAGTGATCAGTGTAATCAATGGCATGGGAAGAATGGCAAAAAGGGTTAACCTGGGGTGGATATAAATCATAAAAAAGATTGTCAGCACTCCCAGGATGATCGTATCCACTAAAAACACTACTCCCATCGACATGGCCATTCGGACTGCCTCGACATCATTGGTGGCATGGGCCATCAGGTCCCCTATTTTGGTGTGGGAGAAATAGGAAGAGGAGAGGGTTTGAAGGTGAATAAAGAGTCGGTCTCTAAGGGTCTTTTCAATTCGACGCGCTGCCCCCAGGAGGAAATTCCTCCAGACATACCTAAAACCACCGATGCCTAAGGCCAAGAGGAAAACCTCTAATCCATAGAGAAGAAGGCGAAAAGGAGAAAAAATGCCCAGGGTGAGATCATCAATGGCGTATTTGATGACCCTTGGGATGAAGAGCTGGAGGACATCAACGATGAGCAGAGCAATGAGTCCAATCAGGATCTGCCATCGGTTCGCAATAAAATCATTTTTAAGAGTTTTAAACGCCTTCATCCTCTGCCACTTTCTTATGACTCAAATTTAATAAACTCACCTTCATAAAGTCAACCCTTCGCCCCCCAAACATAAATGCTGGGTGTCGCTCTCGGCCCAAGATTTCGGCGAATTCAATCGAGCCGCTTGAGCGGAAAGAAGTACTTTGGAACAAATTCTTCTTTGATGTTCTCGTAAAAAGTAACGGACTTCCCTTTTTCGTCATTCCCGCGAAAGCGGGAATCCAGAAAATTCTATTACTTGTGGACTCCTGCTTTCGCAGGAGTGACAGCTTTTCGCACTTTTTACGAATCCGTCTTCTTGAGATATGAGAGAAAAGAGGATTGAAAAAATGGTGGGATCCTTTAAAACGAAAAAAGTCTTAAAGAAGATCGAAGAGCGCAGAAAATAATAGATCTCAAATCACAAGCGCCAAGCTCCAAATAAATTCCGAAGGATAAAATTCGAAATTCCAAACAAAACCGTTTTGGTCATTCAAAATTGGTTTTTGGAATTTATTTGGAATTTGAAATTAATTAGGTCGCCTTGACCACATTGGTTGCCTGAGGCCCTTTCGGACCACTGGCAATCTCGAACTCTACTTCCTCCCCTGCACGAAGAGATTTAAAGCCGTCTCCCGCAATCCCTGAATAGTGGACAAACACATCGTCTCCACCGGGTTGCTCGATAAATCCAAAACCCTTCTTTGTATCAAACCATTTCACAACCCCTTTTGCCAAGACATTGCCCTCCTTTTTCAAAGCGGTCTTTACAGCGGGATTTGATATCACTAATCAATTTGGATGTCAAGATTTTTATCTGAGATTTCTGGAAAACCCCGAAATCTCTGATTACATCGATTATGAAACGATTACACAGATACCGAATGTATAGAAAAATCAGGGAAATCTGTTTAATCATTTTTTAAATCTGTGTAATCAAGAGAGCGTATGATATTCTTTCAGAATTCTTTATCGCGAACTTCTTCGTGTGGCCAGGTAGACTCCCAGCAAGATCAGGCCTCCACCGATGAGGGTCATCCATCGAATTTCCTCATTCAAGAAAAAATAAGCCCCGACCAATGTCACAAAGGGCTCCAGGTATAGATGGATTCCCACAATGCTTGAACCCTTTTTTCCCAGACCCCTTTTTGATTGACTTTCAAACCCATCTCTTTTAAACTAAATTTAAATTTGAGTATTTCCTATATATGGAGAAAAGAATGGATAAAGATGACCTCTGGATTGTTGAGCATTTTACAGACCTTGTCACCAAATATGCAGGTAAGGCTATCGCTGTGGTCAATGAGCAATTGGTGGCTGTTGGTGAAACAGAGGTTGAAGTGGAAGCAATTGCCAAACAAAAATACCCCGAAAAAATCCCCTCGGTACTTACTGTTCCCAGAGAAGAAGATATGGCATGTCTATTATAGAATTTCCTTACATCCTTCATAAAGGCTACTTACTAATGAGTCCATAATTGAGAAGACATCTTCTGAAAATCTCCCCTAACCCCTCTTTGCCAAAGAGGGGAATTCCTCCCT
>PEUO01000017.1 GCA_002780715.1 Deltaproteobacteria bacterium CG03_land_8_20_14_0_80_45_14
AACGGGGAGGCTCATTCACCCCGTTAGAGAAAGTCTCTAACAGGGCAAGCGGGGCATTAAACCCCGTGTTCGCTCTAAAAGGAATTATATCTTCATCCCTGCTGCAAGCAGCGGGGCTTTCTAACGGGGTAAAGAGGTCAACGGGGATTTTCATCATATGGTAGATCGAGGCGCTGTAGAAATCGACATTGAAACCCACGATAAATCAGAATCCCTCTTTCTCCATCCACATCCGAGATCCGGGTATCTGCTACTTTTATCCCACGCAGTCCAATATTTTTGACACCCAGTCTCTCATCCATTTGTTTGACTCTCCCAGGACCATCTTTCTATGGTCGAAAAACAATGAAGATCCCTTCACCTCATGGTATAAAAACCTTCCCGATGAATCAACTTTTTCTTCTCTCCCGGGTGTAGTTTAATAGGCCCCCGGCAAGCAGGATTTCTCTCTCCCTCGAGTTGAGACCATGAGACACTTCAAAAATTCTCTTTTGTGTGACATTTTCAATCTTGAGAAGACCCTCTTCTTGAAGTGCGCTTCGGAGATGAGTCATTTGTAGATGGTCCCCCAGTTGAATCTTTGAAAAATCATCAGGGTCTCGAAAGATCAAAGGAAGAACTCCAAAGTTGATCAGGTTGGAACGATGAATACGGGCATAGGACTTGGTCAGGATGGCTTTGATCCCGAGGTACATGGGCGCCAAGGCAGCGTGTTCGCGACTTGAACCCTGTCCATAATTTTCGCCTCCCAAAACAAATCCACCGCCCAGCTCTTTTGCTTTCTTAAAAAAATCAGGGTCCAATCTCTCAAAAAGGTGCTTTGAAATAGCAGGAATATTGGATCGTAGAGGAAGAACCCTTGCTCCAGCAGGAAGGATATCGTCGGTGGTAATATTGTCTCCCACTTTCAAAATCACTGAACCTTCTATAGAATCCTCCAAGGAACCTCGGAGAGGCAATGGTTTAATATTCATCCCCCGTTCGATCACCACTTTTTCTGACTTTGAAGCTGGAGGAAGAATAAGACTGTCATCAATTAAAAATTTTGGGGGCATGGGGATACGAGGCGGTCTTGAACCCAATTTTCTGGGATCAGTGATGGACCCTCCTAAGGCACAGGCGGTTGCCACATAGGGGCTGGCCAGATAGACCTGATCCTCAGGCGTCCCGCTTCGGCCTAAAAAGTTCCGATTCATCGTCCGAATGGAAATGGCATGAGAGGGAGGAGCCTGGCCCATTCCAATGCATGGACCACAGGCTGACTCCAGAATGCGAGCGCCAGCGCTGACGAGGTCGGCCAAAGCTCCATTGCGGGCGATCATCTCAAAGACCTGTTTCGACCCAAAGGTGATAGTGAGGCTGACCTCTGGATGAATCTTTTTTCCTCTTAAAATCTTAGCGACACTCATCAAATCGAAATAGGAGGAATTGTTGCAACTCCCGATGCAGACCTGTTTCACTGCTTTTCCAGCCGCCTCTCTGACCGGGCAGACCTTGTCCGGACTGGAGGGTTGAGCAATGAGAGGCTCTAACTCGCGGAGATCGATTTCAATGATTTGATCGTATTCTGCATCTTTATCCGGCTCGAGAGGAATCCAATCTTTCTTCCTGCCTTGCGCCTTCAGAAACTCCAGGCTCTTTTCATCACTTGGGAAGACCGTGGTGGTAGCTCCCAACTCTGCCCCTAAATTGGCGATGGTAGCCCTTTCTGGGATGGAGAGCGTCTTTACCCCCAGCCCTCCAAATTCAAAAATCTTTCCCACTCCCCCTCTGACAGTTAATCGTCTCAGAAGTTCCAATATAATATCCTTTGAGGCCACCCAGGACGGGAGTTTCCCCTTCAACCTCACTAAAACAATCTCTGGCATCTTGAGGTAATAGGGTTCGCCCGCCATGGCAAGGGCGACATTGAGTCCTCCCACACCAATCGCAATCATTCCCATGGCGCCGGCATTAGGAGTATGGCTGTCAGAACCGAGGAGGATCTCTCCGGGCTTTGCAAATCGTTCTAAATGGATTTGATGGCAGATGCCATTGCCGGGTTTGGAAAAGAAGATCCCATGTTTTGCGGCAAAGGTTTGTAGAAATTGATGATCATCCGCATTCTCAAATCCGGTTTGAAGCATATTGTGATCGACATAACTGATCGAGAATTTAGTCCTGACCCTCGGGATCCCCAAAGCCTCAAATTGAAGGTAGGCCATCGTTCCTGTGGCATCCTGGGTGAGGGTTTGGTCAATGGCAATAGCGATATCTTCGCGAGGCGCACATCTTCCACTGACCAAATGCGTTTCAAAAATTTTTTTTACAAGATTTTTACCCATGGATCACCTTTCTACTTATCGAGCTTAGAAATGATAATCGATGTTTTTCCAATTTGTCAATAAATCTCCGTCGTTTTCCAAATAGATAAAATATCAAAGGAACTTTAGTTGTATTTCTGATAAATTAGGGCCCTCTTTCCTCTGCCATCCCTCTCTCCTTGATCCCTTGAACCATGTGAGGTTCAGGGCTTTGCCCTGCATCCTAAGTGGTACAGAGCTTCTTCTTCAATCAAAAGAGTATCGCAAGTTAAGTTACCTTAGAAAAGTCAACAAAAGAGCCACCACTAAGATAAAAGTCGTTGGCATCCAAATAAAACGATAGACCCCTTTTAAATCGGCTCGAAAATAATCCTTCGTCAGAATGAGACAGAGATGGAAAGGTGAAAGCAAATCGCCACTGATCCCGCTGGCAAAAGCTAACGTCATATAATTGAGGAAGTTGGAATCGTTTTGAAATAAGGGAATGAGAATGGGAAAACCGATCCCTATCGGTGCAATGGTCATTCCAGTGATCAACCCGATCAACAAGGGGATCAAAATGGCAATCAGCCAGAGGGGAACCCCGGATGATGATAAAACAGTGGAGACAGCATGGATGGCACGAGACGACTCCAATACCTTCTTAAATCCCATGACGGCAGTCACGGTTAGTAAAAGTTCTATGTTTAGACTCTCCCTCAACCCCTTTAAAACAGACCGCCAGCCAATTTGATAAAAAATGATCATCCCTAAAATGGCTAAACTAAATGCATAGACCAACTCCACCTGAAAACCAACGACCAAAATGAGGCCGAAGATGAGGGGACATAAATTATAGAATAACCTCAAACCGGATATGGTGTTCGATAAATTCCTAACCCTCGTTGATTTGGAAACTCCCCAAAATCCAAAGAAGATTCCGCTGATGATGGCTGTAAGTGTGAGGGGGAGGTTGATCCATCCCAGGTTTCTCACTGGAATCTTTAATAGGGTGGCGGCTAAAATGAGAGCAGGATAAGTAGGGAGGATATATTCCCAAAGGTGTCGAAACCAGTAATTAACGAAGGTTCTCCGTTCGGCCGAGAGCTTTAATTCATCGGATCCTTCTACCACCATCGGCGCTGAGACCAATGCCCCCCCAACGATAGGCATTAAACCGATCATAGCTGGGAGCAAGGCAATCACCACACGGATATCTCTGAAGATATTTCTGAACCCCTCAAGGATCTCCTTCATACGACCCGTTTCCTTTAAAAGACTGCTGAAGAAGAGGATGGCGATAAAGGCACCGATGAGAAGGAGGGTCCTTTTATCAAGAGTTGAGTTGAAAAGATCTTTCACGATAGTATGGAGAGGCAGGTGAAAAAGGAAACCCAACAAGAAGGTGCCCACGAGAAGGCTAATCCACAGGTTCACTCTCTTGAAGGTAAGGATGAGAACGATGGAAAAAACAATACCAATCTTTAATAACTCAACCACAACCGCTTTCCTCTAAAACCGCTAAGCGCCTATAAGGGCATCGGGCATAGGGTAAAATCTTTCACGCTTTGCGCAAGGCTTTTATAGTTCCGATTCCAATTCCTCTAATTTCTTTTTTATCTCCTCTAATTGCCTCAACCGCTTCGGGTCGTAAAAATCTTCTCCTCCCTTCTTCTCTCTTTTTAATTTTCGACGAAGCCTTTTATAAGTTCGATCCAAGTGGTTAAAAAGAACAGAAAACGGTTCTTCAGGAGGTAATTCCTCCTTGACTTCTTCTTCTATCATCACTTTTTCTACATCACTGAAAAGAATTTTCTTCTCTCTCCATTGTGGGACAGCCGTTTTAAAATGGAATTGGGCGTAAATAAGTTGGCTCAGCCCTAATGAAATCTTCTCTTCTCCATGGTTAACAAACACTTCAAGTTGGGGATTATGGATGTGTGAAACCCAATCGAGAAGCCCCTTCTGGTCAGCATGGGCAGAGAATCCTCCCAGGGTATGGATATGAGCTTTGACGGCAATCTCCTCTCCAAAAAGCCTGACCGTCTTGGCTCCATCAACAATCCTCCTCCCGATGGTTCCCTCAGCCTGGTAACCGATGACGACGATGTGGGATTCTTCTCGCCAGAGGTGATGCTTCAAATGGTGTTTAATCCTTCCGGAGTCGCACATCCCACTGGCGGAAATGATGATTCCAGGTCTTGAATCTTCGTTAATGGCTTTTGATTCTTCAGTGGTCTGGGTGTAAATGATTCCTGGAATTTCTAATGGATTTTCTCCTCCCGATAGAAGGTTTTTGGTCTCTTGATCAAAACAATCTGAATTCCTCTTAAAGATCTCCGTAGCGGAGATCGCCAGCGGACTATCAATATAGATTGGAATTGGAGGGATGGACCCCTTCCTGATAAATTGGCCAAGGGTGTAAATAATATCCTGCGTTCGCTCCACAGCAAAGGCAGGAATGACCACTTTTGCCTGATGGGCAATGGCTTCCTGGACAATCTTCAACAATTCCCGAACGGTCTCTTCCCTTGATTTATGAAGCCGATTCCCATAGGTCGATTCCAACCAAAGGGCATCACCCTTTTCAACAATCGATGGATCTCGAATGATGGGTTGGTCAAAATTTCCCAAATCTCCTGAGAAGATTATTTTTTTCTCCTGCCCTTCCTCCTCAATCCAAATTTCAATGATAGCAGATCCCAAAATGTGTCCGGCATCTTGAAAACGCACCTTCACCCCATCCGCCAACTGAAATATTTCATCATAATTTACAGTCTCAAAATATCGAAGACTTTTTTCTGCATCTTTCATGGTATAAAGAGGAACGGCTTCTCCCTTTCCCGCCCTTTTGCCCTTACGATTCTGCCACTCTGCTTCCATCTCCTGAATATGTCCACTATCTTGAAGCATTACTTCACAGAGATCGTGGGTAGCCTTTGTACAGACCACCTTCCCTCTGAATCCTTCTTTGACCAGTTTGGGGATGAGACCGCTGTGGTCAATGTGGGCATGGGTGAGTAAAATAAAAGAGAGGTTTTTAGCCTGGTAGGGTTGGACTTTCCAATTCCTCTCCTCGAGTTCTTTGCCTCCCTGAAACATCCCACAATCGACCAGCCACTTTAATGAACCCTTTTCCAAAAGAGTCGCCGATCCGGTAACGGTTCGGACACCTCCCAAAAATTCCACTCTCATCGATATACCTATCCCTTCCAGGACCAATCCGGAGTTATTAGTTCGTAGTTCGGAGTGGGGAACGGTTTCCCTCCGGGGCAGAAGCCCCTCGGGGGCGGAGCCAAACCGTTCCCTATCAATGAAGTTGACTTTAGACTTCCTTTCTCCTAATATAAAATTCTTAAATTATCAATAAAAATAAGCAACGTCCCCCTCCCCACCCTCCCCCTAAAATGGGGGAGGGAGAGCCTGCCTGCCGCAGGCAGGGGTGGGGGTGGAGAAGGA
Organism: Deltaproteobacteria bacterium CG03_land_8_20_14_0_80_45_14; assembly: GCA_002780715.1. Classification (GTDB taxonomy): domain Bacteria; phylum Desulfobacterota; class BSN033; order BSN033; family UBA1163; genus UBA1163. The sequence goes on from PEUO01000017.1 coordinate 5,742, forward strand.
GAAAACATGACAGATAAACAGTATGTTATCAATGAAATCACTATACAGGACTCTTGGAGGATGTTTCGAATCATGGCGGAATTTGTGGATGGATTCGAAGCCCTTTCCAAATATCAACCTGCCGTGAGCATCTTTGGTTCAACACGAATTAGACCAGGGGACGATATCTACCAGAAAGCAGAGCAAATCGGCAAGCTCCTGGCGGAAAATGGCTTTGCGGTGATTACAGGAGGAGGCCCTGGGGTCATGGAGGCTGCCAACAAAGGCGCTTCCTCTGCGGGAGGGAAATCAATTGGCTTGAATATTGAACTGCCACTCGAACAGAAGCCCAATCCCTATACCAATATCACTCTGAATTTCCGCTACTTCTTTGTTCGGAAGGTCATGTTCGTCAAATATGCAATGGCCTATATCATTCTTCCCGGTGGATTTGGGACCATGGACGAACTGCTTGAATCGATTACACTCATTCAGACTCACAAGATCAAACCCTTTCCGGTGATCTTAGTGGGATCAAATTATTGGAAGGGTTTTTTTGACTGGATTAAAGAAGTCGTACTCAAGCAAGGGAAGATCTCTTCCACAGATTTTGACATCCTTCAGCTCATCGATGAACCAGAAGAAATCATCAAGACCATTAAAAAAACAGTTATTCTCTGATCCCCTCATCTTCCCTCCCCCCAGAGACTGTGTCGTAATAGGGGAAATGGAGGAAAATGTCATGCTGAACTTGTTTCAGCATCTAATGGAATCAATCAGTTACGAGACCCTGAAACGAGTTCAGGGTGACAAAAATGAATTACGACATAGCCCCCCACTGGAGAGAGGAGGAAGATGAGGGAAGGTCGAACTGAGTTAGATCAGCTACGGAAGTGATGAACCCCGTCAACCACATAGTAGGTGAGGAGGGTGGTCAACTCAATCAATTTCCTTGCCTCATCTTCCGGAAGGTACCCTAAGGATTCGTTTCTGCAGATTGCCTCCCATTGGCGGAGCCTTTTCCGAACCGTGTGTTTATTTGATCCTGAAATCCAAAGGCCGACTCGCTCTGTGAGCGGCCTCGCATATTTTCGAACCAATTTCCATGCAGGGAGGAGATTTCTCCACCCATTTCCAGGTTTGATGAAGAGTTCATTCATATCAGTGAGATATTCCTGAAGCTCCTGATCCAAAATTTCTCCATCTAATCCCCACCATTCCGATACGGTTTCTTCAATCGTTGTATACATTCCATCCTGTTTCTTTTCCAAATTCAAAGGTTCCTTTCCGGCAATCTCCTCCATCAAACGATCCACATAGGACAATTTTTCTAAGGCGGTGGGCCAGTTTCGATATTTTACTCCCCAATGGGACCGGGGATCGAGCCAGATGGCAAAGGTCTCTGCCCAATCCTCATCAGGATGTTTTTGAGCGTAGTGAGGATCGCCTAAATAGTGGAGGTGTCTGACATAACTCTTGGACCAGGGATTCACACGGTAGAGATATCCATCCCGATACTTCTTGTGAAAATCTCCAAAGGTTTCCTTCCAATCCTTTCGTTGCCAAAGTTTATAAGCATAATTCACCGCATGGCCTGTTTCGTGACGCAGGGTCTTTATGATCTCCTCATTTGTCGGTGTATCTCCTTCGAGGTCTTTTAATTCAGGCATGGCTAAATAGAAAGGGACGCTGATCGAAATCTTCTTATTCACGCATCCCCACTCATTCCCAAAATAGAAGTCAGGCCACAAGAGAATTCGATTTCCCCTTAATTCCTTCTTCAATCTTTTGAAAGAAGGAACCAAGCTTTCATTGACATCCAGTTCCAAGTCACTGATCTTGGTTGTTAGAAATTCCTGATAACTGATTTCGTCCATATCCATCAGCCCCCAATAAAATTAATCCTAATGTTGTAACGATTTTTAGTTTGGGATTTTTAAAAGAGGGAATATTCTCAAGCAAGAATTAAATCTTGCATTTACTACCGCCAATTTATCTTCCAACATTAGGTCGAACTTAAGTATAATACCACCGTTGCCAGAGGTCAAAACATTTTTTTTCACAAGTAATAATTAAATGAATCCAATGGGTTATAAACAGAATGTGCTTGGTCTCCTGTCCGTTTCTTGTTTTTTAAGGTTATAATATCTTTTTAATTCGATCCGTAGCTTAAGCCCCTACTCCCAAAACACCTGCGGGTCTAATCCAGCCTTCGCAACCGAAGTTGCTTCGGTCTGCATGAAGGGCTCCGGCGAAGGCAGGCCGGCGGAGTGGACAGCGCTGGCAACCTCTTTAAAAAGGAGTGGTTTTTGACCCATTCGGCGGCGCAAAGCCTCGCCTTTGAAGGGGGGGTGAAGAAGCGCCGCTCAGGGTCAACCCTGAGCCCCTCGTCCTGAGCGGCTCGACTGAGCTCGCCGAAGTCTCGGGTCGAAGGCAAGCCCCAGCATTTATGCTGGGGAGTCGAAGGGTTGACTTTTTCATCCGCCTGTTAAAATAAGATTTTTTATTGTAATATTCAGATGAGATAACGGAAAAGGTTATGGATATTTATATTTCAGGCGTGGGCATGACAAAATTCGGGAGATCGAAAGATTCTCTCGAAAAGATGATGGCTGAGGCTGCCTCCTCAGCCTTAAAGGAAGCTCAATTGGAGCGAGTCGATGCGATCTATTTGGGGGTCATGAATGTTGAGGAATTTGTCGGAGATTCTAATTTTGCCACCCTTTTAGCCGACACGCTTGGGCTCACGGGTATTCCCTCCACTCGAGTGGAGACCGCCTCCTCTACGGGTGCAGGCGCCTTTGAGACGGCGTTCTATGCTGTGGCATCTGGCCATATGAAACATGTCCTCGTCCTCGCCGGCGAAAAGATGACTCACCTTCCTACGGCCAAAACTACCCGGATTCTCTCCGAGGTCATCGATCGTTCTGAGCGAAGGTACGGTGCGACCATGCCTGCTCTCGCTGCCATGATTGCACAAAAATATGCCCGAGAATTCAACCTTTCACCGCTGAAGCTTGAGGATATCCTTGCTCAGGCGGCCATCAAAAACCATTCCAATGGTACCTTCAATCCTTATGCCCAGTTTAGAAAAACGATCACCAAAGAAGATTATTTGAAGAGCCAGATGGTCTCTTATCCCCTTCGCCTCTATGATTGTGCGCCCATCACAGATGGAGCTTCCGCCATTATCCTCACTTCTGAACCCACCCCTATCAAGGTCTCTGGCATTGGCCATGCTACGGATACGGCTGCAGTGAGACATCGAACTTCCTTCACCTCTTTTAACTCTACTAAGGAAGCTGCTCAGAAGGCTTACACCATGGCCCAACTCAATCCCTCTGATATCCAATTTGCAGAGGTCCATGATGCTTTTACCCTTTTTGAAATCATTGGGACAGAAGATTTAGGCTTTTTTCCGCCTGGAGAGGGATGGAGGGCTTTGGAAGAAGGGATCACTCATCTTCGAGGAAGGCTCCCGATTAATCCATCCGGAGGTTTGAAGGCAAGAGGACATCCTGTTGGCGCCTCAGGTCTTGCTCAATTGGTGGAGATCGTCTATCAACTCAAGGGCGAGGCAGGAAAAAAAAGACAATTGGAGAGGGCAGAAATTGGATTGGCCCAAAGTATTGGAGGATTGGGGAATAATAATTTGGTTACCATTCTCGAACGCAGCGATCGAAAACGAATCGTGAAGGAAGGCTGGAGCCCTGATTATCATCCAGAAATTAGAGTTTCGAAGAAGAGCAGCACCCCTCCGCCCTCAGAGGGAGTTGGAATTCTGGAAACATTTACCACCCTTTACGCCACCCCAGAAGGATTCCGTTCGCCCCTCACCCTTGGTTTTGTCAAAACCGAGGCAGGTGAAATGGTGATGGCCTGTAATCCGGATTATCGTTCCCCCAAAGAATTGAAGATGGGCAAAAAGGTCTATTTAAAAACACGAGAGGGCCTTTATGTCTTCGAAAAATTCACCCTCTGGAGCCGATTAAAACACTGGTCCAAAGGCTCACCCAAATCCTCTTAGTACACACCAAATAGTAAACCCCGTTAGAAAGTCTTCGACTTTCCAACGGGGAGGCTCATTCACCCCGTTAGAGAAAGTCTCTAACAGGGCAAGCGGGGCAT
>PEUO01000151.1 GCA_002780715.1 Deltaproteobacteria bacterium CG03_land_8_20_14_0_80_45_14
CAGGCCGTCTCCGGTTCGAAGTTTCAGAGAATTGAAAAAAGTGGCCATATTCCCATGTGGGAAACTCCAGAAGAAGTCAATCAAGCCATCCTCGACTTCCTGAAACAGTAACGCAGAGAGCATAGAGCAAAGCGCATAGCGTTGGCAAAGGTTGAGGTTCAGGTTAAGGTTGAGGTTGAGAAATTCTAAACCTAAACCTTATCCTTAACCTTCATGTTTTTATTTCAGGAGGGCGAGGCTAAACCAGGGGACATAGGTGATGATGGCCAATATAAATAAGAGGGCAACAATAAATGGGAGGGAGGCTATTATGATTTTCGACATCGGTTTTCCAAAACGGAGGCTTGAGATAAAAAGGTTCATTCCGACAGGAGGGGTTAATGCCCCAATCTGGAGATTGGCAAGGAAGATGATGCCGAGGTGAACCGGGTTGATCCCATAGGCATTGGCAACCGGAGTGATGAGAGGGACGACAACGATCAGAGCAGAGAAGATGTCCAGCAGACAGCCCACCATTAAGAGAAAGAGGTTCAGGAGGATCAGGAATATGAAAGGGCTGTCGGTATAAGACTTGAATAAATTAAATAGCTTCATCGGCACTTCCGCGTCGATTAGATAATTTGTGAGACCAAGGGCTGCTCCCAGAATGATCAAGATTCCTCCCACCAGCACCATACTTTTTCGCATGACCTGGGGAAGTTCCCGCCATTTGATATCCCGGTAGATGACCACTTCGACCAGGAAAACATAGACGGCTGTAATCGCTGCTGCCTCGCTGACAGCAAAGTATCCGCTGTAAACACCGCCCAGTACGACGAGGGGGAGAGGAAGTTCCCAGATAGCGTCTCTTAATGCTTTAAACATCCGCGCAGTATTGAACTTGGTTCTCGGGATCTCAGCAGCAATGGCCTTCTGAACACTGAACGCGGAGAGCAGGACGACCATGAGAATGCCGGGCAATAAACCTGCAAGAAAAAGTTGATTAATCTGCACCTTGGACACAATTGCATAAATAATGATGGGCAAGCTCGGCGGAAAAAGAAGGCCTAATGTCCCTGAATTGGTCACCAGCCCGAGAGAAAACTTTTCAGGATATTTCCCCTGTAGCAATGCAGGGAGAAGGATGCCTCCCAAGGCAATGATGGTGAGACCGGTAGCCCCTGTCAGGGCAGTAAAGGCGGAGCAGGTGATGAGGGCGATGATGGCTAACCCACCCGGCAACCAACCCAGGAGGGCGTCGGTCAGCCCGATCAACCTTCTGGGCGCCTTGCTTTCTGAAAGGAGATATCCAGCAAAGGTGAAGAGGGGGATGGCCACAAGAATGGGAGTGGTGGCAATGCGATGCATTTCTATGATCATAGCTGAGGAATCGATATGGCCGAAGAATAAAAGGAAGAGCGTCAGGCCAGAGAAAACAGTGAAGAGAGGCGCTCCGATAAACATGAAAAGGAGAGCGATGAGGATCAAAAGGAAGATCATGTCTCTTCCTCTCGATCATGAAGGGGTTCCATTTTTCCCATCTCGGAAAGATTTTTAAAAGAACGAAGACCAAACCTGAAAGTCATCAGACCAAAAGTAATGGGGAGGATTATCTCTGGGATCCAGGCAGGAATATTTAAAAAGGTCCTATTCCCCATCTGGACTTCGTTCTTAATAAATTTCAATGCGGCATAGGTCAAAAGACAACAGATAAAAAAGGAAAACAAATGGATGATACGTGTGACGACATTCTTTCCTAAAGAGGGCAGCCATCTCGAAACCACATCGATGTTGATATGTTTCCCCTCCCTCGTGGCAAGGGTGGCCCCGATAAAACCGATCCAGAGAACCAGATTCCTTAAGAGGGAGTCTCCCCCGCTCAGACCCGTGTTAAAAAAATTCCGGAGGACGATTTGTAAGAAAGCAATGAGGATCATGAAGCCTAAGAAGGTAACGAGGAGGGTTTGCTCCACTCGGTCAATGGTCTCATCCACCCGCTCCCATCGATTCACCCCGTTAGAAATGATGGGCCGCTGCTTTGCGGCGGGGTCGGGTTCCAGAATAATTCTGGCGGGATTTGATGCCCCGCTCGGTTTCGAGTCGCAACGACTGGAATTTCTAACAGGGTTCATTATTTTCCTCTCCTTCGATAACTTTCCAGGAAAGAGGTTACTTCCTCTAAGACTTTTTTAGAGAAGCTTTGGCCACTGATATGGCCCATCGCTTTATTCGATAGCCTCTTGTATTCATCGATTTGGTCCTTGGATGGAGTGATGATCTTAACCCCGTTTTTAACCATCACCTTAACGGCATCTCGATTTTCGTTTCGAGTGATGATCTTCAATCGATCCAGATGTTGTTGAAAACTTTCCAAAATGAAATTCTGGGAGGTTTGAGGGATTTGTTTAAAAATATCTTTTTTTACGACTATCCCGCCTGCCAAATAAACCAAAGGAACATCGGTGAGATATTTGACCTTGGTGAACCACTGGAGGGAGATGGCTCCTGTGGGAGGGGCATAGACCACATCCACCAGTCCGGTTTGGAGTCCAACCAGAACATCGGGGACAGTGAGTGGAATGGCCTTCACCCCGGCCTCATCGAAAATGGCCTCGGACATCGGCGATTCCTCCCAGATCCATACCTTGGCCTTTTTAAGGTCGGCCACACTGGAGATGGGAAGGGTGGACATTAGGTAGACAAATCCTGCCTCGGACCACCCCAAGAGAACATATCCATTGTCCTCAAAACCTTTTTGGAAAAAAGAATCCATTTTTTTCAAAACGGAATCGACCTCCTCATAGGTTTGAAAAAGGAAAGGGATCTGGAGAACGTCCATCTCTTTGAAGAGTGTAGAAAGTCCAGCGGAGGTGAGAGCGACGCATTGAATTTGGCCAATCTTCAGTTTTCGGAGCATATCCATCTCATCGCCCAACACCCCGCCTGGATAAACTCTAAACTGGACTTTGCTTTCCGTCTTTTTCATCACTTCTGTGTTCAAGGCGCTGAAGGTCTTCATCCAGGAGCTTCCCTCTGGAGCCAGGGTTCCCATTTTGATCAATAAACTTTTTTCTGCTCCCATGGCGGTTTGGGTGAAAAAAAGAAAAGCCAGTAAACTGAGTCCTAAATTTTTGATAGCGTCACCGCTGCCCATATTTTTTCTCCTATTCAAAATATTCTCCACCATGACTGAGCAATTCTTTTGCCTGTTTTTTAGCTACGGTATTGAGGAGGACTAAGTCCGGGGAAGTCTCAACAGGAGTGTCTAAGACTTTTTGAAGGGTCGAGGTGAAGAGGTCTTTGTCCATCATTTTTCGAGCGTAATGGTTCGCATAATAGACATAAGCCATCAAAAATTTCCCTTGCCCAAGATCCAGAGCCTTCAGAAAATGTCCTTGTGCTTTTTTGAGATCTCCGCCGGCAATTTTTGGTCTGGAGGCATACCATATTCCCATGAAGAGATGGGGGCCGCCGTAGTAGAATCCCTCATCAAGCTCCAAAACCCTTTTCATCATCCATTCCACCCTCGGAAGTTCAGATATCGCCTCCATCGAATCCAAGTTAAGGCGGATCCAATTCGCCCAGCAGGTGGCCGTCCAAAAGAGGGTGGGCACATCTTTTTTCCCGAGACGGGTCAACCCCTCCTTAAATTCATCGAAAGGTCTCTGGAGAGGCTCCTTAAACCCTCTCATTTCAAGAGATTTCAAAGCATATTGTTTTCCCCTTCCATAGAGCAGATTTGCATATTCCTTATCTTGATCCTCCACAAAGAGGGAAGCAAAGGACGAATAGCTCTGGGCCGCCGCAATGAGTAACCGCTCATTTTCTGGCATGGCCTGGACCATTCCATCGATCAACATCAGATAAGCGGGCATCCCCTCCCGAAGGATTCTCAGGTCCGATTGTCTATAGGAAGCCCTCGCGACCTCTTCCAATAATGTTGCGGTAGCGCCGACTGTCAGCTTTTTGTTTGGAAGACAGGCAGAGAGAAGAAAGAAAAGACATAAAAAAAAGAAAAATCGAGTTCGATTCTGAAACCCCTTCATTTTTTCATTCCTCGATACCTTGAGAAGGCTTGTTGAGCCTTAAATAAAATTTATATTTCTAAACCAGAAGTATGTCAACCCTGTTGTTGAAAGAAAAGTGAGGGACAGGCTCAACCTTTTTTACCCCGTTAGAAAGAATGCCCCGCTGCTCCCTCCGGGCCAGAGGCCCTCTGGGCCGGCGGCTGCAGCGGGGATGAAGATATAAAAAATATAATTCCTTTTAGAGCGAACACGGGGTTTAATGCCCCGTGTGAGCCCCGTAAGAGACCGAAGGTCTTACGGGGTGAGCCTCCCCGTTGGAAAGTCGAAGACTTTCTAACGGGGTTTACCCACCTTATGAAAATTTCTGATAAAGATTTTCAGGGTTTTTCAGAGACCTTTTGTTTTGACCTTGACAAATAGGAGGGCAATCTATGAAAATACAAGACAACCTGGAAAGGAGATGAGCGTGAGGAATTATAAGAAACGCGTGGTGATCACCGGAGTCGGTCCTGTCACTCCTGTAGGGATCGGAAAAGAGGCTTACTGGGAGAGTTTGATCCAGGGGAAGACATCCTTTCGAAGGATCGCGTTCCCCGACCGGGATATGTCCCAATACCGAAGCCAAGTGGGTGCGCCCATTGATGGGTTTGATCTTTTTCAATTTGTTGAGAAAACAAAACACTCGAAGCACCTCGGGAGGACTTCCCAGTTTGCAATTGCAGCAGCATGGCTTGCTTTAAAAGATGCAGGATTTGAGATTACAAGTAATGAATCGGAAGAGGATCGCCATGGACAGAAGGGGGTTTATCAACTGAAGGGGTTTGATCCTTTTCAGGGGGGTGTGATCCTGGGAGTAGGTGTGGAAGCAATGGAATTGATGGAGTACTTCCATACACGTTTTATCACGAAGGGGATGAAAGGTCTTTCCCCCTTTGGCCTTCCCAATATCTATTTGAGTTCAATCACCTCCCATGTCACCCAATATTTTACCCTTCGGGGGACTGCTTATGCAGTTTCAACAGCTTGTGCATCAGCCACCCATGCTATGATCAATAGTTTTCTCCAGATTCAGGGGGGCGGGGAGGATTTTATGATCACGGGTGGGACGGATGCCTGTATCACCCCCTATGTCTTTGCTGGGTTCGACGTGTTGAGAGCCATGTCGACTCGGAACAACGATCCAGAGAAGGCTTGCCGGCCTTTTGATCGGGAGCGGGATGGATTTGTCATGGGGGAGGGATCCGGAGTTCTCATCTTTGAGGAATTAGAGCATGCGAAGAAGAGAGGCGTCCACATTTACGGCGAAGTGGTTGGGTTCGGGATGACGGCCGATGCCTACCATCTTACTGACCCCGATCCTGATGGAAAGGCGTTGGGTAAGGCAGTCAAGGATGCCCTTGATATGGCAGGCATCCATCTGGAAGAGATTGATTACATCAATCCCCATGGCACGTCCACCCTGTTGAATGATAGGGTGGAGACGAGAATGATCAAAGGAGTCTTTGGAAAACAGGCTTACCAGATTCCCATCAGTTCAACCAAATCCATCACTGGCCATCTGATGGGGGCGGCAGGGGGGGTAGAGGCCATCTCCGTCCTGCTGGCCATCGAAAAAGGAATCATCCATCCCACCCTCAACTATGAATTTCAAGACCCAGAATGCGACCTGGACTATGTTCCCAACCAAGCGAGAAAAAAGGAGGTCAGACTTGGCCTTTCGATATCAGCGGGTTTTGGGGGGGTCAACAGCGCCATCCTGATAAAGAAGTTTGAAGATCCCCGCGCTTTTTAAAAAATATTGAATGTGAAACCTCTGCAATTTGGTTTTAATCTTCCGCTCCTCCCATAAGCTTAACAAATCCCCCCAACCCCCCTTAGGCCGGCAAGCGCCCCATCCCGCCCTAGCGGGATAGGCGGGGTCAAGTGGGATTATAAGTTGACCCATTCGGCGGCGCCAAGCCCCGCCTTTGAAGGCGGGGTAAAGAAGCGCCGCTCAGGGTCAACCCTGAGCTCTTCGACAATGCTCAGAGCTCAGTCCTGAGCAATATCGAAGGACTGAGCAAGCCACGGCCTTCAGGCCGGGGAGTCGAAGGGTTGACACCTCCGGGGAAAGGTTTATAATATTTCTGTCCTACATAGTTGTCTTTAAAATCCTAGGTAATTATGGACCATTTTAAGATTGATCAAAAGCTTTTGGAATCCATCATGGCCGATCTGAAGGAGAAGGGTTGTACCTTTTCCTTCGAAGAGGTGACCAGGGTGGTGGACCTGATCACAGAGGAAGTAATCTACCGTTATGTAGATCGACTGATCAGTCAGACCGAAACCATTCTTGAGATCAATCCCCATCTCAGCGAGAAGGAAATCCTTGAAACCGTCGCGAAAAACGTAGTGGAATATCTCGGGGCAGAGGCGGCAAGCATACGAATATATGATCCTGGAAAGGAGGAGATGATCTCCTTTGGATCTTATCCTCCTCAGATGGATGAACGTGAGGAGGCGATCCCTTTTGAAGATACCATCGCCGGCGAGGTGGTGAAAACACATCAAGCTTACTTCGTACCCAACATCTTAAACGAGGAGAAGTATAAAAACAAGGAAAAGGTTCAAAAATATGGAATCCATTCGATGTTAGCTGTGCCGATTTCAATCCCCCGTTTTTCTTTGAAAGATTTGGATACTGAAGGATCCTTCCAAATCTATTATAAAGAGATAGATAAGATATTTACTCCCTTGGAGGCCAAGATCGCTGAGATGCTTTCGAGAAGAGTGAGTTATGTCATCGCCCGAAAGCGGATCATGGACCTCCAGAAATTGAATGCGACAAAAGATAAGATTGTAGAGCAGATCTTCCTGAAGCTGGGAAGGCGGGAAGGGATCAAGATGAGAGAAGTCTTCAATTTGGTTATCCCGGAATTGGTGGACATCATGCGGATCCAAAGGTGTTCTCTCTTCTCGGTCAGCGAAGATCGGCAGCATGTCGTTTTGGAGGCCGGGTATCCAGAGATACAACATGGGATTGGGCAGGCCTTTTCGGTGAAAGAAGAACCCTATATTGATGCAGTGGTGAACCAAGCCGGTCCTTTCGGTGAGTTTGAAAACGAGAAGATCTTTCCTTCCTATATTCTCATTCACAATCCACAGGAAAGCGCTCTCCTTCCTCAAGACCTCAAGCGATTTCTGGAGATCCAACAAATCCATTCGGTTCTCTATATCCCTCTTAAGGTGAGCGATGTCGTTAACTATTTCTTAGCCTTCGATGCCCAGGCACACCACCGAAGATTTGCAGATGAAGAGATTGAGATTTTTATCTTCTTTGGCAAAGAGTTGATGAAAGGGCTGAGGCTGGAAAAGATGGACGATATCCTTCACGATTTTAAAAATCCAGCCATCGCAGTGGCAGGATTTGCTAAACGGATCCAGAAAATTTTGGAAGATGGAGAGTATCCTTCCAGGAAGGAAAAGATGGCTCAGGCACTGGATATTATATTGAAAGAGACATCCCGTATTCAGGAATTGGCTCTAACCCTTCACGGAGAGGGAAGGGAAGAGGTGATTGATCTGACGGAAAAGCTGAAGAAACGCTTCCTCATCAATGAAGAAGCGATGAAGGAGTTGAAGCGGGAGAATATCTATTTGATCGAAGGCGACTTAGAATCTCCCTTGTGGATTCGATGTTACCCTCTGCATATCGAAAGGGTTTTAGATAACCTCCTCAACAATGCTTCCAATGCCATGCCCGAAGAAGGAGGGCATCTTTCTATTCGGTCCTATCGAAAAGATTTTTGGGCAGTGGCTGAGGTGACCAATACGGGGGAAATTCGAGAAGAAGATAGGGACCGATATCTCCTTGGGGAGGGGAGGGGCAGAGGACTCCATATTACCACCCGATTGGTCAAACAGATGAAAGGAAAGATGGAGATGGAGTCAGGGGGAGGTCAGACGACCTTCCGAGTAATGTTCCCTCTTGTTGAGAAATAATGGATGGAATGATGGATTGTTGGAATGTTGGAATAATGGGTCATAAAATGATTAGAGACAAATCCTTATTAACCGATGTTTGTACAACCGGAATGTTCTTCTCGGTTAAAAAATTAAGCGATTGAGATTTTGTCGATTGTTTAGCTGTTGGCGCTTGGAATTCGATTACTGGATCATTCTCTCCACCATTCCATTATTCCAATATTCCATTCTTCCAACGATACGGGGTTGAATTCTGGAAAAGCTCACTTGTTCAAATTGCAAATGTTCCTATCCTCTTCAGCCATCAAGATGGCGGTGCGATTGCGGTTCCTTTCTCGACCTTGAATTCGAATCCAAATTCCCCATTAAAAAAATTTTAAAAAGAAGTCCTACCTTATGGCGATATCGTGAGGCAATCCCGATCCATAACGAGGCATCTATTCTTTCCATGAATGAAGGGTTTACTCCTCTGGAGGGGATAGACCTCAATGGGAATTGTGTTCTATTAAAGATTGATTATCTTTTCCCCACGGGGTCTTACAAGGATCGCGGAGCAACAGTGCTCATCAGCAAAATGAAGGAATGGGGAGTTCAAAAGGTGGTCGAGGATTCCTCAGGGAATGCGGGATCCGCCATTGCGGCCTACTGCGCCAAGACAGGGATTGAATGTGATATCTATGTCCCCCAATATACCTCTCCAGGAAAATTAGTCCAAATTCAAGCTTATGGAGCGACCTTAAAAAGGGTGAAGGGTTCAAGGGAAAGGACCGCTGAGAAGGCGATGGAGGCGGCCTCCAAAATCCCTTATGCCAGTCATTGCTGGAATCCCTTTTTCCTCCACGGGACAAAGACCTTTGCCTTCGAGGTCTGGGAACAAATGGATTGGAGAGCTCCGGATACGCTCGTTCTCCCCATCGGACACGGGACACTTTTTTTAGGAGCTTATATGGGTTTCAAAGAGCTGAAGGAAGCAGGAAGGATCAAAAGAATTCCTAAGTTGGTGGGTGTTCAATCTGCTTCCTGTGCCCCTCTGTATCAGGCCTTTAAAAAAGGGTGGAAGGAAACTAAGCAGATTGAGAAGAGGGAGACCATTGCCGAGGGGATTGCGATCGCAGAACCTGTCAGGGGGAAACAGATATTGGAAGCAATCCGAGATACGGATGGAGAGATTCTGGCCGTCACGGAAAATGAGATAGGGGTAGCCCTGAAGGAGATGGGTCGAAAGGGTCATTTCATCGAGCCCACCTCGGCTGCCACGATTGCTGGATTGAAAAAGTACCTGGGAAAAAAGAGGCATAAAGAAACCGTGGTTTCGACCTTAACCGGGATGGGTTTGAAATCCGCAGGAAAAATGTTATAAAGAGGGAGCTCTGGAAAACTGAGGAATGTGTCACTCTGAACCCCTGGCTTCTTGTCATTCCGAAGGAGGCAAGCGACCGAGGAATCTCACTCTGGGTAAACTCCGTGAACGGTCTCACCCTATTAAGAATGATGAGATTCTTCGCTTTCGCTCAGAATGACAAAGGAGGGTATATTCCAGAGCTCTTAAAGAATTATCTTGACAACCCTTTGCTGAATGATTAAATCTTCGTGCGAAAAATTCCCCTTGGGTCTGTCAAAATACTAAATCTAAAATGGTTGAAATTCTAAGAGATGGTTTCAGGAGGTAGACAAATGAGGCGAGTAAATCGAGGCAGGGCATCTTTATTCATTGTTTTAGTTGCTCTAATATTTTATCTCATCATT
>PEUO01000008.1 GCA_002780715.1 Deltaproteobacteria bacterium CG03_land_8_20_14_0_80_45_14
AGGTATCAGGAGGGGTGGTCGAGACGGCCCATATCACCAACCCTTGCTATCTTCACTACGATGCCCCTTTTGCTGATCTGGCAGCGGCCATTAAGGGAGTTGTCTCAATTCCGGTAATGGTAGTAGGTAAAATCGGCAACCCAATGCTTGCCGAGCAAATTCTAAAAGAAGGCAAGGCTGATTTTGTTGTGATGGGACGACCCCTATTGGCTGATCCTGAGCTGCCTAAAAAAGCCATGGCAGGTGAGTTTGAACAGATAAGGCGCTGCCTTTTCTGTAATAACTGCTGGAGTGTGATGGAGCGACAGGACTTTAAGGGACGTGGAATTCGCTGTACAGTGAACCCTGCCATACTTCGGGAGAAGGAATTTGAGATAAAGCCGACTAATCTTCCAAAGAAGGTTTTAATAGCAGGGGGAGGGTTAGCCGGTATGGAAGCAGCCCATATACTTGCCCAGCGGGGTCATAAAACCATTCTCTGGGAGAAGAACGAGCGGTTAGGCGGACAATGGAACATTGCTTGCAAAATCAAAGGTAAGGAAGACTACGCACGACTTACTGAGCAAATGGCGCAAAGCCTTGAAGAAGCAGGAGTAGAGGTACTTCTGGGCAGGGAGGTAACTGTCGAATTTATCCGTGAGGTTCAACCTCAAGTGATTGTGGCGGCTACGGGGGCAGTGCCTCGAATTCCAAACGTTCCAGGTGGCCAAGGGAAAAATGTTGTCCAGGCAGTTGACATGATAAGTGGCAACGCCAGAGTAGGTGAGAAGGTGGTTGTTATAGGGGGCCGGGCTCTTGGCATGGAGACTGCGCTGATGCTGGCTGAAGAGAGGAGACACGTATCCCTTTGCACCAGAAGAGAATTGGGACGTGGGGTTGAGCGATATACTGCGGTGACCTTAAGAGATAGACTCGTTGAAAAAGGGGTTTATCTCTATCCTCTTTCACCGTTAGAAGAAATCCATGAGGATGGAGTCTATGTGATGAATGGACGGGACCTCCTGTTTCTTCCGGCAGACACTGTGGTATTGGCAGTAGGGTTCTCTCCCAAAAGAGAGCTTTTTGAGAAGCTTAGAGTGATTTTTCCCGAACTCGAAATCCATGCCATTGGCGATTGCGTAGAGCCAAGGGATGCTATGGAAGCCATTCGGGAAGGGGCGGAGGTGGGAAGGACTATTTGATTCTGAACAGTGAGGAGAAATGAATATTAAAGACGCAAAGGCAAAAGGCTTGATTATCGTCTTTACAGGCAATGGGAAAGGGAAAACCACCGCAGCTATGGGCATGGCCCTTAGGGCAACCGGCCACCGTTTAAAGACGCTGATGATCCAGTTTATCAAGGGAAGCTGGCATTATGGAGAACTGGAGGCTGTTAAAAAACTCAATCCCTATTTTGAAATCGTCCCTATGGGTAATGGATTTTTAAGCCTACGTAAAGGGGAGATAGATCCAGAAGATCTCCAGGCAATAGCCGATGCCTGGAAATTTTCTCGTAAAAAGATAGCTTCTGGGAAGTATGATATGATCATCCTCGATGAGATCAATTATGTGATCAGTTATCATCTACTTCCCGTGGAGGAGGTTCTGGAAGTTTTGAGATCAAAACCCAAAAGTCTTCATCTCATCCTCACCGGTAGGGATGCTGACACAAAGATTGTGGAAATAGCAGACCTGGTAACCCATATGGAAGAGATCAAACATCCGTTTCATAAAGGGACGAAGGCTCAAATGGGTATTGAGTTCTAAAAGGAAAATGTGTCATGGAAGAAATTTTAAAGGATGAGAAGGGTTATATCTGCACCCTTTCTATCAACCGTCCTAGAAGAAGGAATGCCCTGAATGCAGAGGCCCTTTTCCTGCTGGGTGATACTCTTAATAATCTACGTGATCAAGAGAATATCAGGGTAGTCATAATCCGAGGCGTAGGAGAAGAGGCATTTTCTGCTGGAGTAGACCTCATGGGTTTGAACGAAACAGGCGTCGCCCACACCTTAAAAGGTCTCAATCATTGTCTGGATAGCTTAATAAAATGTCCTCTGCCCATTATTGCGATGATTTTTGGCCCTGCCATTGGCGCCGGTCTCGATATAGCGATTATCTCTGACTTTCGCATAGCCTCTGAAACTGCTCGTTTCGGGGCAAATTTAGTGAAGTTGGGCAGGGTTTATTACTATACCGCCATTGAAAGGATGCTCGGTTTGGTGGGACTCGGTTCAACGAAAGAGCTTCTTTTGACTGGAAGGTTAATTGACGCACAGAGGGCAAAGGAAATAGGCTTAGTCAATGAAGTGATGCCGAGAGAACAGCTCATCCCCAAGACTTATTCACTGGCCAGGGAATTGGCTGAAGGGGATGCTCCTTTAGCCATCAAAGGGACAAAGGAGTTAATCCATAAGCTCTTTACGCTCCAGAAGATCGATCCGGAGATTGAGGCTGAGCTGAAGGCCATCGTAGAAAGGGTCAACCAGAGCGAAGATGCTCGTGAGGGACTCAGTGCCATTATGGAAAAACGAAAACCCAAGTTCACTGGGAGGTGATTGTCATCGAGTGTGAAGGAGAATTTAAGGTCAAAAGCGCCAGAGATGCATTGGCTTTATTGAGCCGAAGGGTTTATGAGAGATTTGGCGCTGATGTCCTCCCCTTGATTGAGGAAGTCTGCTATCAATTAGGACGCTCCATGGGTGAAGAGATAAAAAAGGAGCTCCTCTCCTACGATTTGAAAACCGTGGCGACAGCATTTGCCGAGGGTGCAAAACGCCGAAAGAACCCCGTCGATATTCTTGAACTGACCGATCAGAGGTTTCATCTTAAAGCCTATCGTTGTAATCTTGGGCTCAAAGGAACAAGCCGTGAGCTTTGTTGGGCATTGATGGCCATGGACAGAGGAATATTTGAGGCGGCGACTGGAAAAGAAATCGATTTGAAGATCATCAAAACCCTGGCCGTGAATGATGATCGTTGTGAGATGATCTATCGCCTCAAGAAGGAATGAGAGGAAATGGAGATCGATCTGGAAAAATTGCTACTGGATTTTATGAAGGGTTCAATCAATGCCCTTGCAAAGATCATTACGCTCGTGGAAAATAGAGCGAAAGAAGCTAATGAGGTGATGAAGACTCTTTATCCGAAGACCGGCCATGCCTATGTGGTGGGGATTACGGGCCTTCCAGGTTCAGGAAAGAGCACTTTGACAGAAAAGGTTGTAAAGGAGCTCCGAAAGCAGGGTCTGACCGTAGGCATCCTTGCCATCGATCCCACCAGCCCTTTCACCAGAGGGGCAATGCTCGGGGATCGATTGAGGATGCAGGAGGTCTCCAACGATCCAGGGGTATTTATACGCTCCATGGCCACTCGCGGAGCGCTTGGAGGTTTGTCCAGGGCAACGGCCGACGTCATTAAAATCGTGGATGCCTTCGGTAAGGACATTATCCTTATTGAAACGGTGGGTGTTGGTCAGGACGAAGTTGAAATCGTAAAGACGGCGGATACGGTTATCCTCCTTTCCGTTCCAGGGTTAGGAGATGAAATTCAGGTGATGAAGGCGGGCGTTATGGAGATCGGTGATATCTTCGTTGTGAATAAGGCCGATAGAGAGGGAGCAGATCGTCTTGTCATGGAACTGCAGATGATGGTCGATCTTTCGTGCAGGGGGGGCTCCTGGAGACCTCCTATCCTGGAAACGATTGCGACCACCGGGGAAGGAGCAAGGGAGCTTACGGAGAAGGTCTTGGCCCATAAAGGTCACCTTCAGGAAAGCGGTATCCTTACAAAGAAGAGGAGTCAACGGATTCGAGAGGAAGTGATCGATCTCATCGAGCTGGAGATCGCAGGATATATTCACGAAATAATAAAAAACAATCCTTCCTTCGATGAAGCCATTGAAAAGATTGTTGCCATGGAAAAGGAACCATACTCCTTTGTGCGTGAAATCACAGCGCCTCTGGCGGCATATTTTAAGATTAAACGTTAAGTATGGAAAAGGAGGAGAAAGTGGATTTTGAGTTAACCAAAGAGCAAAGCATGTTCCGAGATATGGCGAAGGAATTTGGTCTCAGGGAGGTCCTCCCCTCGACAAGGGAGAGGGACCGAGAGGAGAGATTTCCCCATGAGATCATGAAGAAGATGGCTGCCCAAGGCCTGATGGGTATAAAGATCCCCCGAGAATATGGAGGGTTGGGTTTGGACTGGCTGACCTTTGGACTGGTGATGGAACAGATTAGCTATTTTGATTTCTCTGTAGGGCTATCATTCTTGACCCAGACGACCCTTCAAGCCATGCCCATCTTGACGCACGGGGATGATCGACAGAAGGAAAAGTATGTTCCAGCCATTGTCAAAGGAGAAAAAGCGGGTTGTCATGCGGCGGTAGAGCCAAATGCAGGGAGCGATGCAACCGCCATAGAGACCAGAGCAGTAAGAGATGGAGAGCAATGGATCATCAATGGAAATAAGACCTGGATTACTAATGCCACGTTAGCCGATTTCGCTATCGTATTGGTTCAAACCGATAAGGAAAAAGGAACCAAAGGTATTACCACGTTTATCATTGATCGGGATACCCCAGGGTTTTCAACGGTTAAAATCAAAAACAAGTTAGGGATTCGCTCCACAGATACCGGGCAATTGTTTTTCCGAGATTGCCGTATTCCAGATTCCAATAGACTTGGACAAGTCGGGATGGGAATGCGTGTTGCCCTTGGCGCCATAGAGCATACCCGCTTCGGAATAGCGATCAGTGCAGTAGGTGTCTTGCAGGCCTGTATCGATGCCTGCGTCAAATACTGCCAGGAGCGATCACAATTTGGAAAACCGATCGGGAACTTTCAACTCATTCAGGAGAGGATTGCGGAGATGGTGGTGGACTGTGAAGCTGGGAGGGGGTTGGCCTACCGCCTTGCCTATTTGAAAGACAAAGGAGTTCCCCATTCGAGAGAGACGGCGATCACCAAGTACTTCTGTACCGAGGCGGCCGTTCGAGCTGCCCGGACAGCCGTGGAGCTTCACGGGGCCTATGGTTATACAGACGATTTCCCGGTGGAGAGATATTACCGGGATATGATCTCCCCCCTCATCTTTGGAGGAACTTCAAACATCCAGAAGCTAACCATTGGCAGCTTTGCCACAGGAATCAAAGCATTCGCCTCATGATATAGACAGGGATAGGTGATGGACAGATTCGATGCGATCGTGGTGGGAGCTGGCCCTGCCGGTTGTGCTTCAGCGCTGGTGATGGCCAAAGCGGGTCTGAAGGTCCTCGTTTTTGAACGCGGCAAATATGTGGGGGCGAAGAATATGTGGGGCGGCGCTTTCTTCGGCCCTCAAATCAATTACCTTTTTCCAAACTTCTGGGAAGAGGCTCCGGTTGAAAGGCTTGTAACCCGCCATGTCATCTCATTTTTAACCGGAAAAGGTTCCGTTTCTGTTGACTTCAAATCTACTGATTTTGGGATTCCCCCTTACAATGGTTTCATCCTCCTCAGGGCCAAGTTTGATCTTTGGATGGCAAAACAGGTCGAAAAAGCCGGCGCCATTCTGGCTACAGGTCTTAAGGTAGATGACCTCCTGGTTGAAGGGGAAAAGGTGAAAGGAGTCAAAATAGGTAAAGAGGAATTTCACTCCGATGTGGTCATTCTGGCCGAGGGGGCAAACTCCCTTTTGACTCAAAAAGCAGGGCTTCGGAAAGAGTTTTCCTCAGAGGATATAAAGCAAGGAGTTAAAGAAGTCATCCAATTGTCCCGAAAGACCATTGAGGAACGGTTCAATCTGAAGGGCAATGAAGGGGTGGCCATGGAGTTCGTGGGTCTCTGCACCAGGGGATTACCAGGGGGAGGGTTTCTATATACGAACAAGGAAAGTCTCTCCCTCGGAGTGGTGGCTCAATTGAGTGATCTCATAAAGAACCGTGTAAAAACCTTAGACCTTTTAGAAGAATTTAAGACACATCCTGAGATTGGTAAGCTGATCGAGGGAGGTCAAACGGTAGAATATTCGGCCCATCTCATTCCAGTGGCTGGTTTGGGAATGATCCCCCGCCTATATAGGGACGGTCTGCTCGTGACCGGCGATGCAGGCGCTTTATTGCTCGGGACAGGTTTAATTCTTGAAGGAGCAAATTTTGCCATCGCTTCAGGGATGGCTGCTGCAGAAACGGTGAAGATGGCTAAAGAAAGGGAGGATTTTTCCCAGAGAACCCTCTCCCATTACCAACAGATTCTGAAGGAGAGTTTCGTTCTACAAGATTTAGAAACCTTCAAAAAGGCGCCTAAGTTCTTAAAAAATGCGAGGATCTACCATCTTTATCCAGAACTCATCGTTGAGATGGCCGAAAAGATCTTTCGAAACAATGGAGAGCCTCGAAAAGGGACTTTTCGGATGGTGAGAGAGGTCCTGAAAGGAAGGATCTCAATCTGGCAATTATTCTCAGACGTCATGAAAGCGAGGAAGGCAATTTGAAGGTTGAAGAGAAACTGGCCTTAAACAAATTTGATGTCGATAAGGAAGTTCATATTACTGTGAATGAAGAGGGGTGCAGGGATTGTGAGCTGAAACCCTGCCTCTATGCCTGTCCAGCAGATTGTTTTGTATTGAGGGAGGATCACATCACCTTCTCTTATGAGGGATGCTTGGAATGCGGGAGTTGCCAAATAGCCTGCGCTAAAGGCGCCATTAGCTGGACCTATCCCAGAGGAGGTTTTGGCGTCTGTTATCAATATGGATAAACCCCGTTAGAAATAATGCCCCGCTGGAATTTCTAACGGGGTAAAGGAGGAGAGATGGAGATCATCGTCTGCATCAAACAGATTCTCGATCCGGATTTGCCACCGGCAAAGTTCATGGTCGACAAAGAGAGGAATAAAGTAATTCCACCCGAAGGGATCCCCTTCGTCATAAACCCCTATGATGCCTTAGCCGTAGAGGCTGCTCTAAAAATAAAAGATGAAAAGGGAGGGAAAATCACTGTCATTACAATTGGGGATAAATCTACCGAGGATATTGTGAGGAAAGCTCTGGCAATGGGCGCCGACGAAGGCTTGATCATTTCTGATACAATCTTTGAGGAATCAGATAGTTTTGCCGTGGGTTACATTCTTGCCCAGGGCATTAAGAAGATCGGTAGATACGATTTGATCCTCTGTGGACGGCAGGCAGCAGATTGGGACAATGGGGTGGTAGGATCTGTGGTTGCTGAATATCTGGGGATCCCTATAGTGACACGGGCGAAGGATGTTAAAGTGGTCAACGGAAGAGTGAATGTGGAGCGAGTGACCACAGATGGTTTTGAAACTTTTGAATTAGAACTTCCGGCGCTGATCACCGTCAGTAGCGAGCTGGGACAGGCTCGGCTCCCTTCAGGATGGGGAATCATTAAGGCAGCCAGTAAGGAGATTCCAATCTGGAGTGGGAAAGAGATTGAAACCGATATTTCGAAAGTTGGGAAAAAGGCCTCTCGGAATCAGCTCATGAGACTCATTATTCCATCCTATGAACGAAGGTGTGAATTCATTACGGGAGAAGACCTCCATGAGATTTCCGCCAAACTGACCTCTAAGTTAATGGAAAGGAGAATCCATGAATAATTTAAGAGGGATCCTCGTAGTAGGTGAGACAGAAGGAGGAAAGCTTAACCCTATCACCCATGAGCTCTTAGGAGGAGCAAGAGAGTTAGTCAAGATAATTGAAGAGGAGGCGAGCCTTCTTCTCATGGGCGAAGAATTAGCGCCCGTTGCTCAAGAAGGTATTTCCTTTGGGGCGGATAAGATTTTTATTGTTGAGAGCCCACTCTATCGAGATTATAACCCTGATTCCTATGCCCATTTAATCTGTGGAGTATGTAAAAAAGCAAACCCCCGTTTATGCCTCATGGGTCATACGGATCTGGGAAGAGAGGCGGCTCCGAGGGTTTCGGCGAGATTGGGAGCAGGCATTTGTATGGACTGTGTTGAGCTCAGAGTGGATTCGAGTAAACAGTCTTTTGTTCAAACCAGACCCGTCTTTGGTGGCAAGGCCATGGCAGAAATAACCTCTCTTCCTGGAAATATTCAGATCGATACGGTTAGAAGAAAGTCCATGAGTCCCATTTCACCCTCGGTTGATCGCAAAGGGGAAATAGTGGATCTCACCAATGAAATCGATCCTCCCATGATCAGAGCGAAGTTGGTCAATCAAAGAAGGCAGGAAAGTGAAGGGATCGACCTGGAGAAGGCGAAGGTCATTGTAGCTGGAGGCGGCGGGATAGGAAACAGGGAAGGGTTTGAAAGGATCAAAGAGCTGGCCCAACTTCTGGGAGGGGCGGTCGGGACGACCCGGGTCCCTGTGGATGAAGGATGGGTTCCCCATAGTTTAGAGATAGGGCAGACAGGTAAAATTGTGAGCCCTGATCTTTATGTTGCAGTAGGAATCTCAGGCGCCACCCAACATGTGACGGGTATACTCGGTTCGAAATATATTATAGCCATTAATAAGGACCCTGACGCAAATATCTTCAAGGTCTCCAATCTGGGTGTCGCGGCTGATTATAAAGAGGTGCTACCAAGAGTGATCGAAAGTTTAAAAACTTTGATTCAATAAACCCCGTTAGAAATTCCAGCGCTGCATTATTTCTAACGGGGTAAAAATTCGGAATGAAGAGATGCGGAAGATGGGGATAAAAACTTATCAAAGAGATGAATTCATCAAACTTCTTGGCATCGATGAGAGAACCTTAAGATATTATGAAGAATTCGGTCTTTTGAAGGGGACAAAAAAGAGAGGTAGACGCATCTACGGTGAGAGTGATCTCGCTCTCTTAAATTTCCTGAAGGACTTAAAATGTGTGGGTTTATCCTACTCTGAGATCAAAAAGTTTGCGAGAGTGGGCGAAATTTCTCGAATGAAAAGTGAGAAAGAGATGTTAAAACTCTGTAGTCTATTGGAAGGAACGTTGGAAAAAATTGAGTCTAAAATTGAGGAATTAAAAATTCTAAAGGAAAATTTTTTGGACCTAAAACAAGAGCTAGGAGATTTTGAAACCTTTGACCTACCTCGATTTTCATCTCCTCAAATTCAAATTTATACCCTGTAAGGCGGGATGGCTCACAAGGGGCTTTAAATCCAATGCTCACTCCAAAGGGAATTTTATCTCCGTCCCCGCTGCAAGCCCGGATAGAAGCGAAGCTTCAAACGGGGCAAGCAGCGGGGCTTTCTAACGGGGTAAAGAAAGGGGGAATATTATGGCCAGTTCAGTTTTAACTTGGTTAGGACATGCCTTTTTTTCGATTAACTCGGGGAAAGGTCTTACTATCCTTATCGATCCCTGGATAAAAGGTAACCCTTCCTGCCACATCACATTGGACGATATAAAAAGAGCAGATCTGATTTTAGTCACCCATGACCATTTCGACCATAGTGGCGATGTAGTGGCCATAGCTACCAAAACAGGGGCCAAAGTGGTGGCTACTCCCGAAACCACAGCTAAGTTCATCAGCCAAGGAGTACCCAAGGAACAGACAGTATATGAGACAGGGATGAATATTGGTGGCAAGGTGATATTAGACGACATAACTATTGTGATGACCCAGGCTTTTCATACCTCAGAGACCGGAGCGGCTACAGGTTATGTCGTAAAATTCCCGGATGGTGGAACGATCTATCATGCCGGAGATACCGGTATCTTTTTCAGCATGGAAGTCCTGGGTGAGCTTTACCCTTTAGACATGGCCTTAATACCCATCGGTGGCGTCTA
>PEUO01000006.1 GCA_002780715.1 Deltaproteobacteria bacterium CG03_land_8_20_14_0_80_45_14
TTGACCCTTATGAAGTTGTTCGACGACACCAGAAATATCAAGAAGATCATAGCATATCCAAGGAAGAAGTAGAGCTACCACGGCAGATCCCACTTACAAAAAAGAGAGTCAGATCGTGGTTCCTTTTTGTCCCCATCTTTGCAATCATTCTCTGTATCGCATTTTTCATATGTTATAGTTACTTTACTTCCCACAAACCCTTAAAGCGGGCTGCTTCTGTTTTGGAGGAGGAATCCGCATCTGTTCCCTCTATTCCATCTCCTTTGTCAGGTCCGGGAAAATCGGAAATTCAAATAACTCATCAAGCTGCAAAGAAGGAGATTTCAAAGCTGAAGGAGACGGAAACTAAGGATTCCATTTCATCAGAATTTCCCCCTTTCGAGGTTCTTGATGCCGGCATTGGGTCAGAAATTGAAAAAGAAGGTGGGTTTCTGGTCCTGCGAGGAAAATGTTCAGAATTTAAATGCAATAACCAGAGGGTTTACTTCTTCACAAGAATTAAGGCACAGAGAGATGGGAAGATTGTGCATGTGTGGCTCTGGAAGGGTGAGGAGTTCAATAGAATAAAGATCGATGTCAAACCTCCAGCATGGTCAGTTTACAGCTATATTATCCTCCGACCCCATTGCCTCGGGGAGTGGAAAACCGAAGTAAGGGATGGAGATAATGTTCTGAAGAGCCTAAACTTCAAGGCAACTGGAGGCTCTTGACAGGTAAATCAGTAAGAAATTGGTGAAATGAGTTGAAGGATCTTTTAAATCTCTTCCGTTGGCAGGATAGCTTAGACATCTTAATTCTCACTTTTGCCTTTTACCGTCTTTATCTCTGGCTGAGAAGGAAAAGAGCCTTGCGAATGGTCATGGCCATTTTGGCTGTACCTTTTTGCTATGCCGTTGCGCAACGGATCGATTTACCGCTCTCTGTGTGGATACTCCAGAACCTTTGGGCAGTAATTCTGCTCGTCCTGGTTGTGATCTTTCAGCAAGAGATCCGGGAAGTTTTGGGAAGGATCACCCTTCCGACATTCCTTTTGGGAAAGCCAGAAGCGCTTCGTACGAAACGGTTTGATAAAATTGCAGAAGCTGCCTTTAGCATGGCAAAAAAAGGGATTGGTGGTTTAATCGTTTTACAGAAGCATGACAGGGATATTCTTAACGTTTCGGGATTTGATTACGGATTATGGCGCCTCCATTTGCCCCCATTTATCATTTGATTTTTCTTGAAGAGATATATTATGATGTTTAATTGAGTTGTGAAACATCTCCTCCTTTTGAGGAGTCAGGGTTACCCCTAAGGAGAGTTTGAATGGATCAAGAAAAGATTCTCTATTTTAAAGGACTGCTCGAAGGAATGCTCCATGACCTGTTGGTGGAAGCCGGAAAGACATGTAGCGACATGCGCCAAGACAGCAAAGGGGACTTCCCCGACCCAACAGACCGAGCCTCTCTGGAAGCGGACCGGAATTTCCTTTTGAGGATTAAGGACCGTGAGAGAAAGTTGATTACCAAAGTCAAGGAGGCATTAGATCGGATTGATAACGAGACGTTTGGGATTTGCGAGTCTTGTGGAAGGTCTATTTCTGAAAAGAGGTTGATGGCCAGACCAGTTACCACACTTTGCATCGAATGCAAAACCGAAGGGGAGAATCAAGAGCGATTAGAGAGGCAAAGAGGGACAAAGTTTAAAAGAAGTTTCCCCTCTTAGGCATGAACTCCCTTCGGAAGAAAAACCCTCTATGCCCGAGCTGAGAAAAGATCCTATCCATGGAAGATGGGTGATCATTTCCACAGAGAGGAGTCGGAGACCCTCTGATTTTGTGCCAGAGGAACGAAGACCAATCGGTGGATTTTGTCCTCTCTGTGAAGGCAATGAAGATCGAACCCCTCCAGAAGTCCTTGCATTCCGCGACAATGGAATCTCTCCTAACTCTCCCGGTTGGACCCTTCGCGTCGTTCCCAATAAATTCCCAGCCCTCAGAATAGAAGGCGGGTTGAACCGAGAAGGCGAAGGAATCTATGATAAGATGAACGGAATTGGCGCCCATGAAGTGGTGATCGAAACGCCTCGACATGAAGAGACCTTAACCACCTTGCCGCTAAAAAATGTGGTGAATGTACTGTTGGCTTACCGCGAGCGAATCATCGATCTGAGGCGTGACCAACGTCTTCGATACGTCCTCGTCTTCAAAAACCACGGCGTCGCAGCGGGAGCTTCTTTGGAACATTCCCATTCTCAAATCATCGCTCTCCCCATCGTTCCAAAAAGAGTGAGCGAAGAGATTGAAGGAGCCAAAACCTATTTTAATTATAAAGACCGGTGCGTTTTCTGTGATATCATTCGACAAGAGCTACAGCAGAAACGCCGTATCATCACCGAAAATAAATCTTTTCTCTCCATCGCCCCCTTTGCATCACGATTTCCATTTGAAACATGGATTCTTCCCAAAACCCATTATCCCAGTTTTGAGCACATGGATTCTTCCCAACATGAACAGGCAGCCCAAATCCTCTCCGATACTCTCCGGAGGATGAATCGGGTGCTCGCTGATCCTCCTTATAATTATATTATTCACACTTCCTCCTCCCCAGAGGTGGATGCTGAGCACTATCATTGGCATTTTGAGATCATGCCGAAGTTGACCAAGGTGGCTGGATTTGAGTGGGGAACAGGATTCTATATCAATCCCACTCTTCCTGAGGAGGCCGCAGAGTATATGAGAGAGGCGAAGTAATTCTATATGTTCAACCCATCCAATACCTATGATCTTCTGAAATCGATCATCCAGCTTTCCACCTCATCTATCCCCATTCAAGTCAAATTGGATCGAATGCTTCAATCCATCTCAGGGGCTTTTCAATCGGATCGATGCCTTCTTCTGAAACCAGAAAAAATAGATAAAAGTGGGTTTCTTTCCCGTCTGGTCTCCGAAAAAAAACCTTTATGGGTAGAGGACGGGGCATCCTTTCAAAAAGAGAATATCCTTTCAGAAGAGGAAGGTCTCCTTTGTCCAACCTTCGCCTGCATTCCCTTATATGACGAGACCTCCTTCCAAGGAATTCTCTACATGGGTTTCTCAAAGCGCTACAAGTTTTCCCCTCAAGAGGTTGATCTCCTCCGCCTGGTTGGGGAGGCGATGGGAGGAGTAATTCGAAATGATGATCTCCGCCAAAAGGCAGAAAAGACCATCTCGGAATTGACCGCTCTCTATGAAATCGGAAAAGCGGTGACCTCCACGTTGAAACTGGCGGACCTCTTTGAATCAATCGTCGCAATGGGTTTAAAAATTCTAAAAGCCAAGGGAGGGGTGCTGAGAATCGAGGACAGAAGGACTGGAGAGTTGAAAGTCAAATGTAATGTAGGAGATTATCACCAAAATCCTCTCGATGAGAAGATAGCCAGAAGGGTTTTCTATACGGGAACTCCTCTTTCCTTCAATCATTCCGGTGAAGAAAAACCTTCCTTTTTCACCCTCTGTGCTCCTTTTCTCTCCAAGGGAAGAATTTTGGGAACCTTAGCCTTTTATGATAAGGATTCCGATTCTTCAAAATTCGATGAGAGGGATTTTCAATTGTTGTTGATGATGGCAAACCAGATGTCCTGTACCATTGAAAATGCCTTGATTCACTATGAAACTTCTGAGATGGCTCAGAAGCATGAGAAAAGGGTGAAAGAACTTTCTACTCTTTGGGAACTCAATAAGGCTCTTCTGACCACGGTGAATTTTGAACAGAGAATTCTTATGACCTTAGCCGCCATTACGATCGGTGATGGATTGGGTTTCAACCGGGCCATGCTCTTTCTGGTTAATGAGAAAGGGAATACCTTGGATGGAACCATGGCGGTGGGACCGGACAGTGCCGAAGAGGCAGGAAGGATTTGGAGCGTCCTTGCTCAAAGGAAAGGGAGCCCTTCGGACCTGATCCTCCAGCTCCTATCCTCCCCTCCGAAAGATTCTGTATTAAACTCTATGGTGAAGGACATCCATATCCCTCTGGAACAGGACCAGTGCATCCTCTCCAAGACGGTTCTTGAAGGGAGGCCGTTCAATATCCAATTCCCTCAATCCAAAGAGGGATGGCTACAAACCCGATGCGAAAGAGGGTGCCACTTAGGCTCTGAGGTAGGATGCTATGTAGGCGAGCATCTTAGTCGCGATCCCAAGGCCTATTCTTTTGCCACCGTCCCTCTCATGGGAAAAGGAACGGTCATCGGTGTGATTTTGGTGGACAACCTTTACAATCAAAACCCCATTACAGAAGAAGACATTCGCTTTCTCAGCATGTTCGCCAACCAGGCCGGATTGGCCATTGAAAATGCCAGCCTCTACCGAAATCTGAAAGAGGTCCATCAGGAACTGAAGGAAACACAGAATCTCCTGATCCACAGGGAAAAGATAGCAGCCTTGGGAGAACTCTCCAACTCCATTGCTCACGAGATTAAAAACCCCTTGGTCTCGATTGGCGGGTTTGCGCGTCGTCTCCATCGAGCCATACCGGATGATGCCCCGGAAAAAAGGTATACCCAAACCATCATGATAGAAGTAGCCCGGCTTGAGAAAATTCTCACCGACATCTCCAACTACACCCGTGATGAATCCCTATCCTTTAAAGAATGTGATCTCCGAAAAGTTCTGGAAGACAGCCTCTCAATGATCCAGGAGAGAATCGATACTGGAGGGATTGAGCTTGTCAAAGAATTTTCTGAAGAGATTCCTCAGATTAATGGGGATTATTTTCAACTCAAGCAGGCCTTCTTCAACCTGATCAATAACGCCTATCAGGCCATGAGGGGACAGGGGAGGCTTTCCCTCCGACTCCACCCCTTTGCAAAGAATGGCGCCTACTATGTCCGGGTGGAAGTGGAGGATACCGGTGGAGGAATGGACCCAGAAAATCTCCACAACATCTTTAATCCTTTCTATACCACAAGGGATTCCAGCCTGGGTCTGGGTTTACCCATCATTCATAAAATTATCACCTCCCATCGAGGCCAGATCGAGGTGGACAACTATCCTGGAGCGGGTGTGACCTTCCTCATCACCCTCCCATCCAAGGAGGGAAATGAGGAAAGGCATAATGGATAGAATGGTAAAATAAATAGGGTTAACGTTATCGGCAGAGTGTCTCCCTGCGGTAGGCACGTTTAGCTTCTTGAGGGGCAAGGAGAGGTAGATCGATGAAAAGGATCCTGATCGTCGATGATGAAGAGAGCATCCGCTTCCTTTATAAGGAGGAGTTAGAGGAGGAAGGGTATATTGTGGAGTGCGCACAAAACGGGGAAGAAGCGCTCGAAAAGCTCTCCATCTTTAAACCAGACCTCATCTCCCT
The DNA here is from genome assembly GCA_002780715.1 of Deltaproteobacteria bacterium CG03_land_8_20_14_0_80_45_14. Taxonomy (GTDB): domain Bacteria; phylum Desulfobacterota; class BSN033; order BSN033; family UBA1163; genus UBA1163. Next base: position 5,328 of record PEUO01000006.1, read on the forward strand.
CGATATCAAGATGCCTGTGATGGATGGCATTGAAGCCCTAAAACGAATCCGAGAGAAGGAGAGACAACTTCCAATTATCCTCTGTTCCGCCTATGGGGAGTACAAACAGGACCTCACCACCTGGGCTTCGGATGCTTATGTCGTCAAATGCGCAGATTTGACAGCCTTCAAATCCATTATCCGAAAACTTTTGGGGTTATCATGAAAAGGGAGGCTGTGAGGGATTAGGGACACAAATCGGAATTAATGGTTGAAGTTGTTTTTGATAATTTCCAGACACGGAACACGAATCACGAGCACGTTTCTTAAGGAATTTCCGGACACGTGACACGGATCACGGACACGTTTTTTGTAAAAAACGGGGCAGTAGCTCAGTTGGGAGAGCGGCACGTTCGCAACGTGTAGGTCGGCGGTTCGAATCCGCTCTGCTCCACCAATGATTTCAATTGGTTAGCTAATATAGTAAACTTATTTCGCTTCAGATTGCCCAGAGAAAAGCCGGCTTTATATCTTAAATTTTTTACTCTTTTTTATCCTTCCAGGGAGACTTTTAAAATTTTCTTAAACCCCATAAAAAAACCCCATAAAAAAATATTGACAAATTAAAAAAAATCTGATAAATTTATAAAGTTTTTTGCTTAAATTTATATTTAAACTCTTTTGTCTTTTAACTTATTGAAATGATTTATTTTTACATAAATGAGGTAAGTAATGCCCACAATTAATCAACTAGTTCGAGAAGGAAGGAAAGGCCTCAAGAGTAAGACATCTGCTCCTGCTCTTACGGGATCCCCTCAAAAAAGGGGGGTTTGTATTCGAGTTTATACAACCACTCCCAAAAAACCTAATTCCGCTCTTCGAAAAGTTGCTCGAGTGAGATTAACCAATGGAATCGAGGTGACCACTTATATTCCAGGGATTGGCCATAACCTCCAGGAACATTCCGTTGTTCTCATTCGAGGAGGAAGGATCAAAGACCTTCCAGGAGTTCGGTATCATATCATCCGTGGCACCTTGGACTCCGTAGGCGTCCAGGACCGTAAACAGAGCCGCTCCAAATACGGAGCCAAAAAACCCAAATAATTCAACTTCTCTTCCAAAACCATTCATGAAAAGGGAGAAGGAGTCTTTATGCCTAGAAAAAGAGAAGTCAAGAAAAGGGAAATATTGCCTGATCCAAAATATCACGATACGATGACCGCCAAATTTATAAACGGGGTCATGCGTCGTGGAAAGAAGAGTTCGGCAGAAGGGACTTTTTATCGTGCCCTCGATATCATTAAAGATCGGACCCATTCAGATCCGATCAAAATTTTTAGCCAGGCCATGAATAATGTGAAACCCCTTATTGAGGTGAGACCCAGGAGAGTGGGAGGGGCCACTTATCAAGTCCCGGTAGAAGTGAGACCCGAAAGGAAAGTCGCTTTGGCCATTCGTTGGATCATTGGCTTTGCAAAACAGCGATCCGAAAAGACGATGGAAGAAAAGCTTTCAGCAGAACTGATGGATGCAGCTAATAACCGGGGAGCTGCCATTAAAAAGAAAGAAGATACACATAAAATGGCTGAGGCCAACAAGGCCTTCGCCCATTACCGGTGGTAAGGAAACAACTCGAATATTGGAAGACTGGAATACTGGAATGATGGGTTCAGACGAAAAAAGGAAAAATTTTTTTGATTTCTCAATATTCCATGATTCCACTATTCCATCAATCCAGAACGATTTCGTCATGCGTTGAGGTCTATTGTGTCAAATATCGTACCGAAGGAACACACACGTAACATTGGCATCATGGCTCACATCGACGCCGGGAAGACGACGACGACAGAGCGGATTCTCTATTATACTGGTGTCACCCACAGGATAGGAGAGGTGGACGAAGGCTCTGCAACCATGGATTGGATGGAGCAGGAAAAGGAGAGAGGGATTACCATCACCTCTGCAGCCACCACCTGTTTCTGGAAAGATCACCGGATCAATATCATCGACACTCCTGGCCACGTTGATTTCACTATAGAGGTCGAAAGATCCCTTCGGGTCCTCGATGGAGCGGTTGCAGTCTTCTGTGCAGTCGGAGGAGTAGAACCTCAATCTGAAACGGTCTGGAGACAGGCGGATAAATATCAGATTCCAAGGATTGCCTTTATCAATAAGATGGACCGTGTGGGCGCAGACTTTCAAGGCTGCATCCAGATGATGGTGGATCGTTTAAAAACCGTGCCCATTCCGATTCAACTCCCTATTGGAAAGGAAGACGATTTCCGAGGCGTCATCGATCTCATCACAATGAAGGCCATTGTTTATGACCCCCATAGCCTCGGAGCCCAATTTGAAATTTTGGATGTTCCAGGCCCTTATTTAAAGAAAGCCTCTAAGCAACGGGAGATCCTAGTCGAAAGATTGGCGGAGTGGGATGATTCCCTGATGGAAAAATTTATTGAAGGCAAGGAAGTTTCGGAACTGGAATTAAAGAGGGCGGTTAGGGAAGCGACCCTTCAATTAAAGGGAACTCCTGTGCTTTGCGGTGCCGCCTTCAGAAATAAAGGAGTTCAACCACTTCTCGATGCTATCATTGATTATCTCCCCTCCCCTTTAGACATCCCACCGGTAAAAGGAGTGGACCTCAAAGGGCAGGAACTGACATTCTCGGCCAACAATGGGCACCCCCTTTCAGCATTAGCCTTCAAAATTATGAATGATCCTTACACAGGACAACTGACATTCTTCCGAATCTATTCGGGATTGCTCAAGTCCGGGGATTCAGTCTTCAATTCCATCAAAGGAAAACGAGAACGGATTGGACGTCTGGTTAAAATGCATGCCAACAAAAGGGAGGAGATTCATGAAGTCTCTGCCGGTGATATCTTTGCTGCCGTAGGCCTCAAATATACCACGACCGGAGATACGATCTGCAGCGAAAAGCAACCGATCATTCTTGAATCGATGAATTTTCCCGACCCGGTGATCTCCATCGCGATTGAACCTAAAACAAAAGGAGATCTTGAAAAGCTAGGAACTTCTCTCCAAAAATTGATGTTGGAAGATCCCTCATTCAAAGTGAAGACTGACGAAGAAACAGGGCAAACAATACTCTCTGGTATGGGTGAACTCCATCTGGAGATTATCGTTGATCGACTCTTAAGGGAGTTCAATGTAGAGGCCAATGTGGGAGAACCCAAAGTGGCCTACCGGGAAACCATTACAAAAACGATTAAGTCTGAAGGCCGTTTTGTTCGTCAGTCAGGTGGAAGGGGTCAGTATGGTCATGTCTGGTTGACCATTGAACCCCAGGCATCAGGCAAAGGCTTTGAATTTGTCAATCGGATCGTAGGAGGGGCTATTCCTCGAGAGTTTATTCCTGCTGTCGGGAAGGGTGTTGCGGAAGCCATGGAGAGGGGAGTGCTCGCCGGTTATCCCATGGTCGATATCAAAGTGACCCTTATTGACGGCTCGTACCATGAAGTTGACTCCTCTGAAATGGCTTTTAAGATTGCTGGCTCTTTGGGTTTCAAGGAAGGAGCCCGCCAAGCCCATCCCATCCTTCTCGAACCATTGATGTCCATCGAAATAATTACTCCAGAGGAGTTTATGGGCCAGGTCGTAAGTGACCTTACAGCCAGGAGAGGGAAAACAACAAAAGTCGAATATCGTGGTGGGACCAATGTGATCGCTGGAGAGGTTCCCCTGGCGAATATGTTCGGATATGCAACCGACCTTCGGTCTCTCACCCAAGGAAGGGCAACATTTACTCTGCAATTCTCTCATTACGGTCCAGTGCCATCATCCGTGAGTGAGGAGATCCTTTCTCAACTGAAAAGGGTCGCCTGAGTGCACCCCAAAACCTAAAGGAGGGTTTGAGCCATGTCGAAGCCGAAGTTTGAGAGGACGAAGCCGCATGTGAACATTGGGACGATTGGTCATGTGGATCATGGGAAGACG
>PEUO01000118.1 GCA_002780715.1 Deltaproteobacteria bacterium CG03_land_8_20_14_0_80_45_14
GCCCCTCGGCCTGAGCTCGGGTCGAAGGCAAGCCACGGCCTTCAGGCCGGGGAGTCGAAGGGTTGACAGTCTCTGTCAAATTGTGATAAATAGAATTCGAATCTGGGCGATTAGCTCAGTTGGATAGAGCGTTGGTCTCCGGAACCAAAGGCCGTGGGTTCAACTCCCGCATCGCCCGCCATTTTTTTTGGGATCGAGGTGTTTGTAGACAATGAAGAAATGGTTTGTTCCTCTCATATCTTTCTTTCTGATCCTTATCGTAGGAATTGGTTTGGGTTTCGGTTCTTTTTCCTTTTTGAAACAGGAGATATTTAGGGAGACAAGAGTAGAGGGATACCGGATAATCCTTGTCCAGGAAGAAAAGGAAAAGGGAGAAACGGATCCTCACCTAATTCTGGTTTTAAAAGAATTACAAAAAAAGTTGGACGAATGGCTGAAATCGCTCAATGAAAGGATTGAGAGCGAAGACGTCACCCGTTTTGAGGTTCGGTTTTTAGAGATTTTAAGAAATATCTTGGAATGGATAAAAGGGAAGGTCGACGCAAAGATCGAATCTTCTGAGAAAGAGAAACCCATAAAAAAAGAAAGGAGAGGGATATTCCGAGAGATTCGTCAGGAAATTCTGCCATTGTCTAAAATAGGATGAAAGAAGAAAAAGTATTTATTCCATCTGCCGGGATTCAGTTGGAAGGCCTCTTGAGTATTCAAGAGGCTTCTTCTTTTAGAGGCGGAGTCATCCTTTGCCATCCTCATCCGCAGTATGGTGGAGATATGGGCCATCCTGTTATCACGACCGCGGCAGAAGCAGCCTCTCAAGAGGGGTTCTCAACGCTTCGTTTTAACTTCAGAGGGGTGGGTGAAAGTGGAGGATCTTATCTTCTTTTTTCACACCCGTTATCTTATTCAACCCTTGAGGGAGTTTTTTAAAACCATTTAGGGTTCAAGGATTCAAGGGTTCATGGGTTTAAGTGGTTTTTTTCAAAAAATGTCTTTCCATCGTAGCGTCCTTACGTCTTATAGACTCAATGACTCATTGGCCTATGTCTAAATAATTTGCTTATCCCCTTGAACCCTAGTAGAGCGATTCCAAAATACAATTACAAACCATAAACGGTAGCCGCTCCGGTATCACCGGAACGAAAATGGCGCAACCTAAAGGTTGCGGCTACAAAGATTTGTTGACACGTTAATTTGGGATCGATCTACTAGAACCCTAGACCCCTAGGACCCCATAATTTTTTCAACCGCCCAGCCGAATCGGTAGAATAAAAAGCGATGAGAATAGGTTCGAAGCGCTCTTTCCATCGCTTCCCGGATCTTTCTGTCATCCCCTGCATAAGCCAGAAAGAAACGCCAGCGGTTTGTGCGAGTGATCGGCAACCCCAGGCGTTTCCACTTTTCCACAGAACGATTGAGGCGAAAAAGATTCTTCATCTTTTTATGGATAGAGAGATTCGGTTTTCGGTAGGAGCGATCAAAATCGATGAGAAGAAGTTGGTCTCCTGCTACCAGAATGTTTTTAAGCTGAAGGTCGCCATGGAAAAATCCGGCCTGGTGAAATTGTCGAATAAGGAGGCCGGCAGAGCGAATAGTTTTTCGCTTCAATGAAAGATTTTCGCGGGAGGGGGGGGCAACCCTTTCTTTAAAATATTGAATCAGATCCAAGGCACGAGGGACTTCTAAGGAAAGAAAATAAGCCTGGTAGAAGGGGAAGAAAATGCGATGGTGGATGGCGCCGACAGAGGGGATCGTGGAAATTCCACAGGATCGAATCTCCTCTGTTAAGGTCAGTTCTTGGAAAGATCTCGCCCCGAAGAAGTAGAGGTTTCCAGTGATGGTTCGTAGCAGTCCTCCATGTGAATATTGGCGAAGAACCATCCGCTTCCCATCCCCAAGGAGGATGGAGGGGTGGGGAGTTCGACCTTTGAGATAGTGAGAGGTTCGGCAATTTTTAAGAAAAGTTTTTAAATCATCAATCCCTTGCTTGAGAAGAAGGTTTTTATACTCCTCCTTAAGTAGAAGAGAGACTTTCCCTTTTTCAATCAGGGAAAATGAGGGAGGAATTTGGATATTTTTAAACATTTTGGATTAAGGTAATGGAATCAATCAGGTTTGTCAACCCTGAGGGGGATTCACTGCTGTCCCTTGCAGAACGCAGTCAAGAGAACATACTTTTGTTGAATCTCAATGTTCTTAAATTCATTATTTGACAAGGGTTGGACTTTATTATAATTTTAGAGCCAGTCATCTCATGAAAGAGAGGGGGATTTTGTGGAATACGAACCTGTCATTGGCTTAGAAGTCCATGCCCAGCTCCTGACCCGATCGAAAATATTCTGTGGGTGTTCCACAACATTTGGGGAAGAGCCTAATACACAAACCTGTCCTGTCTGTACCGGCCAGCCCGGTTCTCTTCCAGTGGTGAATCGGAAGGCTGTGGAGTTTGCGATTAAATTGGGGTTGGCCACCTCCTGCCGAATTGCTCCTTACAGTCTTTTTGCCAGAAAGAATTATTTTTATCCTGATCTCCCCAAAGGGTATCAGATTTCCATGTATGAGTATCCTTTGGCGGAAGATGGCTTTATCGAAATCATGTTGCAAGGACAAAAGAAGCGAATTCATATCATCAGGATTCATATGGAGGAGGATGCCGGGAAGCTGAAGCATGGTGAGACACCGGAGACGGCTTCGTTCAGCTATGTGGATTTCAATCGCACAGGCGTTCCTTTAGTTGAGATTGTGAGTGGACCTGACATCCGATCTCCACTGGAAGCAGGTGATTATTTAAGAAAACTTCGATCGATTCTGCAATATCTTGAAATCTGCACAGGGGATATGGAGAAGGGAACTTTTAGATGTGACGCGAATGTTTCCGTCCGGCCAAAAGGCCGGAAAGAATTCGGGACAAGAACAGAATTGAAGAACATGAACTCCTTCCGCCATGTGGAGAAGGCATTAGAGCATGAGATCAAGCGTCAGATTGCGATGTTGGAAGACGGAGAAAAAGTGGTTCAGGAGACGCGACTCTGGGATGTTGATCAGGGGATTACGATTTCAATGCGGGGAAAAGAAGAGGCTCATGATTATCGCTATTTCCCTGACCCGGATCTTGTTCCGCTGAGGATCGATGGAAAATGGGTCGAGGAGATTCGTAAAAGCCTTCCTGAACTCCCCGATGAGAAAAAGGAAAGGTTTGTCCGGCAGTATCAGATTCCTGAATATGACGCCGAAATCCTCACCTCGACAAAACCATTATCTGGATACTATGAAGAAACGGTCGGTTCCTTTTCTGACTATAAGACTGTCAGCAACTGGATGATGGGAGACCTTCTCAGGGAGTTAAAGCGCGACGAGAGAGAGATTGATCAATGTCCCATACCTCCTCAACATCTGGCAGAGATGCTTTCGATGATCAAAGAAGGGACGATCAGCGGAAAGATCGCCAAAGATGTTTTTGAAGAGATGTATCGAACAGGCGAACGCCCGGAGAAGATCGTTCGAGACAAAGGCTGGGTTCAAATTCTGGATGAGGGGGAGATCGAAAAAGCCATCGAAAAAGCGATGGAGGCTAATCCAAAGCAGGTGGAGGATTATCGAAAAGGCAAGGAGAAACTCTTCGGTTTCTTCGTAGGAGAGGTGATGAAACAGACCAAGGGGAAGGCGAATCCCAAATTAGTCAATGAATTACTAAGAAAGAAACTAAAAGGTTGAGGCTTAGGCTAAGGCTGAGAGTAAAAGGAAAATAAGTTTTTTCCTGAACCTAAACCTTAACCTCAACCTGCGATTAGGCGCTATGAAATTTAAAACGATTGAATGGAAGGGAGATCGGGTGAGGATCCTTGATCAGAGGAGGCTTCCTCAGGAGGTCCGGTATTTGGATTGCCGGGATGCCTCTTCTGTGACGCAAGCCATTCGAACCATGGCCATCCGCGGTGCGCCAGCCATCGGGGTCGCTGCCGCCATGGGAATTGCTCTCGCCGCGAAGAAGACTCTGTCTCATCAACCTGAAGCCTTCCATAAAAGCCTTGAAAAGGTTTGTCGTGAGATGAGGCAAACCAGGCCAACGGCTGTCAACCTTTTTTGGGCCGTGGATCGAATGAAGAAAATATTGGATCAAGTTTACACTCATGGAGTTGACGAGACCAAGGAGAGGTTAGTGAAAGAGGCTCTCAATATTCTTAAAGAGGATATCGAAATCAACCGCAAGATCGGGATGTTTGGGAAGAGGCTCATCAAAAATGGGGATAGAGTGCTTACACATTGCAATGCAGGGGCATTAGCCACGGCTGGATATGGAACAGCGCTGGGAGTGATTTATGCAGCATGGGCTGAAGGAAAACGGTTCTGTGTCTTTGCAGATGAAACGAGGCCTCAGATGCAGGGAGCCAGGCTGACAGCTTGGGAGTTGGTTCAGAAGAAGATCCCCGTGACAATCGTTACTGACAATATGGCAGGATGGCTGATGGAAAAGGGCCAAGTCAATCTCGTCCTGGTAGGAGCAGATAGGATTGCCCGGAATGGAGATACAGCAAACAAGATTGGAACCTACAGCCTTGCTGTTCTCTCGAAATGGCATGGCGTTCCTTTCTATGTGGCCGCTCCAACGTCCACCCTCGACCTTACATTAGATTCTGGATTGGACATCCCCATTGAGGAAAGAGATATAAGGGAAGTTACACATTTCCGGGGATATCCCATCGCTCCCAAAGGGGTGAAAGCCTTTAACCCCGCCTTCGATGTGACACCCCATTCACTGGTTCATGCCATCATCACAGAGAAAGGACTCATTCGAAAACCCTTTGAAAAAAATCTAAAAAGGATAAAGGTTTGATGAGGAAGCCTATTATCACTCTGCTGACCGATTTCGGCGAAAAAGACCACTATGTGGCTTCGATGAAGGGGGTGATTTTGAATATCAATCCTCAGTGTATCCTTGTTGATATTACCCATGAAGTAAAACCACACGATATACAAGAAGGAGCCTTCATCCTGGCGAATACCTATTCTTATTTCCCAAAGGGGACAATCCATCTTTCTGTAGTGGATCCTGGGGTAGGGGGGGGAAGGAAGCCTATTCTTATTGTGACTCAAAATCATTTTTTTGTAGGTCCTGATAATGGCCTCTTCACTCTTGTTGCGCAGAGGGAAAAGGTGAAGCAGATGGTCGTCCTTACTAAGCAGAAATATTTTCTTCCGAAAGTCAGCATGACCTTCCATGGAAGAGACATCTTTGCCCCAATAGCGGCCCACCTCTCGTTGGGGATCAAGCCAAATGCTTTCGGATATAAAACTAACTCTTTGCAAGAGTTTGGGTTTCAAAAACCTATTAATAAAGAAGGGAAATTATTAGGAGAGGTTCTCCATATCGATGCCTTTGGTAACCTTATCAGCAATATTGATGAGGAAAAACTTTTCAAGTTTATTAAAGGCCGGCCTTTTGTAATCCGTGCAGGAAGGAAAGCCATCCAGGGTTTGAAGAAAGGATATTTGGAAGGGAGGAAAGGGGAACTGATTGCCCTTTTGGGCAGTAGCGGTTTCTTAGAGATATCTGTTAATGAGGGGAATGCCCAAAAGGTTTTGAAAGTGAAGAGGGGAGATCCGATCAGAATCCAACTGAAATAGACGATGGACGATGGACGATGAACTACGAAAAACAAACAAGGGGTAAATGATGATTTCAAAGAAAGCTCAGGAGATTCCTCCGTTCATTGTGATGGATGTTCTGGAAAAGGCTCAAGAACTGGAGAGGAATGGCGAGCGTGTCATTCATCTGGAAGTAGGGGAGCCAGATTTCGACACCCCGGAATGTATCAGTGAGGCCTGTTATCGTTCGATCCGTGAAGGCAAGACCCATTATACGCACAGCCTGGGTTTGATTGAACTGAGGGAAGCCATTGCAGAGGATTACTGGAATAAATATCAGGTGAAGGTGTCGCCCGAACAAATTCTTGTGGCCTCTGGAACCTCTCCAGCCATGCTTATTCTCTTTTCTGCCCTGTTGGAACCCGGCGAAGAAGTCATTCTTTCCAATCCTTATTATCCCTGTTATCCCAATATCATTCGGTTTGTTGATGGCTCTCCTGTTTTTGTCGAGGTCTTGGAAGAGGAGGGCTTCCAGTATCTTCCCGAGATGATCGAAGAGAAACTGGGCCCCAGGGTAAAAGGGATCATGATCAATTCTCCTTCCAATCCCACTGGAAATGTGATGTCTGAGGAAAGGATGAAAGAGATTGCCAAATTCTCTCCTTTTATTATTTCTGACGAAATCTATCATGGACTGGTCTATGAAGGAGAGGCTCATACGATTCTCGAGTTCACAGATCATGCTTTTGTCATCAATGGGTTTTCAAAACTCTATGCGATGACCGGGTGGAGACTGGGATATATCATCGCGCCCAAAGAGTTCATACGACCTATGCAAAAAATCCAGCAGAACCTTTTCATCTCTGCAAGTTCCTTTGCCCAATGGGGCGCCTTGGCCGGCCTGAAGGAAGCCGAAAAAGATATTCAAAAAATGAGAGGGACCTATGACCGGCGAAGGCGTTTTTTAATTCCAAAGCTTAGAGAGTTGGGATTTGGAATCACGGTAGAACCCACAGGGGCTTTTTATATCTTGGCCAATGCAAAGAGATTTTCAAACGATTCCTATCAATTCGTCTTCGATATCCTCGAAGAGGCAAAGGTTGGAGTGGCGCCCGGCATTGATTTTGGAACGAATGCAGAGGGATATATGCGATTTTGCTATGCCAATTCTATGGAGAATATCGAGGAGGGCATAAATCGCCTGAAAAGATATCTGGAAAGATACCGGTAGTTGATTTTGGCAAATGGCAGAGCGCATAGCGCATCACGCAGAACGTCTAAGACCTCAAATCAAAAATTCTAAACAAATCCAAAATCCAAATTTCAAATAATAGAGTATTTACTCACCCCCACTTTTACCCTGTGGAGTATGTTTTACTACTCCACAAGACAGGCCCTCCCCCGTCAAGAGACTGTGTCACAATGTCATTCTGAGGCGTTAGCCGAAGAATCTCTGTTTTCTAAGGTATTGATTCCATGAGATTCTTCACGGAGTTTACCCTGAGCCAAAAACCAAGACCCTTCCCCTTCGGTTCACTCAGGGTCAGGGTGACACATGGCGAAGGGTTCAGAATGACAAGCATAGCATTTCCCTCATTATGATGACACAGTCTCCAAAGGGGGAGAGGGATTGTATTGTTGTTACGGTGAAATCAGTTCAATTTGACCTTTATTTACTTTCAGAATGTAGAGGGTTCGAATCCCTTTTCCGTCTTCTCCGAAACCTTTTAGACCGGAAACTCCCTGAAAATTTTTAACCTGCCGGAGCGCTTCTTGAAGTTGGGAAGGAGAGGATACTGATTTGGATAGAAGGATTTCTTTTATGAACTTAGCCCCATCATAACTCAGGGCTTCGAGAGTCTTGGGTTCCCTCTGGTATGTTTTCCGAAATTCTTCTACAAAACGGGCGACCAAAGGAGAGGGGTCTTTTTTAAAAAATGTATCGACAAAGATCGACCCTTCGGCTCCTTTCCCGCCAATTGAGACCAGGCTTGCTCCATTCCACGCGCTGGTGCCTAAAAAGGTCAACCCCTTTATATCATAGTAAGCCATTTGGGAGAGAATTGTACCTACACGGTCATCAGCATCAGGGATGAAAAGCCCATCTATGGAAACGCTTACATTGAATTCATCATCCTTTTTTTTCCTGGAGTCGTATTTCTGGATGGTCTCGATCTTAAAAAATCCCTTGATCTCCTGACTGAAATCTGTCTGATTCTCTTGATAAACAACAGCCCCCAAAACTTTCCCCCCTTTTTGAGCAATCTCTTGATTAAAGAGGGTTTTGAAATAAAGTCCATAAGGGGAGTTAGGATAAAAGACGGCGAAGGTGCGAAGGTCCAATTCATTGATGGCAAAGTCAACAAGAGTCTGAATCTGCTCTGAGGGGGTGAGGGAATTTTGAAAGACGAAATCCCCTTTGCTGGAAGGGAGCTCCTTTTGGGAAAAGGTGAGAAGGGGGGTTTTTAATTGTCGGGCTTTTTTTGCCGCCCTATCAATATTAATACTGAGAAGCGGGCCAAGAATGGCAATTACTTTTTCTTTGTTCACCAACTCCTCAACCGCTTTTTCTGCCTCCCATGGGCTCCCCTTAGAATCACGGATGGCCAATGAGATCAAGGGCGAGTCCGCTTCTTTTATGGCGCATTGAATCCCCTGAAGGGCTCTTTCTCCAAAGGGACGATGGATCCCACTTAAAGGGAGGATAACCCCCACTGTATATTTAGATCTGGTGGAAAGAGGGATCGTCTCCGAGAGCTCTTTGGCTTGGGGCATATAGTCCATGCCTCGATATTCTTTTTCCAATTCCGTTAGAAATCTTTTTGCCAGAGTGTCATTTCCTTGGCGCTTGGCCGCTTGGGCCAATTTCAATTTGGCATAACCTCCTGCATAAGCCCCTCGGTAGAGAGATTCGATGGATTTTAATTCCTCTTCAGTCTCGGGGGCATCCATGATGGATTTTACCCTCTTCTTTAGCTCCTCGTTGGGTTGACCGGGAATGAGAAGACCCTTTCCATACCAATGGAGAGCAGTGAGCCGATCCTTTAATTCGAGGTGGCTGTCCCCGAGCAGACTAAAAACCTGTGCCATTCTGGACGGGGAAAGGAAAGTGGGGAGGAGTTCGTTCAGAATACGAATGGCATCTTGAGGTCTTTTGAGTTGGGTATAACAGATCCCCATCCTGAATTTTGCTTCATTGAAGAGAGGACTTTTTGGAAATTCGGCAGTCAACCTTTTAAAGCGCCAAAGTGCTTTTTCCGTTTCACCTTTTGAAAGGAGGATCTCTCCTTCTCTGAAGAGACCCGTATCATCGGGCTGGGGCTGGCCGAAGGAAGGGCTTTGCAAGAAGAGCAAGAAAAGGAGGGCGAGGATAACCTTCCATCTTCTATTCCTTTGCGTGATCGATGGGAGTAACATAATAAATTTCAGGTAAGTGGCGAAATTTTTCGTTGAAGTCAATCCCGTAACCTACGATAAAAAGGTCATCCACTTCGATTCCAAGATAATCCGCCTCCATTTCCACCTCTCTACGGGCTTTCTTATCTAATAGGGCACAAACCTTGATAGAGCAGGGATTTAAAAGCGCCAGCCGGTCTTTTAGGAACTGGAGTGTTCGGCCACTGTCAATGATATCTTCAATGATAAGGACATCCTTTTTCTCAATAGGAATTTCGATGTCTTTGGTCATCTCAGTTTTTCCAGAGGTTTTCATCCCAGACCCATAACTGGCTACCCGAACAAAATCAACTTGGACTGGGATCTGGAGGTGACGGATCAGATCGGAGAGAAACATGAAAGCCCCTTTCAGGATACAGACCAACACCAATTCTCTTCCAGTATAATCCTTCGAGATTTGATTCGCCAAGCCTTGGACGATGGAAGCAATCTGTTCCTGAGAGAGCAATGGATTAAGACGGTATCCTTCCATACCATTTATTAAGAAAATAGAATCTTCCGGTTACGGTAAGGGCAACGATGCCCGCCCTGTACCATAACATATACAACTTAGTACTGAAGAGCAAAGCACCCTATGGCGAATAAGACCGTT
>PEUO01000069.1 GCA_002780715.1 Deltaproteobacteria bacterium CG03_land_8_20_14_0_80_45_14
TCAGAGTGGACGGCGATCCTACGGAAGGCGCACTCGTTGTTTCCGCCATGAAGGCAGGTCTTAATCCAGAAGAAGAAAAGAGTCGCTATCCTCAGAGATCGATCATTCCCTTTGAGTCTGAGCGGGGATTCATGGCCACGCTGCACCAGCATGACGGCAGGAAATTCATCTTCACAAAAGGGGCTCCTGAAAAGATCGTCGACATGTGCAGCCAATCCACCGATGGCCCCCCAGCCGATAAAGAGAAGACTCTCAAGACCGCGGAGCATTTTGCAGAGGATGGGATGAGAGTCCTCGGCATGGCCTATAAAGAGGTGCCGGCCGACTTCGGGGAACTGACCCATGACAACCTCGGGACGGACTTTATTCTGGCGGGGATGCAGGGAATGATCGATCCTCCCAGACCCGAGGCCATTGACGCAGTCAAAGGCTGCCATGAAGCAGGCATCCGAGTAGCCATGATCACGGGAGATCATGCCGTGACAGCCAATGCCATTGGAAAGATGATGGGAATTACCCGAACGGATTCTCAGGTTTTGACAGGCAGAGAACTCGAGACCATGAGTGACGAAGACCTACTCACAAAGGTGAACGAGGTTTCTGTCTTTGCGAGAGTCTCCCCACAACACAAATTGAGGATCGTCCAACAGGTTATGAAACATGGGGAGGTCGTTGCGGTGACTGGAGACGGAGTGAACGACGCCCCGGCTCTCAAGGCTGCCCATATCGGTGTTGCAATGGGAAAGACCGGCACCGATGTGGCAAGGGAAGCCGCCGATATGGTGATCACCGATGACAACTTTGCAAGCATCTTTCATGCAGTCGGAGAGGGCCGTGTGGTATTTGATAACATTAGAAAAGTAACCCTTTTCCTCATTCCAACGGGTTTCGCTGCTATTGTCTCCATTCTTATTGCCATGGCCCTGGATATCCCAATCCCCTACGTCGCTGCCCAGCTTCTCTGGATCAATCTTGTGACCAATGGACTTCAGGATGTGGCCCTGGCCTTTGAGCCAGGAGAAAAAGACGTGATCAAACGGAGACCGAGAAAGCTGAGAGAGGGAATCATGTCGAGACTGATGTATGAGAGAAGCCTCCTGGTGGGACTGATCATTTCTGCAGGGGTGATCTTCAATTTTGTTTCAGCCCTTGAAGACGGTCTCTCCCTCGAACGGGCAAGGACCATCGCCGTGACCACGATGGTTCTGTTTCAGTTCTTCCAGGCGTGGAATTCTCGTTCCGAACTTCAGTCTGTCTTCAGGATAAACCCTTTCAGCAACCCATTTCTCTTCTACAGCATGGTGGCTGCTTTTCTTGCCCAGATCGCCGTGGTCTATGTCCCTGCCCTCCAATGGGTTTTCAGAACAGAGCCCCTGAATGGAGCGGATTGGGTCCAGATCGTACTTATCGCCCTTACGGTGGTGGTTGCCGTTGAGGTCGATAAGGCAATCCGGAGACATAAGAAAAGGTTTCGGGCAAGAGAATCATAGCTATATAAAATAGGAGGAGGAAGAGGCATGGAGATGAATGCTTATCTTCAAAAACTGATCAACTGGTGTTTATCAAGTGGCTTGCACATCGCTTTGGTCTTGATCCTGACCCTGATCGCTCTCAAAGCGGCGAAAGTGCTTTCCAAACGACTTGTTGACTTTATTGTCCGACAAAAAGAGGATCCGGAATTTCAGAAGCGAACACAGACTCTTGCTTCTATTATTCGGTACGTTTCGGTCATTACCATTCTTCTTGTTGGGATGATGATGGTGTTGAAGGAGTTTGGAATTGAGATCGGCCCTCTTCTCGCTGCAGCAGGAATAGCTGGCCTCGCTGTGGGCTTTGGTGCCCAAAGTCTCGTCAAAGACGTGATCAGCGGATTCTTTATCTTATTGGAAGATCAAATCCGGGTGGGGGATGTCGTTCAAATCGCCGGCAAAGGAGGATTGGTTGAAAAGATAAACTTGAAAACGACTATTCTCCGCGATCTGGCAGGGAATGTGCACTATGTGCCAAACGGTCACATCGATGTGGTGACGAATATGACCAAAGACTACTCCCGATATGTTTTTGATATCGGTGTAGCTTATCGGGAGAATGTGGATGAGGTCATCGGCGTGATCAAAGAGGTCGATGAGGAACTCCGCAACGATCCGGATTATAAAGATGACATTTTGGAGCCGATAGAAATATTGGGTCTGGATCAATTTGCCGATTCGGCGGTCATCGTCAAGGCACGTACCACCACCGTGCCCATCAAACAATGGCGGGTAGGTCGGGAATTCAATCGTCGCCTTAAGAAGAAATTCGATGAGAGAAATATCGAAATCCCATTTCCCCATGTCACCCTCTATATGGGACAAGGCAAGCAGGGTCAGGCCCCACCCCTTCGGATCGTTAAGGAGGGTCAATGAAGGTTCTTGTCTTCAACTGTGGTAGCTCGACACTGAAGTTTCAGGTCATCGGGATGCATCAGGAAACTCCTCTGGGACAGGAACAGCGATGGGCCCGTGGCATCATTGAAAGGATCGGGGAGAGAGCGATGCTCAAATTCGCCGACGAGAAGGGTCAACACCTGCAGGAGAGGGTCAAAGTGACTGATCATGGGAGTGCAACCCGCCGAGCCCTTGATTGGCTGGGGACTCTTGGGTATTTGGAAACGAATGGGATTGATGGGGTGGGTTATCGGGTCGTCCACGGCGGACCTCACTTTTTGGAACCCACCCTGATCGATGATCGGGTATTGGAGGCCATTGAAGCGATCAGCAACCTGGCGCTTTTACACAATCATCCTTCCATCGAAGCGATCCGTGCGGCAAAAGGTATGCTTGGCTCTGCGATTCCGATGGTAGCCGTTTTCGATACCACCTTTCATTCGGACATGCCTGAGCGAGCCTCTACCTATCCCATCCCTGTTGAACTTAGTAAGAAGCATCATATCTGGCGATATGGATTTCATGGGATAGCCCATCGATACATGGTTGAACGATACGCGGTCATGACCTCCACCCCTATGGAAAAGACAAGGATCATTACACTCCAACTGGGAAGTGGCTGTTCAGCCACGGCAGTACAGAGGGGACATTCCATCGATACATCGATGGGGCTTACTCCTCTCGAGGGATTGATGATGGGGACAAGGTCCGGTGATGTCGATCCGCATCTTCCAGGGTTCTTGGCTCAACGTGAAGGCATAACCCTCCCCGAGGCAGAGGTCTTGCTCAATACGGAGTCAGGACTTCTGGGGGTTTCCGGATATTCTCAGGACATGAGGGAGCTACTGGAAAGGGAGTCTCAGGGAGATACCGATGCGGCCCTCGCCATCGAGATGTTCTGTTACAGAATCAAAAAACAGATTGGAGCCTATCTCGCTGTTCTGGACGGAGCAGAGGCCGTGATCTTCGGCGGAGGCATTGGAGAGAATTCACCCCAGGTCAGAAGTCGCATCTGTGCGGGAATGCAATGGTGTGGAATGGCCATTGATGAGAATCGAAACAACACGATGATTGGAATAGAAGGGAAAATCAGCACAGACAATGCAAAAATACAAATTTACGTAATTCCTGTCGACGAGGCAGTGATGATCGCCCGGGATACACTTCGGTGTTTGCAGGACCAGAAAAAAAGATAGGACCACATTTTTTGTAGCCGCAGGCTTCAGCCTGTGTTTAAAACCTCATCAATACTGCACGTGAAATGGATGAAAAGATAACTTTGGAGATCAGGAGGCAAAGATGTCCCACCGTGAAAAAGTTGGAAACATACGTGAAGAAGAGTGGGTGACGCTCTACCGGAAGAGGAATCCTTCTGCAGACCGCTGGGCAAAGGGTTACGGTCCTATCGATCACAGCGTGGAGACGCAGGCCCGGGTCTTTGCCATGGCGGAACTTTTGGCCTCCCGTGGTATCCAGGGAGATGGGATTCCATTCTTTGATTTGCTGCACGCTTTGGATCGAGTGACGAGTGCTTCCATGTGGCTGGTAGTCCATGAGACCTATGCCCGGAACGTCTATCTCGATGGTAGGGAACTCACCCCCGAGAATTTTAAACCCATCCCTGAAGGACATACCGGCGGTGCCCTCAATATGGTACCAGCCTATGCCGGATATATGGCCGTCAATGCCATTACAGGTCACACCCGATCCTGGATCATGGGGCAGGGCCACTGTGTGGCCGCAATCGATACGATCAACCTTCTTCTGAACAATATGACTCCTAAGCACGCGGAACGGTACTCTCTCACAGAGGAAGGACTTACCCGTTATGTCCGGGACTTCTATTCTTACAAACTTAGAAGAGACGGCAAACAGGACTCGCCCCTTGGCAGTCATGTGAATGCCCACACTTCAGGAGGGTTGGCCGAGGGTGGATACCTTGGGTTTACAGAACTCCAGTACGTGCATATGCCTCTTCCAGGAGAACGGCTGGTTGCCTTCCTCAGTGACGGCGCCTTTGAAGAGCAGCGGGGGAGTGACTGGATTCCTCGCTGGTGGCGGGCTGAAGACTGCGGTCTGGTAACCCCTATTATGATCAAGAATGGCCGCCGAATCGACCAGAGGACGACGATGTCCCAGCAGGGTGGAGCGGACCGGTTTGTCGATCACCTGAAGCTAAATAACTTCGACCCCATCGTCTTTGATGGAAGAGATCCGGCAGCCTTTGTCTGGGCAATCTTTGAGATGGAGTGCCGGCTGGAGGCGGCAGCCCGGGCAATTCAGTCACGGGGATCTTCTTACCCTGTGCCCCTTCCTTATGGAATTGCTCTGGCCCCCAAAGGAGCCGGATTCTATGGAGAGGGTACCAATCTTGCCCACAACCTTCCGCTCATGTCGAATCCTCACATTGATCCTTTGGCAGCCGAGCGGTTTAACGAGAGCGCCCGGCGTCTTTGGGTGCCGTTTGCGGAACTTAAAGATTCTATCAGCAGGTTCCAACGTAATCAGCTCTCAGGCCGCCCTCGAGAACGGGATAATCCCCTGACAAAACGGGAGGTGAAACTGAATCAAATTCCGCCGCCCGTCTTGAGACCCGTTCCCGAAAACCGGCATAACCCTTCCGCCTGGACGAGAACCTCTCCCATGTTCGCAGTCGATGCGATGTTCCTCGCGGCGGTCCAGGGGAATCCTCACCTTCGTCCCAGGATTGGAAATCCAGACGAGATGCGCTCGAACCGGATGATCCGGACGCTTGAGAATTTAAAATTTCGTGTAACAGATCCGGAGCCCGGCATCCCTGAGGACATTCAAGGCGCCGTCATAACGGCTCTGAATGAGGAGGCAGTGGCCTCTGCCGCCCTGGCCAATAAAGGAGGCATCAACTTCATCCACACCTACGAAGCCTTTGGAACGAAGATGCACGGCGTTGTTCGGCAGGAGATCATTTTTGCAGATCATTGTAATGAGGCAGGACGCAGGCAGGGATGGCTTTCCATCCCTCTTGTCCTCACGTCTCATACCTGGGAGAATGCCAAGAATGAGCGGTCGCATCAGGACCCCTCCATGGCGGAGGCGATGTTAGGAGAACCTTCGGACGTATCACGGGTCTTGTTCGTTCCTGATTACAATACCGCCTCGGTTGTGATGCATCACCTTTACCAGACTCATGGGCAGATTTGGACGCTGGTGGTTCCCAAGATAGATGTGATACCGGACCTGTTCACCCTTGATGAAGCGACTCATCTGCTCAACAGCGGTGCCCTTCGCCTGGATTGGACTTGCCATGATCCGGGGCGGCAACGAGTCATCCTGACTGCTATGGGGGCCTATCAATTGGAAGAGGTGCTTAAGGCCTCCGCACGTTTGAAGGAACGGAATGTTCCGCACTCCGTTATCTATATGCTCGAGCCAGGAAGGTTTCGTACTCCTCGAAGTGACCGTGAGGAGGTTCATATGGCTCCGGCCCAATTGCAGGCCGAACTCTATCCGAGTTCTACACCAGCCCGCATTTTTGTGACACATACACGACCGGAGGTTCTGCTTGGAATATTACAGCCCCTTCACACTGGTTTTTATCAGACTGGCGCACTCGGGTTTATAAATCAGGGCGGGACCTTGAGCGTTCCGGGGATGCTTTTTGTCAATCGATGCACCTGGGCCTACATCCTTCTGGAGGTCACCCGTGTGCTGGGCATGCTCCAGGAAGACCTACTCGCCTCTGAGGAGCTTGCTGCATTGAACGGAAGAGCCTCTCCTGAAGGGGTATTATTTTAGTTCGATGCACATACCATCGTTGAGCCATAGTATATAAGGTGGAAAAGGCCATGAACGAAAAACGAACTGTCGCTTATTTTTCGATGGAGGTGGGTGTTGAACCGGCTATGCCTACATACAGTGGTGGCCTTGGCGTTCTCGCAGGAGATACGATTCGTTCTGCAGCGGATCTCAAGGTACCGATGGTCGCGGTCACGCTTCTCCATAGAAAGGGTTACTTTCATCAAAGGCTCGATGCAAGAGGATGGCAAAAAGAGGAACCAGCAGAATGGATCATCGAGGATTTTTTGAAAGAGATGTTACCGAAAACCTCAGTAATGATCGAAGGAAGAACAGTTCAACTCCGTTCTTGGAAATATGAGGTTAAGGGGATTGGGGGATTTAAGGTACCCGTTTATTTTTTGGATGCCGATCTCCCGGAAAACTCCGAATGGGACAGAACACTCACCCATTTTCTTTACGGGGGCGATTCGCATTATCGACTGTGTCAGGAAGTGATTCTCGGGATCGGTGGCGTCCGAATGCTTCGGGTGCTTGGATACGACTGTATCGAACGATTTCATATGAATGAAGGACATTCAAGCCTTCTCACCCTGGAGCTTTTGGAGGAAGAGGCGAAGAAAGCCGGTAGAAAACGGATTCATCATGAAGATATTGAAAAGGTCAGAGAGAAATGCGTCTTCACCACCCATACTCCTGTTCCTGCCGGACACGATCAATTTCCCTTAGATTTGGTGAATCGTGTTCTCGAATATCGTGAAGTTATTCTTGAAATGAGAGATGTTTTTTGTTGTGAGGGTCTTTTGAATATGACTTACTTGGCTCTTAATCTAAGTCGCTACATCAATGGGGTTGCTAAGAGACACGGAGAGGTTTCAAGGCTGATGTTTGCAGGTTACACCGTTGACGCGATCACCAATGGAGTTCATGCAGCCACCTGGGTGTCCGGACCCTTCCAAAAACTTTTTAATCGCTATATTCCCGAATGGAGGCAGGACAATTTCAGCTTTCGGTATGCCCTGGGTATCCCGAAGGACGAGATATGGAGCGCTCATCAGAAGGTGAAAAGGCGCTTGATCGACCGGGTGAACCGCGATACCGGTCGTGAAATGGATGCCGATGTCTTGACGATAGGCTTTGCGAGACGTGCCACGACCTATAAAAGAGGGGATCTGTTCTTTACGGACATTGAGCGTCTCAAAAATATTTCTTCAAGGGCTGGTTCTTTCCAGGTCATCTATGCCGGGAAATCCCATCCTCAAGATCGAGGCGGTAAAGAGCTGATCAAACGAATCTTCCAGGCCCAAGAACTGCTAAAACCCAATATCAAATTAGCTTACCTTGAAAATTACGACATAGACCTTGGAAAAATGATAACCGCAGGAGTTGACCTTTGGCTGAATACACCTCAACCCCCCATGGAGGCTTCCGGAACAAGCGGAATGAAAGCTGCTCTCAACGGTGTCCCAAGCTTCAGTGTTCTCGATGGATGGTGGGTCGAGGGGCACATCGAGGGAGTGACGGGATGGTCCATCGGAGAGACCAGACGAGATACCGAAGAAAGCAACAATTGGTCAAAAGATGCTTCATCTATTTACAACAAATTGGAGCGGATTATTCTTCCTCTCTTCTACCGGGATCGAGATCGTTTTGTGGACGTCATGCGGCATTGCATTGCGCTCAACGGTTCGTTTTTTAACACCCACCGAATGATCCAGGAATATGTCTTGAAAGCTTATTTCCTTTAAAATCAGGGAGATTGTCGGTATTGTCGTTATGGCACTGTGGATCACATACTTCATGTAAAAGTTGACCAGGCCTCGGTACGGAGGTTATTGTCGAATTGCCTTACCGATCGTGAATATAACCAAAGAAAAGGTTGAAACGGTAAAGAGAGTTAAAACAATGAGGGCCGTGGCGATAGTCCAAGGATTTAAAAGTCCAAAAAAGGAGAACGAAATATGAACAGTTCATCACTTAAGGGAGCGTGGAAAATTGGCACCATCATGGGAATCCCCATACGAATTCATTTTTCGTGGTTGATCGTCTTCGGTCTCCTCACCTGGTTGTTATCTTCTCGTTATTTTCCTCAGGTGACACCTGATCTTCCCTTCGTTTCTTACTGGATCAACGGAGTCTTGGCGGCATTGTTCCTCTTCGCGTCCGTCGCATTTCATGAACTCGCCCATTCCTATGTAGCCCAGAAATACAGGCTTACCATCGAAAGCATTACGCTCTTTATCTTTGGAGGCGTTGCCCAGATGAAAGGAGAACCCCCGCATCCGAAAGCAGAATTCTGGATTGCGATTGCCGGACCCGTCTCGAGCTTTTTCCTATCCGGCCTTTTTTTCTTGCTGGCGATGAATATGGCGGGAGGAACCAGAGCCCTATTCGCCTATCTTGCACAAATCAATTTTATTATTGGCGTGTTCAATCTCATCCCTGGTTTTCCGATGGATGGAGGGAGGGTATTAAGATCGGTTATATGGCGAAGGAAAAGGGATTATTTCTATGCGACTCAAAAGGCGTCCAGCGTTGGACGAATGATCGCCCTGTTTTTTATCTTCTTCGGACTGTTCTCAATTTTTACAGGCGGCCCAGGAGGACTTTGGCTGATGCTTATTGGATGGTTTCTTTATAGCGCAGCACAGGCAAGTTATCAACAATCCACGCTTCAGGAGATCCTTTCGGGCATTAAGGTCAAAGAGATCATGGTGAGAGAGATGCAAACAATCGATCCATCGATTTCTCTCGATAAGGCGGTGGACGAGTATTTTCTCAGATATGGGTATGGTGGCTTCCCTGTAATCGATGATGGTAAATTTCTCGGCATCCTCACCCTGAAAGAAGTTAAAGATGTTCCGAGAGAGAATTGGGGAAAAGTGAAGGTCTCGGAGGCATACATCCCTCATGAAAAAAGGTGGGAGATCTCTCCTGATGCCGATGCCATAAAGGCCCTTGAATCGATGATCAAAGAAGATAAAGGACGGATTGCGGTGACCGAAAAGGATAGGATCATAGGATTGATTACAAGAAACGGCATTGCCCGATATGTGCAGATCAAGGGGAAATAGCATGAAGGGAAAAAGGCCAGTCCACCCGAATTTCTATCGGCCCATCCTGCTCCCGATACCCGGATCAGGTAGACTCAATCCTTTATTCCTGAAGCGATGAAATATCTCAGAGGTGAACAAAACCCTTGAGCGATGCAAAAAGAAATCTTTAACGTAATAAGCCATTACTGCTCCTGTTTCTGAAACGTGTTATATTTGCTCTACGCAAAGAATAGTACCTGCATTTCCCATAGTATCCGTTCGGTTTGGGCTGATCGACGTCTTCATCATCTTTTTTTGTAGCGGTCCTCTCGCTCATTGTGTATGTAGCTTCCGGGTGGCGTTATGAAATGCCCCACGCTGTTGAAATCAACCTTAATCCCATCTTCTCGCCACTCCAAGCAAATCAAAGCCACCCCACCTCCGATGAGGGGAGGGAGGATAGATCGCAGACCCGTTTGTAAAAAAGAAATCATCACGCTTGGGTGATTTGGCCATCCCGTCTGCGCATCCCAAGCTCTCGACGGATGTCTTGGATCTCTTTCTGAATCCGATCGCCGTCCGCACCAATCTCCCGTAAAAGCAGAATGGCCAAACCTATTGCTGTTTCGGCTTCCTCGGTGGAAATGTCTGTAGCCCCCATTTCCTCTAACCAGACTCGTTCTTGGAGGTATCGGGCTCGGGTAAAGACATGTAGCTCGGGGTTTAGTTCCCTGGCTGTCACGATCACCGCCGTACGCGTAAGTATATCAGGAATGGTGACCAAGAGGTAGTCGGCTTCCTGTACCCCCGCTGCATTCAAGATGTCGCGCCGGCTGGCGTCGCCGTAAATAGCAGCCTGACCCGACTCTATCAGGTTCCGGACCGTGTCGAGATTCAGATCAATGATCACCACGGGAATATCAAAATCCTTAAGGATGCGGAACGCAGTCTGTCCCACTGGGCCATAACCCACAATCACGGCTCTCGTCTTGATTCCAAGCTCCTGGCCGCGTTCGGATAATCGCAACTGCTCTTCTTTATTTAACATCACCCCTTCATAGTTTGACCGCTGGCTGAGAATGCGCCAGATTCGTTCCTTACTGCGGAGCCACTGCTCAAGGGGAGTGATGGTACGGAATAAAAGGGGGTTCGCGGCAATCGAGATCAGTGCGCAGGCAACCAGAAGGCTTTGTCCATCTGCCGATAGGAGGCCGAGTCCCATCGCTTCATTCGCCAGCAGAAAGGAGAACTCGCCGATTTGAGCCAGTGCTAAGGCGACAGTGATCGCTGTCCGCACCGAGTAACGAAGGAACCAGATGATAAGAAACGCCGTTAGAGGCTTTGCAAGAATGACTATTCCAAGAAGTCCAAAGAGGAACCGGGGTTCCTTGATAATGGCTTGCGGGTCAAAGAGCATCCCGACAGATACAAAGAAAAGGACGGCGAAGGCGTCCCTCATCGGAAGAGCATCAGCAGCCGCTTGATGGCTTACTTCCGTTTGCCCGACGACAATGCCCGCGAGAAATGCACCCAATGCCATTGACACACCGAATAAAGCCGCCGATCCTGTTGCGATCGCCAGTGCTAAACTGAGGATAGTAAGCGTGAAGAGCTCTCGCGACCGGGTGCGTGCCACAAGGTTCAGAAGCCTCGGAATTGCCTTTCGCCCAACAATAACCACGAGTAGGGTCAATCCCGCAAATTTAACTATTGCCCAAGCAAATGTAATGAACAGGCCCTCCCCGCCTCCCTCGGATTTTCCCCAAATACTGCCCATACCAGGCAGGGCCACTAAGACAAAGACCGTGAAAATGTCCTCCAGGATAAGCCATCCGACTGCGATACGGCCCTGGTTGGTCTGAAGCAGATCGTTGTCAGCGAGGACACGAATTAGGACAACTGTACTAGCCACGGATATTGCGATCCCGAGCACGATGCCTTCTCCCACACCCATACCAAATGAAAGCGCAACTATTGTGCCCAGTGCCGAAGCCACCAAGATCTGACCAACGCATCCTGGTATTGCGATTCTCCTGACGGCAAGGAGGTCATTGAAATTAAAATGTAGTCCAACCCCGAACATTAAGAGAATAACGCCAACCTCGGCAAAGTCATGAGCCATTTTGGGGTCGGCGACAAAACCGGGAGTGCGGGGGCCGAGAGCAATTCCCGCCAGCAAATATCCGATGATCGGCGAAAGGCGGAGCCGCTGAGTAAGAAGGCCCAGCACGAGGGCCAGAACCAAACTCACCGATAAATTGACAAGAAATCCTAATCCGTCTTGCATCTATTCCCCAAGGTAAAATGGTATAAACTCATTTTATGCGATTGCTGTAAAAATGTCAGGCGGATGAGAGAGTTTTTTAATACGCCGGGAGATTGAGCCACCCAGGGGTCGTCGAAGTAGATGCCTCCCGGATCATCCGAACCCGCGAGCATTCCACTGAGAAGAAAAAACAGAAGTGTGGGACCTCCCATTCGGTTTAATGTATTAATAGCGATGATGCTCACCAGCAGGAGAACGGAGGCTACGACGAAAATGTACTCAATGGAAATCACTATTCATCCCTTCCTCAAAATCAATAATAATATTTTTTTATTGAAACATTAAATGATAAAATAGTCAATAAAATGGCCTTGACTCAGGCAGGACATCAGGAAAACACTTCGTAGGAACTGCAGGAACTTTATGGTAATATTATTTTAGAAGTCATCATATTGTTCATCAAAACTGCTTATCATTTTCCTGACTAACCAAAAGGAGAGGCCGTGAAGAAACAGAGAATCAACCAGATCGAAGACTATGAGTCACTGGTTGGAGTGGAACCCTTTCACTGAACAATGTAGGAGTCAGAAAGTAATGACACTCCATCCCCTGGCAGGTCAACCCGCTCCAAGAGAAATGCTAATCAATGTTCCCCGGTTGGTGACCGCGTACTATCTAAATCATCCTGACCCCAAAAATCTTACGGAAAGGGTGGTCTTCGGAACATCCGGGCACAGAGGTTCATCTTTTAAGAAGAGTTTTAACGAGGATCATGTCCTGGCGATCACGCAGGCCATTTGCGACTACAGAAGGACAAATGGGATCAATGGCCCTCTCTTCCTCGGAATGGACACCCATGCCCTTTCAGAACCAAGCCATATGACGGCTGTCGAGGTTTTGGCAGGAAATGAGGTCAACGTCATGGTTCACAAAAATCTAAATGTCACTCCTACCCCAGTGATCTCTCACGCCATTCTCGTCTACAACCGAGGGAGAAAGGTTGGTTTGTCAGATGGTATGGTCATTACCCCCTCCCACAACCCTCCCGATGACGGAGGGTTGAAATATAATCCGCCTCACGGTGGTCCTGCGGACACCAGCATGACACGATGGATAGAGGACCAGGCCAATACCATTTTAGAATCCGGTCTTAAAGAAATACGAAAGATTCCCTACGAAAAGGTTATCAAAACAGGCCACCTACGCCAATATGACTACATGACCTCTTATGTCGAGGATCTTAAAAATGTCATAGACCTTGAAGTCATCCGATCGTCCGGTGTGCGTATTGGAGTAGATCCAATGGGAGGCTCCACCCTACCATTCTGGGAACCCATAGCCCAGAGGTATGAGTTAGACCTCGATGTAGTCAACTCTATTGTTGATCCCACATTCAGCTTCATGACCATTGACCATGACGGAAGAATACGTATGGACTGTTCTTCCTCCTATGCCATGGCAAGGCTGATTGGATTAAAGGACAGATACGATATCGCCTTTGGAAACGATCCTCACGGTGATCGCCATGGGATCGTCACCCCCCGTGCAGGTCTGATGAACCCCAACCATTATCTGTCCGTGGCTATCTGGTATCTGTTTCACAATCGGCCTTGCTGGGGTAAGGATGCGGCCATTGGAAAGACTCTGGTGACCAGCAGTATGATCGATCGGATAGCGGACGATATGGGGAGAAAACTGTTCGAAGTCCCTGTTGGATTCAAGTGGTTTGTCAATGGTTTCATGAACGGCACCCTTGGATTTGCAGGAGAAGAAAGTGCAGGAGCTTCCTTTTTACGGAAGGATGGAACCGTGTGGACCACAGATAAAGATGGATTCATTCTGAATCTCCTCGCAGCAGAGATGATAGCAAGAACCGGTAGTGATCCTGGTGTGCAGTATCAAAACCTCATAGAGATGTTCGGCAATCCGATTTATGAAAGAATCGACGCCCCAGCTACTCCAGAGCAGAAGGAAGTTCTTAGCAAACTTTCTCCAAATAAAATAACCGAATCCACTTTAGCAGGGGAGATCATTCTGGCCAAGCTGATCGAAGCCCCTGGAAATAATGCTCCATTGGGTGGCATTAAGGTTGTTACCCAAAATGGGTGGTTCGCTGTCCGGCCTTCCGGCACGGAAGAGGTATACAAGTTTTATGCGGAAAGTCTTAAGAGCAAAGAACACCTTACCCTAATCCAGGAAGAGGCCAGAGCGATCATCGAGTCTTTTTTAAGATCGGTTGGGGTGTAGCCAATCATCCATATAGAGATTCACCTGAGTTTGTAGCATATTGCCACAGCCTGTTTCTTTATTCCCCTAATTGACCCCTTTAGATTTTTTATAAAAAATCCTAATTAATTGAAATAATTAATAAAGTTATTTAAATGCCTTCGGCATTCTTTTTGCTCATCCTGAATATATATTTCAATTTGAAAGGGGAAAACATGCCCTGGAGAGATGATAATTTTGGAGGAGGTGGGCAACGGGGTTATAGCGGTCTTTCAATGGTTAGGGCATGGGAGGATCGAGAGCGTTTGATGCGAGGGGCAGATTGATGAGAGCGGGTCAAGGGATTAGCCTCCGAAGGACGAAGAGGTAGAAAAAGATATGGGTAAGACTTTTTGTCTAGACAAATACAACCTGGTCTTCTGTTTTTCTTACAAGGGAGGAACATTTTATGAATGAAGATTATCAATTTGATTTCAGCAAATTCCGATTTCCAAATATTTCCTTGAGAACCATTCGCTGGGTCATCATTGGAGTCATATTAATTATTTTCTTGGTTTCATCTGTTTTCACTGTGAATCCTGAGGAGATTGGGGTGATTCAGCGCTTTGGGAAATACACACGGGTGGTTTCTCCCGGGTTAAATTTTAAGTTACCCTTCGGCATCGAAACGGTTAAAAAGGTTCCTGTTGAGCGACAGTTAAAGGAAGAGTTTGGGTTTCGAACCAAGACAGCGGGAGTCAGGACAGAGTATGCCGGACGAGCCTATCAAAAGGAATCACTGATGTTGACAGGCGATCTGAATGCTGGCGAAGTAGAGTGGATCGTCCAATTCAGGATTTCGGATCCCTACAAATTCTTATTTAAGGTACGCAATGCGATATCGACCTTTCGGGATATGAATGAAGCCTTGATGCGAGAAGTGGTGGGTGATCGTTCTGTAAGTGAAGTCTTAACGATTGGCCGGGTAGAGATAGCCAATACGGTCACCACCAAACTCCAGGAGTTGTGTGACCAATATGAGACCGGGATCAAAGTAGATCAAGTTGTTCTACAGGATGTCAATCCCCCAGATGCTGTGAAGCCGGCTTTCAACGAGGTGAATGAAGCACAGCAGGAGCGAGAAAAGTTGATTAATCAAGCCCGGTCTGAATATAACAAGGTGATTCCCAAAGCCCGGGGGGATGCATTGAGAATCATTGAAGAGGCCAGGGGATACGCCGTAGAGAGAGTGAATCAGTCCCGCGGTGAAGCAGCCAGGTTTAATTCGATCTTCAAGGAATATTTGAGGGCTCCTGAAGTCACCCGACAAAGAATCTACCTTGAGACGATGAACGACGTACTCCCAAGAGTGGGAAGGAAGTTAATTACAGATAAAGAAGCCACTGGTATTTTACCCTTATTTCAATTCAGCAAGGAGGGCATCAGCAAGGAGGGCAAGAAAAATGAATAAACCGACATCCATGATCATTGGGGCAATCGTTATTTTGGGGCTTATCGTTCTCTTCTCCGCCACTTTTATTGTGGATGAAACGGAGCAGGCCATTATTACCCAGTTTGGAAAACCCGTGGGCGATCCCATTGTAGAACCGGGGTTTCATTTTAAAACTCCCATTATTCAAAAAGTCCATTTTTTTGATAAGCGATTTTTGGCATGGGATGGTGATCCCAATCAGATCCCCACCAAAGATAAAAGGTTTATCTGGGTGGATAGTTATGCGCGCTGGCGGATCGTCGATCCTCTTTTATTTTTTCAGAGAGTGCGGGATGAACGGGGAGCTCAGACGAGATTGGACGATATCTTAGATGGTTCAACGCGCAATGCAATTGCGAATAACAATCTGGTTGAAATTGTCCGTTCGACGAACCGAGAATTAGAGGTCGGTGAGGGGTTGGAGGAGATTAAAGAAACTGAGATAAGCCTCCGAATCAAACTGGGCCGGGAAAAGCTGACTCGGTTAATTATTGAAGCGGCTTCTCCACGTCTACAAGTCCTCGGGATTGAATTACTTGACCTTCGTTTCAAGCGAATCAACTATGTTGAGGAAGTACAGAAAAAAATATACGAACGCATGATCACGGAGCGCAAGCGCATTGCCGATAAATATAGATCGGAAGGCCAGGGGGAGTCGGCCAAAATTATAGGGGATAGAGAGAGGGATTTGAAAAAGATTCAATCCGAGGCGTACCGAACGGCACAGGAACTTAAAGGAAAAGCCGATGCCGAAGCCACGGCCATCTATGCCCGAGCCTACAACCAGAACAATGAATCCAGAGACTTTTATCAATTTCTTAAAACCATGGAAACATACAAAACCACCTTATCAGAAAAGGACTGGCTTATTCTATCCACAAAAGGAGATTTCTTTAAGTTTCTCCAGCTACAATCTGGAAGGTAATCTATATTTTTTGTCTTTTTCAACATATATTTCTTCACAAGTTTTTTTATGAAGCTTTGAAAGACCTCTCACAAGGATGTACTAAAAGCTGGCAAAAATAGGAAAGGAGGTGCTGGATCAAAAGGCCTGATATTTCTACTAACCACTAACCAGGAAAGGAGGACGCTGTATGCATTTCAAAAAGATCTTTATACTTATAGCTTTATGTGTGGCCATTGGATTTTTGGGTTGTGCTAAGGAGCAGAAGGTGGAGGCTCCCACACAAGAGCAAATCACTAAAAATTTGGTTCCACCGAAGGGTGAGGTTAAGGGGCAGGCTTTTCTTGTGGAGCTTAGCGACCTCAAGGTTGTTATGACAGTAAACATAGCTTCCAAAGAGATCGTCGAGACGCCGAGCCTCAAGGGTAACATCAAGATCACTAATAAATCTAAAGATATCCTGGATATCCAAGCGGTTACCCTCGAATACTTGGATGAAGCTGGGAAGCCAATCCCTTATAAACCTGAAGAGAAAATAGTGAAGGTTTATCCATTTTGGAAGGCTCTTCAGCCTGAGGGCATTGAAGAAGGGACTTTGGACGTCACGATCCCAGCGAACGCTATCAAGGAAAAGGCCCTTGGAAAGATAGAAATCAACCTGGTCTACGTCCCTTCTCCTCTTAACCGAGAGATATTGATTTTGTCTGAAAAGGTTGAATAGTCCCTGATATCAATCCACGGGGCTAAGCAGAGGGGCACTATTTCGATCACTTAATATGGGGCAATGGATAGTTCTTGTTTTGAACTGTTGCCAATCTACCTTTGGTAAACATGCGATTTTCAGTATCGGACATATTCTGTTTGTTGTATCGCATTAGGCCATGGGAAAGCAGAGTAGCTGAACAAATCAGAAAGAGTAATGATGGGTAATGATAAAAAACGAATATTGGTGATCGAAGACGATGAGGAGATGAGGTCTTTGTTGAAAGATTTCTTTGAAGAGGATGGGTTTGAGATAGATTCTGTGAGTAATGGTTCCGAAGCTTTCCGTAAGATTGCCAGGGAGCCTTTTGATCTGATCATTACCGACATTCGAATGCCTGGTTTAACCGGATTAGATATTCTTCCAGGAATCAAGAAACTTCAACCGGAGGTCTCTATCATTGTGATCACCGCATTTGGAAGTGAGGAGGTCAGTCGTAAGG
The DNA here is from genome assembly GCA_002780715.1 of Deltaproteobacteria bacterium CG03_land_8_20_14_0_80_45_14. Lineage (GTDB taxonomy): Bacteria > Desulfobacterota > BSN033 > BSN033 > UBA1163 > UBA1163. Next base: position 17,308 of record PEUO01000069.1, read on the forward strand.
CCTTTGATAGAGGAGCGACCGCCTATTTAGAGAAGCCCATTCTTTTCAATAAACTAAGAACTTTGGTTCATGAGATGGTCTTTTAAGAAAAATAAGGAGTTAAGAATGGTCGGAATTCTCATTGTTTCACATGGGAGGCTGGCGGAGGCTCTCATCTCATCCATTCAGTTTCTCGTCGGGAATTTGCAAAAAATTAGAGGTGTTTCTATCTGGCCAAAAGATAAGGGAAAAGAAGTTAAAGATCGTATTCGAAATGGAATCAAAGAAGTGAATGATGGGGATGGCGTCGTAATTTTAACGGATGTCTTGGGTGGGACGCCGACGAACCTCAGCTTATCCTTTTTAGAGAATGAAAAGGTTGAAGTTGTAACCGGAGTAAACATGCCTATGCTGTTGACTCTTTCCAGTTATCGAAAGGGAAGGTCATTAAGAGAGATTGGGAAGTTGGTAAAGAAGTCAGGACGTAGGGGCATCATCTTGGCTAAAGAGCTACTTAGATCAAGAAGAGGGAAATGATGGATGAGGTGAAATGCCCAACTTGCGGGAAAATGATTATGAGCATCAAAGAGGTAGAGAGAATTCTCCGTAATACTTTCAGTAAAGTCCTGTTAAGCCGTTGTTTATGCGGAGAGGCCTTTGAAATCCGATCTCCAACGAGAAATGTCTTTGAGATTTCAACCTCATCTGGAAAAAGATTAAAACAATTCATAGAAGATGAGGAGGTAATATCATGAAGACAATCCTCTACATTGACCATTCTGAAAGCTGGAAATTTCTCCTTCAAGAAGAATTGGAAGACGAGGGATACCAAATCGTGACCGCAGGGAGTATTGAAGAAGCTTTGTCGGCCTTGAACGGGGTCACTCCAGACCTCATTATTTTGGAATTGAGGCAGAAGCGCTTTATCAAGGAGAACTTCGAAAATTTAAAGAAAAAATATCCAGATATTCCATGGATAGGATTTTCCACCTTCTACCAATGTCCCAGTGAATACAAAAAATGGGTTGATCACTATTTACCGAAATTGCCACAGATAGACGGGATAAAGAAGTTGATAAGAACGTTATGAATTGTTGAAAGAAAATGTGTAAAGCAAAAATAAAGGTTGAGAGGGACCAATATGAAAATGGATGAGGTGAAAGCCAAGGCAAAGGCCTTTTAGGTGTTAATCGTAAAAAAGGAGGTAGGCTATGGGGTTCTTCAAAAAGAAGGTCATAAAGGAAATCGATGGTGGAGCGTGGGGTCATTTGGTAAGTGTCCACAAGATTGATGTAGATACTCTTTCTAAAGAGATGAGATGTGTGGAAAAAGAAGGATTTTTAGATGGTGGAAGACCCGTGACATTTCTCCGTGTCTTTAAAACGGGAGAGGCCCAACAGAAGAATATAGTGGTTACAGGATGGGAGACTTTTGATCAGCATCCTGACTTAATACTTTTTGAAGGCTATTTGACAAAAACAAATGAGGCCTACTTAGAACGGAAGAAGGCATAGAGTTATCCCGTTTGAGTCGTATGAAATCGTTAGGCTCCGTTCAACTGTAAACGGCCTCGCTCTTTTTAAGTTTGAAATTTCATAGAAAAGGAAATATTATGGAAGAGAAAAAAGAAGAGAAAAAAGGGGAGGAAAAAGGAAAGAAAAAATGGTATAATTACTTTTTTAACTTTTTGATGTATGGGGGATGGTTGCTGGTCGTTGTGTTTATCCTTGGGATCATTATCCTTATCTCCGTTTTAAGTAAATAGCGCCAAAGCTTTAACAAAATCGTATAGGCAATTTTCTTTAGAGTCAACGCTTACCAATACGTTGGCCTTAACAATGATCTTTCCCAAGATTACACTCTTTTTACCCAATTTGGTGAAATGAATTGATGAGGATTTTGATACAAAGGATAGTGAAAGGTTACTGTACAGATGAGGAGGTTAATTTATGTCTGATTTCTTTCAACCGGGTGTAATCACGACCCTTCATCGTTTAAAAAAGGCGAATGTGGAGCGGATGGAAATGGAGATGGAGTTCTATTCGAGACATAATCCGATTGCCCTCATTCTTCCTTCCCTCTATTCTGAGTTGAAGGAGAAGGCCCTCAAAACCATTGTTTCAGAGATTCAAAAGGTAAAATATATCAATCAAGTCATTATCACCTTGGGAAAAGCGGATAGAAGAGAGTTTGAACACACCAAAGAATTTTTTTCTGTCCTTCCACAACAAACGACTATTATCTGGAATGACGGTGACAGGATTCGGTCTCTTTACGAAATTTTAAACAAGAATGATATTTCAGCCGGGGAGGATGGTAAGGGGCGCTCCACCTGGATGGCCTTTGGCTTTGTCCTGGCGAGTGAAAAGAGCAACGTTATCGCCCTTCACGATTGCGACATCCTCAGTTACGACCGGGAGTTCTTAGCCCGTTTATGTTACCCGGTGGTGAATCCCAATTTGGGATACGAGTTCTGCAAGGGATATTACGCCCGGGTGACAAACAAGATGCATGGAAGGGTTACCCGTCTCTTTGTCACACCTCTGATCCGATCTTTGGAGCGGCTTTTGGGCCACCTTCCCTTTTTAGTCTATCTTGATAGTTTTCGATACCCATTGGCAGGTGAATTTTCAATGATTACAGACCTTGCACGAATCAATCGAATTCCATGGGATTGGGGTCTGGAGGTAGGGGTGCTATCAGAAGTTTTTCGCAACTGCTCTTTGAGACGGATCTGTCAGGTCAATTTAACAGAGAATTATGAGCATAAACATCAAGAACTCTCTTCAGATGATCCCGGCAAAGGGCTTTTGAGAATGTCGATCGATATCGCGAAGAACCTCTTTAGAAACTTAGCCAGTGAAGGGATCGATCTTTCAGAAAGCCTTCTCAAGACATTGAAGGCAACCTATTTAAGGACTGCTCAGGAAACAATTAGCAAATATCATGACGATGCAGCCATTAACGGCCTCGATTTTGACCGACATGAAGAAGGAGTAGCTGTGGAGACTTTTACCAAGGGGATCGAGCTGGCCAGCAAAGCATTAATGGAAGATCCTCTCAGCATCCCTCTCATTCCTAATTGGAGCCGGGTCACTTCTGCCATCCCTGACTTTTTAGAGAGGTTGAAGAATGCAGTCGACGACGATAACACGTAAGATAATGATCTTTTCAGATCTGGATGGGACACTGCTCGATCGGGATACCTATTCCTTTGAACCGGCTTTACCGGCTCTTCGTGTTATCAAACAGAAGGGGATCCCCCTTGTTCTTTCAAGTAGTAAGACCAGAGCTGAGATCGAACTTTATCGAAAAAAATTGGAAAACGATCATCCATTCATTTCCGAAAACGGAGGCGCGGTCTTTATCCCTAAGGGGTATTTTTCATTTCAATTTCCTTATGACAGGGAATTAGAGGAATATTTCGTTTTAGAATTAGGCACCTTTTATCTTCAGATCGTTGAAGTTTTCAATTCGATTAAGAAAGAGACAAGAATCCCGATCAAGGGATTCTCTGATCTTACGGAGGATGAACTCACCTCCCTTTGTGGATTGAGTCTGAGAGAAGCAGAGTTTGCCAAAAAGAGAGAATACGATGAACCCTTTATTATTGAAGGAGGAAAGAAAGAAATTGAAATCGTAAAGAGAAAGATCAAAGAGAAGGGGATGAACTATGTCTGGGGAGGAAAGTTTCACCATATCCTGAGTAAAAACGACAAAGGAAAGGCCGTTGAGATTTTAAGGGAACTATATGAGAATCAATTTTTTTCAATTTATACCGTCGGAATCGGGGATAACGTGAATGACATTCCCATGTTACGGGCGGTGGATCATCCGATTCTCTTCAAAGGGGAGGACAGCCTTTTTCCAGAGGAACTATCAACGATTCAAAATTTGACCATCGTGGAAGGAACTGGGCCTCAGGCATGGAATGAGGCCATTCTAAGAATAGTCGCTGAATCAGAAATTTAGTTTGGGAGGGAAAACCCATGCAATTCTTTTACTGGTTGATATTCTTGGTGGCCAAAGGAAACAAAATCAAAGAACCATGAAAAAAGCGATCATCATTCCTATTTATCTCAGATTAAGCGAACCTAAGGAACTGCCATATTTAGAGGGGCTGAGGTTAGCAAAGAGGGCCATCGAAAGCCTGAAGATATTGGAAGACCAAGACTTCACCCTAATCCTCCCGGTTTGCTTTGACCTAATGGTTGAGGATGGAGAGGTCCTTTTCATAGAGATGGACAGGCTTCTCAGGATGGAATTAAAAATCCTTGGATTGGAGAAGACTCTGATCTTTTCCTCCCAGCACCTGGGACACTTAAGAGCATATTTAGAACAAAGGGATTTTAAAAATTTCTACTCTCTTATCGATTTGAAGGGATTTTCAAAGATTCGCAATACGGGTCTTCTTCTCGCGCAGGCGCTTTCAATGGATGTGGCTATCTTCATTGATAATGACGAAGTTATAGAAAACCCGAACTATCTGAAGGTTGCTTGCGAGTATTTAAACCAGAGATGGGATGGAAAGTTAATGACCGGGAAGGGTGGATTTTATGTCAATCCTAATGGGACGATCCTCCTTCCTTCCCAACGTTTGTGGTGGAGATTTTTGTGGAATAAAACGAAGTGGATGAACCAAGTGTGGAGGAAAATTCTTTATTCAAAAAACCGACTCGTTCCTTCCCCTATGCTTTTAGGCGGAAATCTCGTACTCCATCGATATCTCTTCAGTAGTGTTCCCTTTGACCCTTACATCCCGAGAGGAGAGGATACCGATTATCTCATCAATGCCGGCCAACTGGGATTTAGCCTCTTCTTTGACAAAGAACTGAGAATCAAACACCTCCATCCTGAAAGAAATGAAGTCTACTTCCAGGATGAACTGAAGGGGGATATTGAACGATTTCTCTATGAGCGAGAAAAAGCGAAAGTCGCATCCAACATAGATCTCCGTCCTTATCCAGGATATTTTCTGAAGTGGACCCTTTACCCCAAAGCTATACTGACCTCTCTCCTTCTCGGTCTGGATTATTTGGCCAAACGAGAATGGAAGAAGGCAGGTGAATGCATCGCTAACATCAGCCTCCTTTTTAAGGAGAGGCAGGAGGGGTGGTTGAAATATTTAAAGTTCAGGGCAGATTGGGAAAGGGTGATGGGAGAAATCCGAAGGGATGGGATGAATGAAATATTAGAAGGGTGTTGGATTTAGAGGCGAGAGGAGGAATGGAGCAATCGTTTCAGATTAAATTGGAAGAAATGAAAGAGACCGACATATTGATTGGGATCCCAAGTTATAACAATGCCCGAACCATCGGTCATGTAGTCCGGGCAGTGATCGCCGGTCTTGCCAAATATTTTCCAAAGGGAAAAGCAGTCCTGATCAACTCTGACGGAGGCTCCACGGATGGCACTCAAGAGGAGGTGAAGAAGGTTCAGATTGAAGATTTTAAAACAATTCTTACTTCCCACCCAGTGCATCCCATCCATAAGATCGTCACTCCTTACGATGGGATTCCTGGAAAAGGGAGCGCTTTTCGTACTATTTTTGAAGCTGCCAGACGGTTTAATTCAAAGGCATGCGCCGTGGTGGATTCGGATTTGCGGTCGATCACACCAGAATGGATGGAACTCCTTCTCAGGCCTGTTTATGAAGAGGGGTTTGATTATGTTGCTCCGCTTTATGCCCGGCATAAATTCGATGGCACGATTACAAATAGTATCGTCTATCCATTGACCCGGGCTTTATACGGGAAAAGGATTCGTCAGCCGATTGGAGGGGATTTTGGTTTCTCTGGGAAACTGGCGAGCTTCTATTTAACCAAAGAGGTTTGGGAAACCGATGTAGCCCGATTTGGAATCGATATCTGGATGACCACAACCGCCATTGCCGAAGGATTTAAGGTATGTCAATCCTATCTGGGCGCTAAAATCCATGATGTCAAAGATCCTGGAACCGATCTCGGACCGATGTTTACTCAAGTCGTCTCTTCTGTTTATCGCTTAATGGAGAAATATGAAAATCTTTGGAAAGAGGTTAAAGAATCACAACCCATCCCCACTTTTGGTTTCCATTATGAAGTGGGAGTGGAACCGATCTCTGTTAATGTGGGGCGGATGATAGGAAATTTTCGATTGGGTGTTAAGGATCTGATGGAAATCTGGAGAAGGGTATTGTCCTCTGAGACAGCCCAATGGCTCGAGTCTATTAGACGACTGTCAGATGAGGCATTCTCATTTCCTCAGGATCTATGGGTTCGTATTGTCTATGATTTTGCCATTGCCTATCACAAGGGATCGGTCCATCGTGAACATTTATTGAAATCGATGATCCCTCTTTATTTAGGTCGGATGGCCTCATTTGTTAAAGAAAATCAAAAAAGTTCTGCAGAGGAGGTTGAAGAAGAGATCGAATCCGTTTGCCAGGCCTTTGAGGAGATGAAACCGTATCTCGTTGAACGTTGGGCCTAAAGCCATAGGAGGTGAGTGATATGGGAGAAGTTTGGAAAGCTACCCTCACAGATTCTTTCAATAAATTCTTGGGAAAGGTCATAACCTTTTTGCCCAATCTGTTGGCAATGGTAACGATTCTCATCATCGGGTTTCTCATCGCCTGGATCTTTAAAAAACTTCTTTTTCATTTCTTAAAAGCGATTCAATTTGATCGGGTGAGCAAACAATGGGGTTTGACCGACGTCCTATCCAAAGGAGGGGTGGCCTATTCCCCTGCCAATCTTTTGAGTCGGTTCTTCTATTGGATCATTGTTCTCATCACACTCATCTTGGGAATCAATGCCCTTGAAGTGGCAGCCACCCAAAACTTTATTGCTCAATTCTTTAATTACCTCCCCCACCTTTTCGCCGCGATTATCATTTTGGTGATTGGCTATTTGATTGCCATCTTTTTAGGCCAAGCCACATTGATTGCAGCGGTCAACGCCCAGATGGAGTCAGCCAAGCTCCTCAGTCGCTCCGTCCGATGGTTCATCATTACCCTCTCTTTGACCATGGCCCTCTACCATTTGGGTATCGCTGAAAAGGTGATCATCGTTGCCTTTACTATTTTCTTTGGTGGAATTGTCCTCGCCTTAGCGATTGCCTTTGGATGGGGAGGAAGGGAATTGGCTAAGGATTTTCTTGAAAGGCTCTACAAAAGAAAAGAGAAAAAGGGCGAAGGACAAAACCATATCTCTCACATCTGAAAATGAAGGGTTGAAATTTGCCTTGGTGGACGGAATGGAAATGAACAAAATGGAAGAGAAGAAGGAATCAACACTTCCAATGCGGGTCTTGCTAATAACGATTGGAATAGGAGCGATCGTACTTGTGAGATTCATACTTTTTTCCGAATAAGGTGACTTTCCTGAGATGAAGATCCATGAAGACCCTGGGATGATTTCAACAAATATCTCAAGGCTAATGCAAAATGAACTTATCAATAAAAATGGGAGTGACTTAAACCCACTTTTTCACATAGTGAATTTTTTTACTTGCAATTATTTTTTAGATATGTAGAATAGATTCGCTTTTTATGGGGAGAATTTAGACTTGTAAAAATTTTTGGAAGGTATAAAATAAATTTTAGAAAGCATTCTGAATTCTTTTCTTGCTTAATATCTGAGAGAAGGGAGGTGCAAGTCTGGGATTTGAGCAAAGTAAAAAAGGAAGATTGGGCAGAAAATTTACCAGGAGTTAAAACTTATCACAAATAAAATTTGGGAGGGGAAAATTATGAAAAAGTTATTCATTTTTGCAGTTATTATAGGGATATTTTGTTTCAGTTTGTCTGTGAGTGGTTGGGCTCAACCAATAAAAATTGGAGCGGTCATCAATCTGACAGGGCCCGCCTCCACATGGGGACAGTACCATGCCAAAGGCCATCGAGATTATTTTAAATATGTCAACGATGTAAAAGGAGGAATTGCTGGTAGAAAGATCGATTTAACAGTTGTCGATCATGCCTACAAAGTCCCAGAAGCGGTTAAGTATGTTAAAAAGTTTTGTGAAGAAAAGGTGGATATGATTGCGACCTGGGATGCGGGATCAGGGATTATGGCAAAGCCAATTATCCAGGAGTATAAAATACCCACTATTAATTACTCTACTTATCAGGGAATTCTCAAGCCTCCGATTGCCTATATGTATCTCCCCTTTGGAAGTTATGTATTAGATTCTCAGGCTGTACTGGGGTATATCAAGGCCATCCATAAGGGAAAAGATGCCCCCAAGGTCGGTCTGCTAACCTATAATAACACTTATGGGAAGTCCATCCATGATCCAAGCAAGGAGTATGCTGCTAAAAATAATATCAATATCGTCACCATTGAAGAATTTCCACCAGCCACCGTCGATTTAACTACGGAGATGCTCCGCCTGAAAAGTAAAGGAGCGGAATACGTCTTCGTGCAGATCCTTCCTGCTGCGATTATCACGGCCCTCAAAGCAGCCGATAAGGTCGGTTACAATGTTCCTTTCTTTGGGACCTGGACCTCCACTGACCCCGATTTCTTTAAACTTGGGAAAGGCCTGATCCGCGATCGTGTCTTCATGCAGTTCTGTGGCGTTCTCCCTCAGGATAAGACACCTGGAATCGAGATAATGCAGAAATTATGGGATAAGTATAAGACAGTGAGTAAATTCGATACCTCCTACTGGGAAGGTGTGGTTGTGGCGATGATCCAAGAAAGAGCCGCCCATCGGGCTTCTGGATTGTTTAAGCAGATTAATGGAGAGACGATCAATAGGGCGATGGAGACTTTCAAGAATGAGGACTTTGGAGGACTCGTTCCCTATGTTTCATTCAGCAAAGACAATCATGAAGGTTCCTTTAAGGGAAGGATTGTTCAGATTCATGAAGATGCAACTTATTCACCCATGAGCAATTTCTATGATCCTATTAAAGAGAAAGTTCAGGTATTGAAGACTCCCAAAATGTAAGGATCAGGTGTTGAAGGGGAAATAAAAAATGAAGGCATTTCGGGGACAACCGAGCGTCTATGCCTCCACTCAGCCTGCCGATCGTCAGGCTGAGCTGGAGGTGAAAAAGATTTTTCTGAACTTCGGGGGTGTGATGGCCCTCCATGATGTTGATCTCACCGTTCACACAGGTGAATTGGTCAGCGTCATCGGGCCGAACGGTGCTGGAAAAACAAGCCTCATGAACTGTATTACGGGCTATTACCATCCACAAAAAGGGGAGATCCTGTTCAATGGAGAAGATGTCACAGGCCGCCACCCCCATGAGGTCACAAAAAAAGGGATTGGAAGGACCTATCAGAATATTGAACTTTTTCCGGGTATGACGGTATTGGCCAACATGCTTTTGGCGCGGCACCTTTATTGCGACTACAGCATTGGCAAAGCTGCCCTTTTCTCTTCATCGGTTCAAAAGCAGGAAGTTCGTCACCGTCGGGTTTTGGAGGAGTTGATCGATTTTCTGGAAATGCAACCCATCCGTAAGAAACCGGTTGGCTCTTTGCCTTATGGAATGAGAAAGAGGGTCGAACTGGGGCGCGCTTTAGCCTTGGAGCCCAAACTTTTAGTGCTGGATGAACCCTTTGCCGGAATGACTCTCGAGGAAAAGGAAGATATGGTCCGTTTTTTACTGGAGTTAAATTCGGCATGGGGACAGACCGTCATCCTGGTGGAACATGACATGTCCGTTGTCATGAGTATCTCACAACGGATTATGGTTTTGAATTTCGGAGAGAGGATCGCAGAAGGTACGCCGGAGACCATCCAAAATCACCCCGAGGTCATCAAGGCCTATCTGGGTGAAACAACTAAGTTTTAATCCCCCCTCTCCCCCCTTTAGCCGCCGGCCCAAGAGGGCCTCTCTCCGAGCCATGAGGCTCTCTGAGCCGGCGGCTGGCCCGGAGGGAAAAGGGGGGTTGGGGGGATGTGGACTGAAGTGGAGTGAAGTGCCTATGGAGGTCAGAAAAATAGAACGTTTCGATCAAGAAGCCATATTGTCGCTGAGCCAATTTACATTGCCCCAGATACTATTTAAACAGGCAAAAGAGTTAGGGACAAAGAAAATTGCCATTCGCGAAAAGATGTATGGGATATGGCAGGCCTACAATTGGGAGGATTACTTTCAGTATACAAAGCATGTGGCTTTAGGTTTCTTTGCACTCGGTCTCAAACGAGGTGAAAATATTGGCATCGTCACCGACAACCATCCAGAATGGTTATTCAGTGAATTGGGAGCTCAGGCCATTGGCGCCATCACCGTCAATATGTTTACCTCATCGATTGCCAAAGAGCTGACGACGATGCTGAATCGGATTCAGGCAACCTATGTGGTCGCCCAGGATCAGGAGCAGGTGGATAAATTATTAGAGATGAAAGAACAACTGTCTCATGTTCGGAAGATCATCTATGTTGATCCGACAGGCATGAGAACTTATACCAATAACCCCTGGTTGATGAGTTTTAAAGAGCTTTTAGACTTAGGGACAGAAATCGATGCGAAACAACCCAATCTTTTTGAAGAAGAATTGTGGAAAGGAAAACCGGATGAAGTCGCTTTAATGATCATGACCTCCGGAACCACGGGCATTCCCAAATTAGCGATGATTTCCCATCGGAGTTTCACCGAAATCGCAAGGAAATGGGTTGAAACCGCTCCGATTGGTCCAGGAGACAATTGGATTTCCATCACCCCAACCGCGTGGATCGTAGACCAGATGTGGGGAGTAGGCGTGTCACCCCTCACAGGGATGGCCATGAACTTTCCTGAGACATTGGAAACCCAGGCGGAGGATTTCCGGGAGATTGGGCCGGTCGTTATCATCACCTCTTCAAGATTCTGGGAAGACCTCGCATCAAAAATTAGAGTGAAGATTGCCGATGCGGGTTGGGTGAAGCGTAAACTTTTTGCCTTGGGCGAAAAGATTGGAGGGGTTCTGGTCGATCACGAGTCTAAAAAGGAACCCGTCCCGACCACCTTACAAATACTTCATAAAATATTCGCAAGAGTCGTCTATCGTCCCCTCTTGGATCGAGTGGGCTGCTCACAAATTCGTGCTGCGATTACAGGAGGACATCCCATTAGCCCAGATGTCATACGATTCTTTCGCGCCAAGGGATTAAATCTCAAGCATGCTTACGGCCTCACCGAGGGCGGTGGAGTGTTTCAGGTTCAGCCCGATGGAGAGGTCAAACCCGAGTCGGTTGGGAAACCATTGCCGAGAACAGAGGTTAAGATTGCAGAAGATCAGGAGGTGCTTGTCAAGACACCTTCTTGTTTTGTTGGTTATTACCAGGATCCA
>PEUO01000168.1 GCA_002780715.1 Deltaproteobacteria bacterium CG03_land_8_20_14_0_80_45_14
ACGACCAACCTCCGGCGAAAGTCAATTGTTCATTTCTGAAAGAAATCTACACCTTTTGGCGAGACCTGTCAATCGGAGGATCTTTCAATTTTGCCAATCTTCGAGCAAAACCACCAATCACTACCAGAGGATTACGCAGTCGGTGGGCAGCTTCAGCAGCTGCCTCCCCCAAAAACATTAAAGCCTTCTCCTCCCCTCTTTCTTTATGAATTAAATCTCTTTCTAAAATTACGCCGACCAAATTGCTCAAAACCACACAGAAGTATATCTCTTCCTGGGTAAGAGTTTTTTTCTCGCCCGTCGCATCAATGACAATCACGCCAATTACTTCATCTTGCGCCAATATGGGGACAAACAAAATCGCATTAATGCTCCGATGGTAGATCAATTCTCGACTGTGCCAGGTGCGTTTATCCTGCCAGGGATCGGTAATTAAGATAAGGCTTGATAAAAAAACCCGCAAAGAAGTTGTTTAGAGTTCTTTGCGGGCCTCACGTCCAAAAAAGGGCTCTTTGCAGCTAGATTACGCTTCTTTAATATACTATTCTCTGCTAGAAAGCAAGGGGAATCGTCAAAGCGCCCAATCATGGGCGCCCGAGGACACCAAATTGGTGTCCTTTTTTGTGGAGGTCAACTACGAAGTTTGAAAACTGGATTGTGTAAGGAATCGATGATTTCCTCTTTCTTGGACCGAGGCATCGCTTTTATCTGCGCTTCTCGAATAAGAGCTTTGGAACGCGTCAAGCCTTCTTGTTGATATAACAGCTTGACGGGCAGGCGAGTTCGGGTGTAGGTTGCCCCCCGACCCTCACTATGTTGCTTGACCCGAGCCCGCACATCTTTTGCTATCCCCGTGTAGAGCGACCCATCCCCGCAGCGGAGGATATAGACTGTCCAATCCTTTCGCCCCCTTCTCTTCATCCCTTGGATCATTCTTAGGTATTTAGTCTCCACATTCATTCTCTCCAGATTAGAGCTTCATTACAGACGATTTTGGGGATTGGAAGTTACCCATCATCAATTACGGTTTGTAATATACACCCTTTTTAAAATTTTTGGAAGTGTGGACTTCAGGAAGTTGACACAAGGTTTGAAGGTGTCCGTCAGATCAAACCTCTCCCTTTACAACTCATAATGTGAGGAGGCAAACTGGAACAGAAGAACCGTATCTTAAGGGTCCTCCCTTTGGACATATTCGTATTGGTTAGGCTGCTGGTTTGAGTCCCTGCCGTCTCTTCGAATTGTATACCCGATTGCTTCATAACCCTTGACTCGTTTCTTATACATCCGCATTAGAGTTGGGACATAAACGTCAACATAATCGTAAACCTGCACCACTTGCTTATTATCGTGATGTCGGTGCAGACGCCCCACATATTGCTGGAGCGTGCCCCGCCAAGAGATAGGCATAGCTAAAAATAATGTGTCCAGTCTGGCATCATCAAAACCTTCACCGATATAGCGCCCTGTGGCGAGAGGGGTCTGTTCAAAAGAGTTAGGTATGTTTTTGATGTTTTGAAACTAACTATCACCCTATCTATTGTTTACAAACCACACCGAATAATTATTTCTCCTGAGGCGCCTTTCTTGTCTGCTCGCTAACCCATTGCTGGAGATTGGCAAAGGACTTGATGGTTGAAGAACCTTCAATCGTTTTAACAGCGATATCCTGTACCTGTTGATATGCCTTCTCTAATTGCTGAGAAAACTTAGCAATTTGTTCACTCTGTTCTTTTACACTTTTTTCAAGAGATCCAATTCGGGTAGTAAAAACATTCCGCTCACCGATAAATTCTTTCTTCACCAACTCTTCTCTATTTTTAGCTTCAAGATTTAATCTATCTGTGGTTTCTTTGATGGCTTTGGCAACAGCGGTTTCCATCTCTTTGGGAAAGACACTGGCCTTCTTCCTTAATTCATTTAATTCCTCTTCCCGTCCGGCAATGGCTTTTTCTCTCTCTTTTAACTCACTTTCCATCTGCTCTTTTTTAATCTGGATTTCCTTTTCCAATTTCGACTTTTCATCTTCAAATTTATCCTTGGTTAACTTTTGCTCTCTTTTAAAAGAATATTCGTAATCGTCTTTCTCTCTATCTCGCCTCTTCTTTTCCGTCATATCCCGTTCCTTGATCTCTTCCTCATATTCCTTCTTCTCTTGCTCCCGCTGAGCACGGAGAGCCTCAATCTCTTGACTTAATGCTTCCTTCTTCTCAGCCATCTCGAGTTCAAATGCCTGCCGTTTCTGATTTTGAGATTCAATTAAGGCCGCCAGAGTCACAGCCGATCTCTCAATCTCATAAAGTTCCTGAACCTCTTTTTCCTTCAATACGATGGCGTTCTGAACGGCTTTAAACTTTTGGATTTCTTCCTCCAGCCGATCGGAAATCTGGGCGAGTGTCTTTGATGCTTCTATCTTCAGATTGCTGATCTCCCTGGCAACTCCTTCCGAAGATAGAGATTCTGCGACCTGAATCACCTCCTTTGCCTTTTTCTCCTCAAGTCTCTTTTCTGGCTTCAGTTCGGCCTCCCTCTGAGCCTCCAGTTGCTTCAAAACGGTCTGATAAGCCTCCAGCATTTCCTGTTTGGTATTTGATAAAGAAATCTTTTTGGGTTGAAATTTTTTCTCTTCCATTGTCTTATCCTTTCTTATTTAGATAACTAAAGTTACCGGTTTCGTAAAAGGAAGTCAACGGGAATTAAGTGGGATATTCGAGACGTAATCATACTTGACATTTATTCCGATAATATGCTAACTATGCTTCCATGATAGAAAGACCCTTTTGGTTGCATCGCATTGATGAAGCGTGGCGCGAAGCGCCTGTCGTTTGGCTTGCCGGAGCGCGCCGATCAGGAAAAACTACGTTGGCGCAAAGCCTGGGTAGCGACCGGATTCACTATGTCAACTGCGACTTGCCGGTTGTGGCAGACATGGTGGCGAACCCGGAGGTATTCTATCGCAATTGTACCCGTCCAATCGTGGTCTTTGATGAGATTCATCAACTCAATGATCCAAGCAGACTACTTAAAATCGGCGCCGATCTCTTTTCACATCTCAAGATTCTTGCTACAGGATCGTCGACACTGGCCGCAAGCAGGAAATTCCGGGACACTCTGACAGGACGGAAGCGCCTTGTCCATCTGACCCCGGTTCTTTGGAACGAACTGCTTGCGTTCCAAAACACACCGCTACTCAAGCGGCTTTACCACGGTGGATTGCCAGAGGCCCTCTTATTTGAAGCCAAGTCAGTGGGCTTTTACCGGGAGTGGGTGGACTCTTTTTATGCTCGCGACATCCAACGGCTTTTTGCCTTCCGAGACCCGGATAAGTTCAACGCTCTGTTTGAGTACGTCATGAAACAGAGTGGGGGTCTACTGGAAATCACGCGAACGGCGAGCGCACTCGGGATCAGCCGCCCCACCGTTGATAATCATTTGCAGGCATTGGAAGCTACGCACACAGTAACGTTATTACGGCCATTTCATGGAGGTGGCCAGAAAGAAATCATCAAAACACCAAAAGCCTATGCCTTCGATACCGGCTTTATAAGTTTTTGCCGCGGCTGGGACCCACTGCGCCCTGATGACTATGGGGTGCTATGGGAACACTTAGTGCTGGAATATTTACAAGCACATGCCTATCAATGGAGGATTCAATATTGGCGCGACGCAGCTGGACGAGAGATTGACTTTGTCATTGTTCGAAATCGTGATGAGATCGATGCCATCGAATGCAAGTGGGATCCGATACAGTTTGATGCCACAGCGATGAAGGTGTTCAGATACTACTACCCCCGTGGGAAGAACTACCTTCTGAGTCCGCTTACTATAACAGGATATACGAAAAAGGTCTCAGGCTTAGATATTTATGTCTGCAATCCAGATGGCTGGCAGAAGTATTTAGAAGAACACGGGCGTCGGAACAAATAAAACAGTTCTGATTCCGAATAGAAGCTACCATTATCGAATTGCAGAAGGGCGGTTTAGTTGTTCCTTTTCACTTTCCACAACATCTTTTATACTTCCTCCTGCTTCCGCACGGGCAAGGGGTTCTTCCACCTTCAATAATTCCCAATAATGTGACCAGGAGAGCATTGGCTCAAATTCGTAAGACGGTGTCTGACATTTTTAATTTTCTTCTTCTTTGAAAATCCAAGACCATGTCTTGGATTTTCAAAAAGTCAGAAAGTATTCACTCATCAATCTTAGCTTTTTGCTGAAAAACCTTACCCGAATTTGACACTCAAGTATTCATTAGGGAATTTTTTCCCTTTTCCGCTAACAAAATCTAAATTCAGGGAATCTTTAGAACATTATCTAAGTAACTATAATTTAACTGCTTTTTAAAAAAGACTTGACAATTCCTAACAAATGTTTAATAAATAATTGACTCATCTACCTATGGAAGAATGAGCTCGGGGACCGTCTTTCGGGGCGGTCGCTGTTTTTATACTCTTTCCACAAATCGTTTTTTCATATCCTCACGCTTCCACCTTGTATCAACATAAAAGGCAGTAATCCAATAGAATGCTTTCTTTTTTCGTTGCAGTATTAACACATAATCATATTCATCTAACCAAATATATCTTCTAATACCCTTGTCTTTTGGCCCTTCTACATAATCGAAAACCTTAATTTCTGATCTTTCTGGACTTTCCATTAAGGGCCGCGCCCAAGGCAAGCGTTCAGCTCTTCTATAATCTATCAAACGATGCCCAAGTTTAGTATCATATCGGGAAACCACATGCCAAAACCCCTCTTCTTTCCCTTCTCCATCTGGGAAGATCCTTTGATCGTAAAGTACAATGAGGCTCCGATGTTTTACCTGGTTTGATTTAAAGTCACGAACAAAAACAAAGTATAACTTTCTTAGAATCTCGTCCCAAGAACCACTTAGTTCTAAAATAGGTGGTAAGAAGTCCGGTGCACTATTCACCGATTGACCTCGGTTGGAGAAAAAAAGAAAAGATTAAATTTATCTTCCCAGGGGGGAGTGCTTTTTAATAAATCAACACCAGAAATATCACAAATCCTCTGAATGACAGCTAACTTTGCACGATTATCTTTTAAATAACGACAACGATATGACACTGCACCTAATAGGAAATCTGTTAGTTGAAGAAGCTCTGATTCATGAGAGCGAATGTGTTGGATTTGACGTATCATGACTTGCTCAAAATCATACACGTTATTACATAAAACATCCCTTAATGTATCAATCTTCCTCTGACTTCGAGTATCCTTCATATCTAAATAAATGTAATATTGGTTTTTATGGAATAGTATGTTCCTGAGAAGGTAAAAATACATCTTATAATAAAAAGAATCGTGACTACCTTGATTGAAATACTCATGATTTAATTTTGATTTGTCATCCACTACAAGGCAACGAAAATTAAGGTTGGGAGTTGAGAAGAAAAATTTCACCAGGTTCAGGTAATAATTGAATTTTGATGTGGAAACCTTTGTCCATTTAAGCTCCCCTCTCGCCCCGAACTTGGCTTTCAACTCTCTAATCGATTCACTGTAGCGTCGAACTTCTGATTTAGGGCACCACACAGCGCCAAGAAGCATTATCGGTTGTTGATCATGTTCGAGGTGACAACTTTCATCACAATAAATATTATATTCCGCCATCTGATTTTCTCTAAATCAAGAATTACTTAGGAGTAACTTTGACCTCTCTCGATCAATTCTTCCACTTCCCTTTTGGCTTTCTCCAAAAGTTCTTTTGCCTTTTTGCGGGCTTGGTGAGATTGATGGACTGAATCGGCGATTCCTTCCTGGATGGTTTTCCCAAGAATAGGAATAACAATATTTTTGATTCCCTCTTTTGGCACAGCAGTTAATATGGTACCGGCACATTGTTTTTCTAATTGCATTTGCAAAATTGGACTTCTTGCCAAAACCAGTAAAACCTCTGGTAAAATCTCTTTGCTACGAAACTGAAAAAATCCCGTGGATGCTAAGAATCCATCCTGCTCTTGACTAACCAAAGCCACTTTCCCCAAAGAACCTTGTACACTTGAAACAATCACATCACCACTCTTCAGTATCCTTTTTGCTCTGCTTGGTGCTTCTTGACCCAAGACTTCCGAGTACCCATCAATAACACCAATTGAAGAATCTATATTGGAAAGCTCCACATATTTAAAGACTTTATCTGGTTGATCAACGGGGTTAAATCGAGAGGGTAGGTTTTCTACTGCATCAGAAAAGATTTTCCCATTCTTGATCTTCGATATCAGTTTCCCATATTTCGGCTGGAAATATTCAGCATCGGCACGGTGCGCAGATTTAACATCAGAGAGATTGACTTTATAAGATAACTCCTCTTCTGGTATAAAGTTATTTAATCCCAACTTTTCCAAAAGCAAAACTTCGGCTTGAGAATAAAGAGATTTAGAATTATAATACTCCTGTTTTGCTTTCAGAACAGATGAGGCTATCGATTCTTGTTCCCTTTGCGGAGAGATAAAAACAGGCAGAGACTTAAGATCACCTATATTAAGGCCAGTTTGAACAGCACCCCGAACACTTCGTTTCAACAGTTTGCTCCCATATTGTGAATTGAGGTAGGCAATGAAATAATGGGAATTGATAGAATTAGTACGAAAAACTGTGCTCTTGCAGCTAAATATAGCAGGAACCGTGGAGCTATCAACAATTGCAGCGTTTCCCAGGGTTCCGACAACTGAAACAAGAACATCACCTTCTTTGAGTGAATATTTTTTAAGTCTTTCATAATCTTTTTCTGGTATATAAACATTATCATCATTGAGCAGAAAAAATTCCTTTACGTCTTTGCCACGAACATATCTATATTGAGATTCGGAGGTATAATTTTCAACACCAAATTCGGAACCGAACGGGCCAGTAATAAATCGCCCTTCTATATTTCTCCAAAGTCTACATGAGTTCGTAGAATGTATCTTCTTTTCTAATTCTAAATACTCCGGTTGGAAATACTCCGCATCAATTCGGTGCGCGCTCTTGATCTGGGATTTTTGGATAATTGAATGGGTTATCATAAGCCCCACCATTCAAACTTCTCTTTTTTCGCAAATTTTATAAATGCTTCTGCAATCTCGTTTAAGTCATCATCAAGTCTTAATTTTCCTGAAGTTTCGAAGATACCACCTTCAGATTTTATTCTTTGCCCTTTTTCATTAAGAAAAATATACTCTCCAGAATTGTCTTTCCCCGATCTTTTGGAAACTGCCATAAATATAGGATAATCCTGCAGAGGTTCTTCCTCCTTATTCCATTTCTTTAAAAATAGAACTGATGTTTTGGTCCCAGTGCCTTTAGCAGGGGCTGGAAGTTTGAAAGTGTTCCCTTCCAATCCAACCACTGCTAAGATTCTTGCCTTTTCGAAAAACCACTCTCTTAGCCACTCCATGTTTGTATTATTATAAACTCCCTGAGGCAGGACAATTGCCATCCTTCCACCAGGGCGGATTGCATCTAATGATCGCTCTATAAAAAGTAAGTGTCTTTCTACTTTTTGTTTAAGTTTTCCGTTCTTCTTGGCAAATTCATATTGCCGAAGAAGGCCAGAATCTGTAATCTCACCAGCAAAAGGAGGATTCGTCATTAATATATCAAAATTGAGATACCGATAAGCCCTACGATTTTCTTCATCTTGTTTTGAATTTTCAAAATGTCTTAAAAGTGATTTTATAGAAGCCCTTGCTTCTTCGGCTTGTTCACCAATCCAGTCTCTACCATCCAAAGAATTACGTTTGAAAATATTGTGCCTCCCATCGCCAGCAATAAGCATTAAGGCCTGGGAGATACGGCGCATATTATCATCAAAATCTATTCCATAAAGATAGCGATTGGCATATTTCTGTTTTGCTGCCTCAGATGCAGATGTTAAGTCATTATCCCAAACCCAATACATCGCATGAAGTAAAAATCCGCCGGAGCCGCAGGCTGGGTCAATCACATACTCATCTTTCTTAGGATTGAGCATTTTGACGCACATCTTTATCACATTGCGTGGTGTGAAGTATTGCCCTTTTTGCCCTTTGGAGACTTCTGCGATCAAATGCTCAAAGGCACGATCTATAATTTCCAATTCTTCTCTTCCAGAACCAAAAAATTTATTCTCTTCCAAAAAAGGAACGCATATTTGTAACTGTTCGGGAGTCAAATCAATTTTGGACAAGGGATTGAAAATGTCTTTCCATTCGTCAATTGCACCCTTAAAAAGCTCATCATTAATAACAGCATAAGTCTTCTTAGGTTCTTTATATTGTCTAAAAAGGACTTCCTTTTTCGCCCGAAAATTTCTTGCCTGATCTTCGTCATAAAGTTTTGCATAGATTAATTTGAAAACTTCCTCGAATACGTTAACACCAGCCTGTGCTAAAACCATTTCCTCAAGTCGGGAAATTATAAAAGATAAGTCAAACTTTTCCTGCAATTCATTGTAAGTCCTCTTTTCTTCAAAAAGGTTATCCCAGGTCTGATTAACATTTGGGATATCTGAAAGAGTCGTTATATATTCCTTCGGATAGGGACGATAAAGTATAAATCTCTGAACACCGTTCGACCAAACACCACCCTCTGCACCTTCTGCGCTTAAATATGATTTCAATTGTTCTTGAGCCTTCTTGGCATTAGGCTGTTTTAGCTCAAAAATGAGGTAAGGTGTAATCTTATCCTCTTTATACAAAACGATATCGGCAGATTTTTCTCTAACTTCGACGCCAAATTGCACCGACTTCTCAACTTCAATTCTGTCTAATGGGTATTTATATTCCTGTGTCAATTTGACCAACCAAAGTTGACGTATCACTTCCTCAGGTTTACCCATTTTCTTATTTTTGTCATAAATAAAAATATCTTTACCTCTCTTTAAACAACGCACATAAAATCTGCCATCTTCTTTTTCAAAAGCATTGATCCTCTTTAGGGCCTCTTTAGAAAATTCTTGCAACCCATGTTTGACCGAAGAATCTTTAAAAACCATGTCTAAGATTTCATTGGTGTCAACCTTTTCTTTTGGAAGCTGGTAATTTATTTTGTTCATAGTCTTATATCAACCCTCTCTCCTTATAACTACAAAAATTATTTTTACCTATAATGATATGGTCTATTACCTCTATACCCAAAATTTTCCCGGATTCGACTAATTTTTTGGTTATTTTTATATCGTCTTCTGAGGGTTCGGGGTCGCCCGAAGGATGGTTATGGGCTAAAACAACCGAAGCGGCGCTATGGGTGATCGCATCCTTAAATACTTCTCTTGGATGAACCAAGCTGGCATTGAGCGTGCCAATGGAGATGGTGGATATACCAATGATTCTATTGCGGGGATTAAGAAGAATGAGCTTAAAATGCTCTTTGGCTTTGTCCTTGATGCTTGCACGAATAGCTTTGACCACACTTTGAGGGTCTTTGATATCAAAATCTATTGACTCTGGTTCCAGATCCTGCCTTTTTCCCAATTCAAAACATGCTTTAATTTGGGCTGCTTTGGCAAGACCAATCCCCCTTATTTGAGAAAGTTCCTCTATGGTCGCATGGCTTATTGCTCTAACATTACCAAATTTCACCAATAACTCCTGTGCAATACTCATTACTGATTTTTTGGGAATGCCCCGCCCAATGACCAGAGCTAAAAGTTCTTGAGCAGAAAGCGCCTCCGGGCCAAATTTTTGAAGCCTTTCGCGAGGCCTTTCTTGTCTTGGAAGATCCCGGACAGTAAAAGAGGAATCTTTGTTCACCTATCATTCCTTTCTCTGACCACACATAGGGATCTAGTAAAGATCCTTTTTCGGTTTAGAGTTTATTGAATTTGGGCGAAGAAGTCAAACGGGAATAAAATAGAAAGGTAATCCCTCGGTTATGGGGGAGGAAGGATAGCTTAACCTGTAACTCAGCCCTTTAGGGCTGCCGCCGGCCCATGAGGGCCTCTGGCCCGGAGGGATGAATCAGGGCTAAAGCCCTGAGTTACGTGTTCCCAAGGGCGTTTACCACTCGTAACTGAGCGATTACATAGGAAGCAAAGGAAGAGTGCTTTTCAAAGTCAGGTGGGCAAATTTACAATTTCCAAATCAAATTTTTTTGAGATAAGGGCGAAATCCCTGTCATGATGGAGCAATGCTACCTTATTCTCAATACATACAGCGGCTATCATACAGTCAATCGAGTTCCTTATGGTGATTCCCCGCGCTCGAAAAAAGCGGTAGATGTGGGCCGCCAGTAGGAATGTCTCACGGGTCATTGGAAGGTACAAAAGGTTCGAGAAAATGGCTTGTGTCTTGGAGTGCTCTTTGTCATCCCGTATTCCTTGTAAAACCTCTGTAAGAATAACACCGCAGAGGCAGATATCTTCTCTTTTTAAAATCAGCGATTCGAGTACAATCACCTGAGGAGTGGTCAACCCTGAAAAAAGGTCTACCCAAACCGTTGTATCAACCAAGACCATTAACCCCTTCTTCCTTTTCGCATGGATGACAAATCGCCTTCCCAATGAACCTTTCCTTTTAATTCTAAGATCCTTTTTTGAGACTCGCGACGAAGAAGGTCCCGCAAGGCATAGTCAACCAAGGCCCTACGAGTTTTAATCCCAGTGGTCTTCATCCCTTCTTCTATTAGCTTTTCGTCCATAACAATGTTTGTACGTTTCATTTCTGCCTCCCCCTTACTTCTATACATATTATATTGAAAAAAATGTGTATGTCAAGAACAGGCGTCGGCGTCAATAAATGACGACGCTACATCTTTTCCGTAAAAATTTAGGGGAGCCAGAAACTACATCAACCCGGCGATGGATCGTTGGGCTAAGGAGAGCACATTGGCGGGGAAGATCCCCATATAAAGGGTCCCGATCACGGTCAAAATCAATGCAATCACAGAAGCGGGTGCGAATTGGAGGCCGGTGATCTCTCGCTCGGATTCCCTGAAATACATAAGCACGGTGACCCGGAGGTAATAGTAAACCGAGACGGCACTGTTCAGGACACCAAGGATGGCCAACCAATAAAATTTTGACTTCACGGCTGCACTGAAGACATAGAACTTGGCCATGAATCCGCCCAGAGGTGGGATGCCTGCCATGGAGAGAAGGAAGATGGTCATGGATGCTGCCAGAAGCGGATATTTGAATCCAATCCCTGCATAATCACTGATCAGGGTATTTTCTTCTCCCTTCTTCCCGAGGAGGATGACCACGGTAAAGGCGCCGATGTTCATAAAGGCATAAGCCATGAGATAGAAAAGAATCCCTGAAGTCCCTAAATCGTTCCCCGCAACAAAGGCGACCAGAATGTACCCGGCATGGGCGATGCTTGAGTAAGCCAGCATCCGTTTGATATTGGTCTGGGAGATTGCTACGATGTTTCCAAGCGTCATCGTCGCCACACAAATCACCCACATGATCGAGGTCCAATCAGGGCGAAAAGCTGGCAAGGCGGAGAAGAAGACCCTGATCAAAGCTGAAAAACCTGCCGCCTTTACCCCCGTGGCCATAAAAGCAGTAATGGATGTCGGAGCCCCCTCATAGACATCGGGCGTCCACATATGAAAAGGAACAGAAGCAATCTTGAAGCCAAAACCAATGGTGAGAAAAACAAGACTCATCAGGAGCATCGGGCTTCTCAAGAGGTTTTTGGTAGCGATATAAGAGGCGATATCCTTCAGATGAAAGGATCCTGTGGCGCCATAAATGAGAGCAATTCCATAGAGGAGGAATCCTGTGGCAAAGGCCCCTAAAAGAAAATATTTCAATGCCGCTTCCACTGACCTCTTATCCTCTCGCATCATTCCTGCCAGGATATAGATGGAGATGGACATCGTTTCCAACCCGAGGAAGATGATGATTAGGTGAGTCCCTGCTGCCATCAGCATCATCCCGAGGGTTGCAAAAAGGATCAGGGCATAATATTCTCCGAATGCAATTCCTTCCCTCTGGGTGTATCCAATGGAGATCAGGACGGTCAAAAAAGCAATGATGAGAAAAGTGATCTTGAAGAAGAGCGCATATCCATCCGAGATGAACATCCCCTCAAAACCGGATTTGACGGATCTCATCTGAGGAAGGGTAAAAAGAAAGGCGACCACGATCCCGATGAGGCTAATAATTCCGAGGTAACCCTTTCTCTCTTCTTTGGGTAAAAAGACATCCAGCAGAAGCACCAAAAATCCAAAGGCGGTGATGATGATCTCCGGTGCAATGAGATAGAGGTCAATCTCTGGTATTTTCATCTAAAGAATCCCCCGATCAGTTAGTTCGGAGTAATTTAGTTCGGAGTTCGGAGTATTTTGTTTTGGAGCTCCGAACTCTGAACTCCGAACTCACCACTTTTATTTTTTAACTTCTGCCACTTTCGGCGAGGGAAGGTCAGCCTTCATTTCAACCTTTCCTTTGAAATCCTTTATAAACTTTTCGACGCTTGCGTCCATCTTACTGAAGAAAAGCTTGGGATAGATCCCCATAAGAAAGATTACGATCACCATCGGGACAAGGATGGTGATCTCTCTTGCGTTGAGATCCTTCAGTTTTTCATTTTCTGGTTTGGTGATCTTCCCGAACATCACCCTCTGAAACATCCAAAGCATGTAAGCGGCTCCCAGGATGACACCCGAAGCAGCCAACACCCCATAGACGACATTGGCTTGAAAAGCGCCGAGCAGGATTAAAAACTCTCCCACAAACCCATTCGTCCCGGGGAGACCAATCGATGAGAGGGTCACGATCATGAAGAAGACAGCGTAGATCGGCATCACCTTCGAGAGCCCTCCGAAGTCGGCAATCAACCGCGTATGGCGACGTTCATAGACCATCCCCACGATCAAAAAGAGGGACCCTGTGCTGATACCGTGGTTGAGCATCTGATAGATTGACCCCTCAATCCCTTGCATATTGAAAGCAAACATCCCGAGCATGACATATCCCAGGTGGCTCACACTCGAGAAAGCGACCAGTCGCTTCAGATCGGGTTGCATCATCGAAACCAATGCCCCATAGATAATTCCGATAAGCGCCAAAACAGAGACCAAGGGCATAAGATCAAAGGCTGCCTTCGGAAACAGGGGTATGGCAAATCGGATGAACCCATAGGTTCCCATCTTCAGCAAGACACCTGCCAGGATCACACTTCCAGCGGTCGGCGCCTCGGTATGGGCATCGGGTAACCAGGTATGAAATGGAAACATCGGAACCTTAATGGCAAAGGCCAGGGCAAAGGCGGCGAAGAGCCAGTACTGAGTCCCGGCGGGTAATCCCGACTTATAGAGTTCAAGCGCGTCAAAGGTGGATATACCGGTTGCCTTCTGATTGAGGAAATAGAGGACCAAGATAGCCACAAGCATCAGCACGCTTCCTGCCATTGTAAAAAGGAAGAACTTGATGGCTGCATAAATTCGTCTCTTAGGATCACCCCAGACACCGATGAGAAGGTACATTGGAATCAACATCACTTCCCAGAAGACATAGAAAAGGACGAGATCAAGGGCAACCAAGGCGCCGATCATTCCTGTCTCAAGGAAGAGGAAGGAAATCATGTATTCTTTTACCCGAAAGGTGATCGCCGTCCAGGAGCATAAGATACAGAGGACGGTTAAAAAGGTGGTCAACAGAACCAGAAGGAGGCTGATTCCATCGATGCCCAATTTGTAGCTGATCCCATAGCTCTGAACCCACCACCAATCCTCCACGAATTGCATCGCTGCTGTCTTGGAATCGAAGGCAAAGAAGAGGGGCAATGAGAAAATAAATTCAATGAGGGAGAAGATTAAGGTGACCACTCGAATGGTTCCTGGTTTCTCTTTATTGATAAAGAGAAGGACAATGGCGCCCAAGATTGGAAAGAAGATCAGCAGCGATAGGATGGGAATACCCAAAATGGTCATGAAACCAGCTCCTTTTTTTGTAACGAATGTTACGAATGATAACGAATTAGGCGAATGAAGGATTCAATTCGATTCGTTCGCTCTCATTCGGTCTATTCGCTTCATTAATAAAAAATAGCCCGAACGATATAATAGGCTACCAGGACGATTCCGCCAATGATCATTGAAAAGGCGTAGTTTTGAACCAAACCGGTCTGCATCTTTCTCATCGCTCCCGAGAGCACACCGATGAGATAAGCAATGCCATTGATCGTACCATCGATGACAAAGTCATCAAACCCTTTCCAGAGCCCCGTGCCTAAATTTTTAAGAGAGTTGATGAAAAGAATCTCATAGAGTTCATCAACATAATATTTGTTGAAGACCAGTTTGTAGAGTCCCTTCCATCTCTCCGCCAGCAGTTTGGGAAGGGCTGGGTTTTTTACATAGAAGAGATAAGCGATCCCAATCCCGATGAGGGCGATGACCACAGAGACCACCATCATGAGAAGTTCTAAGGCAGCCCCATGTCCTCCTCCCTCTCCTCCGGATGCCCAGGCCTGCGAGAGGATTGATATCCCAGCATGGGCCTTGGCCGGCTCAGCCCCTCCTCCCAATACAGGAGCGAGAAACTCATGAATTTGATTGGCTCCTCCCAAAACATGGGGAACACCTATATAACCTCCAATGATGGAGAGCGCCGCAAGAACCATCAGAGGAACTGTCATGATCTTGGGTGATTCATGGATATGATGCGCGACATGCTCATCGACCCTGGACTGACCAAAGAAGGTCATAAATAGAGCCCTGAACATATAGAAGGCCGTCATCCCAGCAGCGATAGCCGCCACCAGCCACAATAAGAAATGGCCATGAGAGCTGGAAAAGGCCTGCCAGAGAATCTCATCCTTGCTGAAAAATCCAGAGAGGCCAGGAATCCCGGCAATCGCCAGTGTGGCAATGAAGAAAGTCCAGAAGGTATAAGGAATCTTTTTCCTCAATGCTCCCATCTTTCTCATATCCAATTCGCCGCTCAGGGCATGCATGACGCTTCCAGCTCCAAGGAAGAGAAGTCCCTTGAAAAAAGCATGGGTCATCAGATGGAATATCCCAGCGCTGTAGGCGCCTACGCCTACGCCCAGGAACATATAACCCAACTGGCTAATCGTCGAATAGGCAAGAACTTTCTTAATATCATTCTGACAGAATCCAATAGAAGCGGTATAGATGGCCGTGGCCACTCCGACGAGGGCAACAATCGCCATGGAGATGGGCGCCATGCTATAGAGTACATTGCACCGGGCAACCATGTAAACCCCAGCGGTCACCATGGTGGCCGCATGGATAAGAGAGCTGACCGGTGTCGGACCTTCCATCGCATCAGGGAGCCACACATATAGGGGAATCTGTGCCGATTTTCCACAGGCACCGATAAAGAACAAAATCGTAATGGCCGTTACAGTGCCCGTATCGAGCTTGCTCGCATTGGCGAAGACTTCGGTAAAATCTAATGTCCATATCCCATGTTTTCCAAGACTGGTGAAGAGGAGGAACATCCCGAGAATGAAACCGAAGTCACCCACTCGGTTGACGACAAACGCCTTTTTCCCTGCGTTGGAAGCGGAATCTTTTTCAAACCAGAAACCGATCAAGAGATAGGAACAGAGGCCGACGCCTTCCCACCCCACAAACATCAATAAGAAGTTGTTGGCCAGGATGAGGGTAAGCATCATGAATACGAAGAGGTTGAGATAGGTGAAATATCGGGTATATCCCGGATCATCATGCATGTACCCTACCGAGTAGATGTGGATGAAGAAACTGACCCCACTAACCACCAAGGCCATCAGGATGGAGAGAGGATCGATCTGGTAGCCGATCACTGTTTGGAATGCGCCCGAGACTACCCAATCAAAAATTACTTTTTCAAAGTGGCGCTCTGTAGGGGATCTTCCGATCAATTCGAAGAAGATGAGGATGGAGGTGAGGAAGGAGAGTCCAATCGCTGAGGGACCCACCCAACTGACCACCTTCTTCCCCAAACGTCTGCCGAATAGCCCATTGATCAAAAACCCGATCGCCGGAAACAGAGGGATCAACCAGACATAATCGAACATGAAAGACTCCTTTTACGCTAACGCTAAATAGGGTTCCAGGATTCGAGGGTTCATGGGTTCAAGGTTTTTAAAATTTTCACTCGACCCCTTGAATCCTTGACCCCTTGATCCCTTTCATGATTAACTCACCACTTTAATAGATTGATTTCATCCACATTGATCGTTTCTCTTGAACGATAGATCATTACAAAGATCGCCAACCCAACTGCTGCCTCGGCCGCTGCCACAGCCATCACAAAGAAGGCAAAGAGAACTCCATCCAGGGATTGGAGAAAGCGGGATAGGGTGATGAAGGTAATGTTCACAGCGTTGAGCATCATCTCGATGCACATGAAGACCAGAATCGCATTTCGCCGGGTCAGGGCTCCGATTACTCCGATCGTGAAGAGCACTGCGCTCAAAACCAAATATAATTCAGGGGGAACGGATGGAATTACCATAGACAGTCTCCTAATTGAAAAATGCAAATTGTAAATTGCAAAGTGCAAAATCTTTTAGAATTGTTTTTAAATTTTCCATTTTCTATTTTGCAATTTTCACTTTGCAATGATCTTTGCCTACGTTCTTTTCTTGCTCAATATGACCGCTCCGACGATGGCCGCCACGAGAAGGACAGAGACGATCTCAAAGGGAAAAAGATATTGAGTGAAAAGCATCTCGCCGACCGCCTTCACATTGGCGCTTACCTTATCCGGTGTATAGGAGCCCATTTTGCCAGTTGGGGACTTCGCCACAACCGAATAAATAATCCCGAAGAGAAAAAGGACAGCAAGCAAGCCACCGATTACCTTCGAATAAAAAAGTTTTAAACCGGATCGAAGCTCTTGTTCCAGATCCAGAAGCATGATGACAAAGACAATCAGCATCACGATGGCGCCGGCGTAAACCACCACCTGGATGATGGCAATGAATTGACTATAGAGCAGGAGATAAAGCACCGCCACACAGAGGAAGGTCAACACCAAAAAAAGAGCGCTGTGAATAGTGTTCTTTCGAGTGATGACCAATAAGGAGGCGATGATGGAGGTAAAAGCCACTCCCAAAAAAATCAACCATTGGAATATCGTTGCGATATTTTCAGCCATCCCGTTTCTCCTATTCACTGCCTGATCAAGGCTAAAGCCTTGAGTTACAGATCTTGATGAATTTGTAACTCAACCCTTTAGGGTTGATGTGATAACCGCATTACGGATTAAACTTCTTCTCCTCCAGGAGTTTCTCTGTCGTCATGAGAAAGGCTTTCCGATCACTCTCGACCCATTCATAGTTTTTACCCACGAAGATGGCATTCACCGGACACACCTCCTCGCAATAACCACAAAAGATACATCGGCTGGCATCGAGTTCATAGGTAAGAGGATACCGTTTCCCCTCTTCATCTTCAGCGGTCTCAATATAGATGCACTGAGAGGGGCAGACAGCCATACAAAGGCCGCAGGCCACACACTTGGTTTTTCCACGCTCATTCTTCTCAAAATATTGAATCCCCCTCCAACGTTTCGCCGGAGGCATTTTTTCCTCCGGATATTGAATCGTGATGGGTTTCGAGAAGAATCGATTTAAGGTGAGGGCTAAACCTTTTAATATTGGAAGTATCATCTTTGACCTCTCCTTTACCCCGTT
This sequence comes from Deltaproteobacteria bacterium CG03_land_8_20_14_0_80_45_14, assembly GCA_002780715.1. Lineage (GTDB taxonomy): Bacteria > Desulfobacterota > BSN033 > BSN033 > UBA1163 > UBA1163. The sequence goes on from PEUO01000168.1 coordinate 17,583, forward strand.
AGAAAGCCCCCTCCTTGGAGCGGGGATGATAAAAAGAATATTAGTTCCTTATTCAGGATGGGATTTAAAGCCCCACCCTTTCTAACGGGGTTTAACCTTTCAACGAAACGATCAATCCGGTCACTAAGAGATTAATCAGCGCTAATGGAATTAAGATCTTCCAGCCAAACTTCATGATCTGATCGTATCGAAGCCTTGGGAATGTCCCCCTCTGCCAAATGAAGAAGAAGAGGAAGATAAAAAGTTTCGCGCAGAACCAGACTATGCCTGGGATGAAACTGAGTTGAGGAATGATCGGCTGCCATCCTCCCATAAAAAGCGTCACAGCAACGGCCCCCATCGTGACCATATGGGCATATTCGGCCATGAAGAAAAGAGCAAATTTCATACTGCTGTATTCAATATTGAACCCACAGGCCAGCTCTGCTTCTGCCTCGGGCATATCAAAAGGGGTGCGGTTGATCTCAGCCAGACCGCAAATCAGATAAAGGACAAAAGCCACCGGCTGATACCAAATATTCCAGTTCCAGAACCCTCCTCCCTGAAGGCGAACGATCTCAGTCAGCCTCAGGCTTTCTGAGAGGATGAGCACTCCGACGATCGCGATGCCGAGGGCCACTTCATAACTGATCATCTGAGCCGCTGCCCGAAGGGAACCGGTCAAACCATACTTATTCCCAGAGGACCAGCCTCCTAAGATGATTCCAAATTCTCCAAGTGAGGCCACGCCAAAGATATAGAGAAGTCCGATATCCACATCTGCCAGCCGCAGTTTGACCACCCAATTCGTTCCAGGAAGGGTAAACTGATTCCCAAACGGGATGACAGCAAAGATGCTGATGGCTGCGATGATCGAGATCATCGGGGCCATAACGAAGACGACCTTATCTGATCTTCCGGGGACAAGATCCTCTTTGAAGAATGCTTTGACGGCATCCGAAAAGGGTTGCAGTAATCCAAAGGGCCCGCAACGATTGGGGCCATAACGAATCTGGATATGACCCAAAACCTTCCGCTCCAGCCAGGTCAAATAGGCCACGACAATCATCAGACCGGCAAAAACTACCACGCATTTGACAATAATCTCAATGAGAAGATACAACAGTTGCATCCTGCTTCTCCTCTACCCCGTTAGAAAGCCTCGTCCCTTGAGGCGAGGATGATAAAAAAGAATGTTAGTACCTTTTTGAAGGCGGGGTTTATAGCCCCACCTTTTCTAACGGGGTCTACCGTTTCTCCACCCTTCCAATGAAGAGCTTATATTCAGGATTCTTACTCGTTGCATCGTGCCCGGAAATCAAAAGGTTATTCACAAAAACAGGGAAAAACGTGGTGGCAAAATAAGCCACCCCTTTGGGAACGGCTCCTGAAATCCGACAGACCGTCTCAACCTGACCTCTGGGTGAAACGATCTTCACCCTATCTTCATCTCCCAAACCTGCCTTCGCGGCATCTTCGGGGTGAACTTCGATGCAGGAATTAGGAAAAACCTTGGCTAACCCCATGGCTCTCTTGGTGGTCGTCCCGATTCCGTACTGGTAATGAAAACCTCTGGGGATGATCCATAAAGGATATTGGTCATCAGGCTGCTCTGACGGCCCTTTGTATTCGACAGGGAAGAATTTTCGTTTCCACCCATTCCTGGAGGAAGACCACTGGATTCCACCCTTCTCCAGATTGGAGTAACTGACTCCGGCATATAAGGGCACCAAAGAGGCAACCTCCTCCATGATCTCAGCAGGGTTCTGATATCCCATGGGATAACCCATCTTTGTCGAAAGATCACAGAGTATCTTCCAGTCGGGTCTGGAATCACCGATCGGTGCGATGGCCTTCCGCACCCTTTGGACCCTTCTCTCCATGTTGGTGAAGGTCCCATCTTTCTCAGCAAAACTCACCCCGGGCAAAACCACCTGTGCATAACTCCCAATGTGGGTCATGAAGAAATCTTGAACCGCTAAAAATTCCAAATGATGAATTCCGTTCTTCAGTCTCTCTAAGTTGGGGAGGTTGATGAAAGGATCTTCGCCGAAGACATAGAGGGCTCTGATCTTTCCCTCCAGAATTTTATCGAACATCTCCATATAGGTGAGGCCCGGTTTTTCCGGAATCCCCCTCTCCCAGATTTCCTCGAACTTCCTCCGCGCCTTTTCGTCTTCCACCTTCTGATAACCGGGAAGGAATTCGGAAAGAGACCCCATATCGAAAGCGCCTTGGACATTGTTCTGAGTAAGCAGCGGGTAGACGCCCCCTCCTCCCTCTTCTGTCTCTCCGGTCAACAGGGCCAGGTTGCAGAGGGCTTTTACAATCTCTGTCCCATTGGCATGCTGGGTCACACCGGAGCCAAAGACAATCGCCCTCTTTTTCGCCGAGAGATAGAGATGGGTGACTTCCTCTAAATCTGCTGAAGAGATTCCCGTCTTATTTTTGACAAACTCGGAAGAGAATTTCTCTACAGAGGATCGCAGGGTTTCAAAACCTTCTGTCTTGGACCCGATAAACTCTTTTGAAGGGGCACCCTTCTCGATGAGGAGGCGAGCCAAACCATTGATCCAGGCGATATCCGTCCCTGGCAGGGGTCTCAACCATAGATCAGCCCATTCTTCCCATTGGGTCTTTCGAGGATCAACAAGGATGATTTTAGCGTTGTTCTCACGGATGGCCTCTCTCATCTTATTGCTGAAGATGAGGTTATCATCATACACATCCGCACCGACGATAAGAATGAGGTCGGACTTAGCTACCTCCTCCATCGCATGAGTCATCGCCCCGCATCCAGTGGAGGCCATCATCCCATCAAGGGAAGATCCACTGGACAATCGGGCGCCATTGTCGATATGGTTTGTCCCGATACAGGCTCTCATCCATTTCTGGAAGAGGAAGTTTTCTTCATTGGTGGCCCGGGAGGAAGAGATTCCTCCAATGCTCTGGCTACCATACTTCTCCTTTATTTCTTGAAGTTTCGTAGCGATCAAACCAAGGGCTTCCTCCCAGGAGACCTCTACAAAAACTCCGGATTTTTTCACAAGAGGCTTCTGAAGCCTATCCGGATGATGAATAAAATCGTAACCGAACCTTCCCTTCACACAGAGGCTGCCCTCATTGACCCCGGCATCCCCTTTTGTGGTCACCTTGACCACTTTCCTATTGGCAAGGGTATTAAGCTCCAATTGACAACCACATCCACAAAAAGTACAGGTGGTCTGTGTCCTCTCTAATTGCCATATCCTTCCTTTGATGGGGCTCAGATTCTCTGTTAAAGCGCCCACCGGACACACGTGGAGGCATTCCCCACAGGAGATACAGTTTTCTTTTCGAACGGCCTCCACATGGGAGGGATATCCATGCCCTGCTACCTCCAACACATTGGATCCTGGAATATCAATGCAGGCCTGGATGCAACGGAGACACATGACGCATCGATCGGGCCATTGATGAATCAAAGGAGTTCCATACTCCAAGGGTGGACGCTCTACTTTTTCAGTGATGAACTCTTGATGGTCGATTCCAAATTCATAGGCACGGTTCTGGAGTTGACATTCTCCTCCCGCATCGCAGACAGGACAATCCAGAGGATGGTTGACCAGTAAGAGTCTCAACGCCTCTCGCCTCATCCCCTCCACGCGCTCCGTGCGGGTTTGAACCACCATCCCCTCGACCACAGGCGTCGCACAAGAGGCCATGGGCATCTCCGCACCCTCGACATCGACCAAACAGATACGGCAGGATTTGAGCAAGCTTAATCTGGGGTGATAACACAGAGTGGGAATAGTGATCCCATTTTCTTCGGCCACTTCATAGATTGTTTGATCCGGCCTTCCAGTAACTTCTTTCCCATCAATCATCAGCTTTAACATGCTTTGTTCAGTCCTCCAACCCCAAAACAATCGAGATGCCGAAACAAGTTCGGCATGACAAAAAGGGATTTAATAACAATGTCATTCTGAACTTGTTTCAGAATCTATTTCCTATACTGCAAAAAGCCCAATGCGCACACATCGGAGACAGCGCTCCGCTTCTTTCTGAGCCACTGGAATGGAAAATCCTCCCTCCACCTCATCGAAGATCCACTTTCTTGAATCAGGAGTAAGCATGTTCAACATCGCCCTCTTCTGTCCGCCAGAGATTCCTATCTTCTCATCCTTGTTATAAACCTTGATCTTCTCAACCAGGGCCTCCAGACGTTCTTCCTCGGATTCTTTCACCTCACTCCCACGAAGGAAGAGGTCGATTTTGTCAGCGGCTCTCTTCCCATGACCGGCGGCGCGGACCAGGACACCCGGTCCGGTCACGCAATCCCCGGCTGAGAAGATCCCTGGACGGCTTGTCACGAAAGTTCCTTCCTGGATGGCAATGGTGGATCGTTTTGTCGTCTTTACCCCGTCCTTCTCTTCGAGGAAAGAAAGATCAATCGCCTGACCGATGGCCGGGATCAGGATATCGGTTTCAATGAAAAATTCAGATCCTTTGACGGGAACGGGCCGCCTTCTTCCTGACTCATCCGGCTCACCCAATTCCATCCGGATGCATTCCACTCCGACAACCTTTCCCTCCTTCTCAATGATCCGGACCGGATTGCAAAGGTAATGGAATTTGACACCCTCTTCCTCTGCATCGTGGATCTCCACATGATCAGCAGGCATCTCTTTTTTCGTCCTTCGATAAACCAGGTTCACATCCGGTTTGCCGATACGGGAAGAAGAACGAACACAGTCAATGGCCACATTTCCACCACCGACGACTACCACCCTTTTCCCTTCAGGATAGGGGTCTCTTCCCAGATTGATCTCTAAGAGGTAGTAAACGCCGGGGATGAACCCCTTATATCCTTTATCTTCTCCAACGACCCCCATGGGGGTATTGGTCTGGGCGCCCACGCCGATAAAGACGGCTTTATAACCTTGCTCAAACATCTGAGAAAGGGTAATATCTTTCCCCACCTGGGTATTGTATCGAATCTCTACACCCAGTTTTTCTATGATCCCTGCTTCATATCTCACGATATCCCTGGGAAGGCGGTAATCAGGAATTCCAACAGCGGCCATTCCACCTGGTTCCCCCAATCTTTCGAAGATAGTGACGGGATAACCTTTCAGAGCAAGATAATACGCGCAGGAGAGGCCAGCTGGACCCGCCCCAATGACAGCCACCTTTTCTGAACGCATCCCCTCTTTCTTAATCGAGGGATTCTTCCTCTTCTCCAGTTCATAGTCTGCAACGAACCGCTTCAGCCATTTAATGGAGATGCATTCATCCACATTTCCCCGGCGACAGTTATCTTCACAGGGCCGAACGCAGACCCTTCCCAGAACTCCGGCCAGGCAGGTTGCCCCTCGGATGGCGGCAAGGGATTCTTCGAATCTTCCTTCTTTGATCAATTCGACATAACGGGTAATAGGAAGATGGGAAGGGCAAGCGCTTTCGCAGGGCGCTGTTACCTTGACTTTATATTCCTGGCGAGGAATCTTTTTCTGTAGTTGGATGGCGCCGGAGAATTGGTCTTCAAAATGATCGATCGCATCCAACACCGGCTTTGGACCAGTCTGTCCCAAGTTGCATTTGGAACTTTTACTGATCATCTCGCCCAGATATTTCAATTGTTTTAGGTCGCCATCCTTGCCCTGACCATTAGCAATCCGATTTAGTATGGTTGCCATGATCCGAGTCCCTACCCGACAAGGAGTGCACTTTCCGCAGGATTCATCTTGAACCGCTTCCAGATAAGCCCGAATCAAATCGACCATATTCACTTCAGGGTCTCTGATGACAATCCCATCCCATCCAATAAAGGCTTTGATCTTTCTCTCTTTGTCCAATTCAAGGGGTAGATTGAGAGCGGAGACGGGTTGCCTCTCTGCATCAGGTTTCCCTCGATTATCTGTGACCACTCCACCCCAACTGCTAAAAAGAATGTCCGTCATAAAAACCTCTCAATAACATCAATGCAAAGTGCAAAATTAGCAATTAGCATTTAAAATTTTTCTTGTTTCATTTTGCAATTTGCATTTTGCAATTTATAATTTGCAATGTTCTTTTATCGATCGATTTCTCCCAGAACAATATCAATGCTACCAATCGCTGAAATCACATCAGCAATTAAACTTCCCTCAATCATCTTGGGAAGGGCGCTGAGATTGAGGAAAGAGGGCGGTCGAATCCTCATCCGCAAGGGCTTATTCGATCCATCGCTGACGAGATAGTATCCCAACTCTCCCTTGGACGCCTCCACGCCCACATAGACTTCGCCTTTCGGCGGCTGGAAGCCCTCAGAGGCAATCTTGAATTGCCGGATCAATGCAGCGATATCTTTTGTAACATCATCCTTCGGTGGCAAGGTGATTCGTGGATCGTTCGCAATGACAGGACCTTTCGGCAGCCGTTCCAATGCCTGCTCCACAATGGCATTCGACCATTCCATCTCCCTCAAACGCACGATGTATCGATCATAGACATCCCCGACCGAGCCAATGGGGATTTCGAAATCGAACTCCTCATAACTCGAATAGGGAAAGGCTTTCCTCACATCGTATTTGACTCCAGAGCCACGAAGGCTGGGTCCGGTCATGCCCCAGTTGATCGCATCCTCTTTAGAAATGATCCCGACGCCTTTGGTCCGCTTCAACCAGATCACATTCTTCGTCAGAAGCGTTTCATATTCTTTGATATGGTCAGGAAAGGCCCGGACAAAATCCTTGATCTTATCTGTGATCCCATCTGGAAGGTCTTTTGAAACTCCTCCGATTCTCATGTAGGTGGGCGTGAGTCTCCCTCCTGAAACCTCCTCAAAGATTTTAAGGATCTCTTCCCTTTCCCGAAAGTTATAAAAGAGGAGCGTCATGGCGCCAATGTCCAGGGCGTGCGTTCCCAACCAGATGAGATGGGCAGCGATCCTCTGAAGCTCAGCCATCAGGACTCTTAGATATTGAGCCCGTTTGGGGACTCCAATGCCTAAAAGTTTTTCCACGGCTAACACATAGCCAAGGTTGTTACCCATCGCATTGGTATAATCCAAACGGTCGGTGAGGGGAATGACTTGGTGATACGTTTTGCTTTCAGCCAGTTTCTCAACCCCCCGATGAAGGTAGCCGATATGAGGGGTTGTCTTAACGATTACCTCTCCATCCAATTCCAACACGAGCCTCAAAACCCCGTGAGTGGCTGGGTGCTGAGGTCCCATGTTGATGGTCATTAACCGTGTCTCTGCCATTTCAAACCTCGGGAACAAAGGGTTTGTCAAAATCCGGTCCTTCGACCGGAAAATCCTTTCTCAAGGGATGACCTTCGTAACCATCCCAGAGGAGAATTCTCCTCAAATCAGGATGGTTATCAAAAGGAATCCCGAAGAGGTCATAGACCTCCCTTTCTAACCAGTTCGCTGCTTTCCAGATCGACTCCACACTTGAAGCCGATTCAGAATCTCCAACTTTTATTTTCAGCCTCAGTCTTTGTTGGTTCTTCATTGAGTAGAGAAGATAAACCACTTCAAAACGGGGTTGTTGGGGAAAATAATCCACACCACAGAGATCGGTGAGCATCTGGTATTGGAGATCCGGGTCAGAATAGAGAAATTTACAGATCTCAAAAATATCCTTCTTCGGAACAGTGACGGTGACCTCATCCCGAAATGTCTTCATCTCCAAGACGGAGGCCGGGAATTTTTCTTGCAATTTCTTTATTGAGAGACTGTTTTCCATTATGATCATTTCCCCTTATCTTTCTATACACGACGACATAAGTATTATCACGCGTAAATCCTCAACCGGCTCATCATATTCAGCCCTGAAGGGCTGAGTTACACATCCTTAACAACATGTAACTCAAGGCTTTAGCCTTGATTAAGAGTCTCTGAATTAGGTCGTTGTTTATAATCCTAAACTGCTGCGAACATTCTTTCGATCCACAAGCGTCTCTTTTTGAATCTTATTCTGGAGCTGAACAAGGGCTGTGAGGAGAGTTTCGGGTCTGGGTGGACAACCCGGGACATAGACATCCACCGGAAGAATTTGATCTACTCCCTGTACTACATTGTATGTTTTGAAGATTCCGCCTGAGCAGGCACAGGCCCCATAGGCGATGACCCATTTGGGCTCCGGCATCTGTTCATAGATACGTTTGACCATGGGGGCCATTTTTTTGGTCAAAGTCCCTGCAACGATCATTAAATCTGCCTGTCGAGGGGAGGGCCTGAAAACCTCTGAACCAAATCGAGAAATATCCCACGTCGCCGAACTGGTGACAATCATCTCCAGAGCGCATCAGGCTAAGCCAAAGGTCACCGGCCAGATCGAATACTTTCGACCCCAATTGACGAGCCAATCCAGGGCTGGCATAAAAGGGGTTTTCTCAAGGTAGGTTTCTATTCCCATTCCAATGCTCCTTTTTTCCAGATGTAGATATAGGCGATGAGTAAAATTCCAATGAAGATGGCCATTGAGACGAAGGCAAAGACCTTAAACTGTTTGAAGACCACTGCCCAGGGATAGAGGAAGACCACCTCAATATCAAAGAGGAGAAAAAGCATGGCGATGATATAGTACTTAATGGGTATCCTCTGGAAGCTCGAACCGATTGTGGTCATCCCACATTCATAAGGGGCTTGTTTCAAAGCCGTGGGTTTTCTCTGGCCTAAGAGAGCGGAGGCAACAATGGCGAATAGGGCAAAAACAACAGCAATGGCAACATAGATAAGAATGGGTAAATATTCAATCAACATGATTGGCCCCCTATTTGTGAAAAATTTCTTGTTGGTAGATAAACTACAAAACTGCCGCTTTTTTGTCAAGAAAAATTTTATACAAAATTCGTTTTTTTATAAAAATCATAAATTATTGTTATTGTTTAATATTTCTCCTTAAATAATCCGTTAAATTAAATACTAAAAATTTATTAGTGAAATAAATAACATTTAAAAGTATAAAATTAAATAGTTTAAACTTTGGACCGGATTTATTTTTTAAGGATTCCTTTTTCTGTAGGGAGCAAGAAAATTGAGTAGCCATCCAGTCAACCCTTCGACTCCCCAGCATAAATGCTGGGGCTTGCTCTGGGTTGACCCTGAGCGGCGCTTTACACACCGCCCTAAAGGGCGGAGCTTGGCGCCGCCGAATGGGTCAAAATGATTTCTGAGCATCTCCGTCAAATATCGGGTCAGGCTTTGGATAATTGAATTTTGTTGGAGTAAGGACTCATAGGTGTAACAAATAGCCCACCTCATTGACTCTTTCTTTCCGAAAGTTTCGGTTGACCAATTTTAATAAAATAGATATATTCCAGTCAACAACCCGTGAAGATTTGAACCCAAATCCTGATTCTTTCTTGAATTGCCGAGAGCACTGAAGATTGGGTATAATTTAGATATGAGAACTTCTACACCAGCACTCGTCAATCCAACTGTGCTCACCTGGGCGCGGCAAGAGAGCGGGTATCCACCCGAGCCGGTGGCCAAGCGGCTGAATGTAAAGCCGGAGCGCCTGCTTGCCTGGGAGCGTGGTGATTTAAAGCCCACAGTGCGGCAAGCCCAGGACCTTGCAAAGTTCTATCGCCGGCCGTTCGGTGTTTTCTTCCTCCCTCAACCTCCGGCTCTGCCCCCCCTTGCGGCAGAGTATCGTCGGCTGCCGGGGGTGCGGCCTGGTGTTGAATCGCCGGAATTCCGGCTTGCCCTGCGGGTCATGTCGCAGCGACGGGAAGTGGCGCTGGAGTTGAGTGAAGAACTGGGCGTGGGAGTGGAGGACTTCAATTTTACCGCTCATCTGTCCGAAAGCACGACAGCCGTTGGCGCACGACTGCGCGAGGCTCTTGGCATTACCGCTGATGAACAGCTCGGATGGACGTCCGATTGGCAGGCATGGCGCCGCTGGCGAGAGGCCGTCGAAACAGCAGGTGTGCTGGTGTTTCAGTTTCCTAAAGTGAGCCTCGCCCAGGCACGCGGAGTCACGCTGTTTAAGTTCCCATTGCCTGCAATAGGTATTAACAGCAAAGAATCGTCTCCCGGCGCACGGAGTTTCACTTTATTGCATGAGCTTACTCACCTTGCGCTTGCGGTTGGCAATGAGGAACGCACTGCTCTCGGTGAGACCCGCGATGATGCCGGCTGGCTGGAAGTTGAAAGATTCGCGGAGGAGGCTGCCAGCGCGGCACTAATTCCTTCGGAAATGCTTTCCTCAATTTTGCAGAAGATGGAAGTTCCCCCTGACGCTTGGGATATTTCCTTGATGCGATCGCTCGCCGGCAAATTCAATATAACACCATTGGCGATGGCAACAAGGTTGCGGACTGCCGGTGGATTGTCGTGGGCCGGTTACAACCGGTGTAAATTTGAATGGAACCAATACCTCGACACGCTCCCGAAGCGGAAGGGTTTTGCGTTACCTGTCGACAAGACACTGGGTAGAAGCGGCCGGCCATTTGTTCAGTTGGTTCTGGAAGCGCTGGATATGAATCGCATCACAGCGGTGCAAGCAAGCCACTACCTCGATTTAAGGTTTGAACACTTCGACAAGCTACGGAATGAACTCCGCATAGAGCTGATACGACCTGCGGGGGCCTTTGACGACGGAGAATAACGGAAAAAGAATGTACTCTTTCGATACCAGTGTGTTTATGGATTGGCAGGCACGGTTTTATCCGCCCGATATCTTTATCTCACTGATCGCAAAAATTGAGGAGATGGTTGTCGCTGGTCGATGCTCTGCCGTTGAGCTTGTGAAAGAAGAAATCGACGCTGTGGGGACCCCCGAATTGCGGGCGTGGGCGAAAAAGAATCCGGCTCTTTTTGTGACGCTTGATCCCATGGTGCAGACCGAAGCAGCAAACATTGAATCCAAATATCCGGACTTGATGGATCCTAGGAGCCTTCATCAGTCAGCCGATGCTTATGTTATAGCGCTTGCCAAGGTGAAAGGCGGCACAGTTGTGTCGCAGGAAACCTCGGCTGCAGAGAAAAAAAGCGCCAAGAGAACTCACTATATACCCGACGTATGCCGTGATCTCGGCATCCCATGCATAAACTTGCTGGGG
>PEUO01000137.1 GCA_002780715.1 Deltaproteobacteria bacterium CG03_land_8_20_14_0_80_45_14
AGCAGATATTATTAAGGTCCCTTATACTGGTTCCTCAGAAAGTTTTCAGGAGGTGGTGGAGGGATGTTTTGTTCCTGTGGTCATTGCAGGTGGAGAGAAGATGGAAAATGACCAGGATATTCTTGAAATGGTTAAGGGAGCGATTGCAGCAGGAGGAGCTGGCGTTTCCATTGGAAGAAACGTCTTCCAGCACAAGGATCCAACGAAAATCGTTCATTCGATTTCAAAGATCGTCCACAATGGCTCAACCGTGGAAGAAGGGCTTAAGGAATTGGAGGAGGGGAAAAAATGAAAACGGTTTGGGTAAAGACTGTCCCGTGGAGTAAAGAGATTGCCATGGCTGCTATTGAATGTGGAGCTGATGCCCTTTGGATTGAACCGGGGAAGACCCAAGAAGTCAAAAAGATGGGCCTCATCCAGACTGTGGCCGAGGATGGAGATTTGAAATTGGGTTTCGATGTGGTGGAAAAAGAGATCCGGGAAAAGAAGGATGAGGAGGAGATCATTACTTTGAGCCTATCTAAGAAGGTTGTGGTGAGAGACGGAGATTGGAAAATCATCCCTCTGGAAAACTTATTGAGCAGAACCAATAACCTTTTCGTCGAAATCGATGGTGTAAAAGAAGGGCAAACGGCGTTGAGTGTCCTTGAAAAAGGTGTCGATGGTGTGGTCATCAATAATCCTGACCCAAACTCGGTAAGACATATCATCAAGGCGCTTAAGGAAAAGGGTGAAAGATTCGATCTTGTTTCAGCAAAGGTCAGACGAATCGAGCCATTGGGCCTGGGAGATAGGGTCTGCATTGATACCTGCTCTTCGATGAACCTTGGAGAAGGGATGCTGGTAGGTAATAGCAGCCAGGCTCTTTTTCTGGTTCACTCAGAAAGTGTGGAGAACCCCTTTGTGAACACCAGACCCTTCCGTGTGAATGCAGGGCCGGTGCATGCCTATATTCGCCTGACTCATGGCCAGACAAAATATCTCTCTGAAGTCAGATCGGGCGATCAGGCGCTGGTTGTGAACTTTGAAGGCAAGAGTTATCCGGCAGTAGTGGGAAGGGCCAAGGTGGAGAAAAGACCTCTTGTTCTGCTGGAGGCGGAAGAAAAAGGTCAGAACATCTCAGTGATCCTGCAGAATGCCGAGACGATTACCCTTACCCAGCCAGATGGAAAGGCCTTGTCCCTGGTCGATCTCAAAGAGGGCAGCGAGGTTCTGGTCTATAGGGAAGGAGCGGGAAGACATTTTGGGGTGAAAATTGATGAGACGATTGTGGAAAGGTAGAGAAATGGAAAGAATTATCTCAGCGTCCCGCTCTTTGGAAACCGAACTGACAGTTGTTTATCTTGGTCCGCCCGGCACTCACACTCACTTAGCATGCTTCGAATATTTTGGTAGCTCCATTCAAGCGCAGTCCAAAGAAAGTATTGAAGAGGTCTTTGAAGCTGTGGAGAAGAGGAGGGTAAGCTATGGAGTAGCGCCTATAGAGAATTCCACTGAAGGATCAGTGAATCAAACCTTAGATATGTTGATCGAGTCAGAAGTGATGATCTGTGGTGAAGTGATGTTTCAGGTCTCTCATAACCTTCTTTCTCAGAGTGGAAAGTCACAAGACATCCGAAAAATCTATTCTCATCCTTCGGCTTTGGAGCAATGCCGAAAGTGGTTGAGGAAAAACCTCCCTAATGTTGAGGTGGCCGAAACAGTGAGTACGGCGAAGGCTGCACAGATGGCTACTGAGGATTCGAAAGCGGCAGCCATTGCCAGCTCTTTTGCTGCTAGTCTCTATAGCCTGAAAGTGATAGAATCCCAGATTGAAGACTACCGCCATAACTACACACGCTTTTTAGTGTTAGGCCTGAATATTCACAAAAGGACTGGAAGAGATAAGACTTCCATCCTTTTCTCAATCTCCCACGCCCCAGGCTCTCTCTATCGAGCGCTCAAACCCTTCTCCGAGAAAGGGATTAATCTGACAAAGATTGAATCCAGGCCCTTGAAAGACAGGCCATGGGAGTATATTTTCTTTTTGGACTTTGAAGGCCATACCACAGACTTCCATGTCAAGGAAGCCTTCGCTGAAATGAAAGAGAATGTCCTTTTCTTTAAGATCCTGGGCTCCTATCCCCAAAGGTCACAGGAGTGGTAATAGAAGGAAGTGAGTTCAAAATACGATGAAATCGGAGATCATAGGAATCCGAGAAAGGTTTAAGAAGGCGCAGATAGGCCTCAAGGACGTTCTTGCAGTGATCGATATGACCCTGGAAGATCAGTCAAGGGAACTTGCATCCTTGTTTCCCTATGACGTTTTCGAAGGTGTCGATGAGTTAATCGAGAGGACTGTGCACGGAACGAGGATTGAGCGTTTTAAACCAAAAGAGAATGGCCACCAGTTTCACACCTTTGAGATCCATACAGAAGGAGGAGATGCCTTAGGCTATCTTAATATGATCCACATCAGAAATCCCATCCCATGCTATTACCTGGTTTATGTGGAGGTTCTTCCCCCATTTCGGGGACGAGGACTGGGCAATAGGATCCTCAAAGCCTTCAGAGAGTTTGCAGAGGGCCAAGGGGTTGTGGGACTTCTCGACAACATCATCCTCCCCGAGGAGCCAACCTATGACATTTATACCAAGAACGGTTGGAAGTGTATTGAAGAGGTGATCGGCGAAGATGTAGCCAATGGAGAAGGGCACTACATGGTCTTCATACCAACCTCCATGAACTCCCCCGGTCTGAGGGAGAAGCTTGTCAAGCTCCTCTTTAAAGTAAAGAAAAAGAGACCCATTATCGACATGCATGATAACGAGGCCATGGTCAAGCGGACTATTATGGAATTTCGCTCTGTCTACGAAGCTTTGGAGCATCTCTTCGAGATGGAAATTTCAAGCAGAACTTCAACCCCCTTTATGCGTTTCATGTTTACTAAGTTTATAACGAAAGCGCTTGGATTCCAAAGGCGGATCGCTTCACTTATCGGCTATACAGGTGGAGAATCCCTCGAGCAGATCTCCATATCAGATCCAGTTAAGAACCTGCCCATTCAGCCACATTCCATGTGGTGGGCGAAAAACGGAAAACCTGAAATATGGGGAGAGGAAGAAATCCTCAGGGATCTGCCAGAAAAATTGAAAAAGGATTGTACCCTTTACATCGAGAGTCTTCCCTTATACAGGCGACCCTATCTGAGCGCCTGGATGGAAGGAAGGGGAACACAATACCATAACCTGAAAATCTCCGATCTCCTCGATCTGGGGTTTGACCCAACGAAATTGAGGGAGTTTCGTTACAAAGGGGTAGAGTATATTTTCGAAAGGATCACTCCCCGCTTCATCTCCTCCATTGAAAAGAAGAGAAGGTTTTTACCGAAAATCCTTGAGCATGGTTCCAAGCGGCGGTTCCGAAATGCCACTGTTCAGATCAATTCACCCCTTGCCATTCTTCAGGACAGAGGAAATGTGTACATTCTTCGCAAGAAAGTAGAGGGGATACACTCAGAGGAGGCCTTGGACCAACTCCGAATGGCTTCCCACCTAAAGGATATGAATCGTTCAGCGGGGATTGATCATGCTGTGATCCTAACCATCAATGAAATTAGAAAGTGGCTGATGAAGGAATTTGATCCAGGCCTCCTGGAGGAGATCGAAGATCTTGCCTTCTTCATCCCGTGGGATCTTGAAAGAAATATGCCGAGGGTAACAGTAGATACCAGGGGTGTCTTATTAGATACTTTATGGATCGCTTAAAGAAAATTTGTTCCGGGAGCTCAAAAATTTCTGTTCAAAAATTTCTGTCAAAAATTTCTTGACAAGGTTTTTGAAATTTGTTATAAACCTGTTTAAATTTCGACGGGATGATTAGAGTGAAAGAGATCTTCGAATCAAAGAGAAGCAATTTATGGCGCTGGGAGAAAAAAGATGTGGAGGTTTGCCCAGTGCCATCATAACTATGTGAATTGAAAGTAAGGGCCATGGGCGGCTTCCCTGCTTCCCATGGCTTTTTTATTTTTGCCTCCCCATTGGCAGATTGAATTCAGAAAAAGGCTATGGATTTTTACCATAGCCTTTTCTGTTTTAGGAGGGTCAAATATGGCGATCCCGTCTTTGGAAGATTTTAAAAGACTGGCTAATCAAGGCAATCTCATTCCCATATTTGAAGAAACCCACTTTGACTGGGAGACGCCCATCTCAGCTTTCCGAAAGATCGATGATAGAAAGTTTTCTTTTCTCCTCGAAAGTGTAGAGGGAGGGGAGAAGTGGGGCCGTTACAGCTTCCTTGGTTCAGGACCTTCATATCTTTTTCGGAGCAAGGGTGAGGTATTTGAAATCATAAAAGATGGTAAAGTCCTTCAAATGGAAGAAGTGAAAGATCCTCTCGGAGCCCTCGAAAATTTCCTTGCAAACTACAAGCCCCTCCTTCACGACTCTCTCCCGCGATTCTTCGGAGGAGCCGTCGGTTATCTCAACTATGACATGGTCCGATTTTTCGAAAGGATTCCAAAACTTCTTCCTCAAGACATAGAGCTTTATGACTGTTATTTTATGATCACTGATACACTGCTCGTTTTCGACAACTTAAAACAGAAGGTCAAGGTTATTTCGAATGTATTCTTAGACGGACATGTATCTTTAGAAGAGGCCTATTGGGAGGCTGAAGATAAAATTCACAAAGTCGTGAATAGGCTCCAAAGTCCACCTTTATCTTCTCTCACTCAAAAAAGTTTTTCTCCCTCTCCTCTTCACTCAAACTTCAGCCGGGAAAATTTTATGAAAGGGGTGGAAAGGGCGAAGGAATATATCAAAGCGGGTGATGTTATTCAGGTGGTCCTCTCGCAGAGGTTCTCTACAGAGATCCATTGTCAGCCCTTTGATATCTATCGTGCTCTGAGGTCAATCAACCCTTCCCCTTATCTTTTTTATTTGAAGATGGATGATATTGTCCTTCTGGGGGCTTCGCCTGAAGTGATGGTTCGTCTGGAAGAAGGGCAAATCGAGCTACGGCCCCTCGCTGGCACTCGTAGAAGGGGAAGGACGCAAGAGGAAGACCTGGCGATGGAAAGGGATCTATTGGCAGATGAGAAGGAGAAGGCTGAGCACATCATGTTGGTCGATCTTGGCCGAAATGATGTGGGTCGTGTCGCAGAGATTGGATCAGTTGAAGTGACGGAACTGATGGGAGTGGAACGGTATTCCCATGTCATGCACATTGTCTCAAATATCCAGGGATCTCTGGCGCCAGGAAAGAATGCCTTTGATGTCTTCCGGGCAGCCTTTCCTGCTGGCACTGTTTCTGGCGCTCCAAAGATTCGGGCCATGGAGATTATTGAAGAACTGGAGCCAATCCGCCGGGGACCTTATGCCGGAGCAGTGGGATACTTCAGCTTCTCCGGAAATATGGACACTTGCATTACGATCCGCTCCATTTTCATAAAGGGTGGCAAGGCTTATGTCCAGGCGGGGGCGGGAATCGTTGCTGATTCAGTGCCGGAGAAAGAATATGAGGAGACTCTGAATAAAGCCCAGGCCATCTTCAGGGCCATTCAACTGGCTGAGGAGGGATTGAGATGATTCTTTTGATCGACAATTATGATTCATTTACATACAACCTTGTCCAGTATATTGCCCAACTGGGGGAAGAAGTGATCGTCCAGCGGAATGATACAATCTTCCTTGAAGACATCAGAAATTTAAGGCCAACTGCTATCTTCCTTTCCCCTGGTCCCTGCTCACCTAAGGAGGCGGGAATTACAGTTGAGGTGATCAGGCAGTTTTATCAAATCATCCCCATCATGGGAGTCTGCTTGGGACATCAGGCCATTGGATACGCCTTTGGTGGTGAGGTGGTCAGGGCCGAACGGATCAGACATGGCAAAACATCCCTCATCTTTCATGATGGTCAAACCATTTATCGTGGTTTGCCCAATCCCTTTGAGGCAATTCGTTACCACTCCCTTATTGTAGATAGAAGGGCGCTGCCGGAATGTCTTGAAATCAGCGCATGGACAGAGGAAGGAGAGATTATGGGGTTGAGACACCGGAAACATAAGGTGGAAGGGGTGCAATTCCATCCGGAATCGATTTTGACGCCTTTCGGGAGCCTTATTATTAAAAATTTCATTCATTCTATTCTTCTGTAAACCCCGTTAGAAAGAGGTTACTAAAGGGGACTCTTTATTAATAATGGAAAATTTCTAACGGGGCAAGCAGCAGGGCTTTCTAACGGGGTAAAGGAGGCTGAAGTTATGGATAACCTGGTGAATATTCTTGATTCATTTCATCCTGGCTGGAGGGAGAGAAGATATGTAGATAACTTTATTGCCATCCTTAAAGACCTGATCATTCCCACCTATTCTTTTCTGGAGACAAGGATCGAGAACAATAGGGCTGTCTTCCCAAAGGAGTGGGATCAGATCATCTCTGCTTTGAAAGAGGCGCATTTTTTTAAACTCTTCGTCCCCCCTGAATATGGAGGAGAAAAAACATCTGAGCAAGAGATCTACTTTATGATGGAACTACTTGGTTACGCCTCTCCAGGTTTGGGCATCATTTTTGTGTCCCATGGACGCGCTATCGATATTATGCTCAGCGGAACCGGACAACAAAAAGAAGAGTATCTCCCTAAGATGGCAGAAGGGGATTTTGGAGCCATCGCTATAACGGAAGAAAAGGCGGGATCGGATGCAAGCGCAGTTGGCTTGAGGGCAGAAAGACTTGGTTATCATTATCTGTTTAATGGACAGAAAATTTTTATCTCCAACAGTGGTTTGGCTATCATTTATGCCATTCTCGCCAACACAAAAGGGATCCAGGGGCCTCGTTCCTTGAGCGTATTTATTGTAGAGAATAATCTGCCAGGCCTAACCATAAAAGGATTACCTGAAAAAGATGGGTTGAAAATATTACCGACAGGACAGCTCATTTTTAGAGATTCTCCGGTCCCTACTAAGAACCTGGTGGGAAATGAAGGAATGGGTCTGATCTTGACGCTCGATGTCATCGATAGAGGAAGAATTCATATTGCAGGCATTTGTTGCGGATTGGCTTACCGGATTTTTCGTGAAATCTATCATTTTGCCCATCAGAGAAGACAATTTGACCATCCTTTGACCAGCAGCCAGGACATCAGTTTTCAGATCTCAGATATGTTCACCCGAATCAATGCTGCCAGGGGATTATGCCTCCACGCCCTGAGACAATTTAGTACCCCATACTATAGGGTGAGCTCTTCTCAAGCGAAGCTATTTGCCTCCCAGGTGGTTATGGATGTGGCTGCCAAGGCACAGATATTAATGGGTGGAAAAGGTTACTTCAGAAATGAGTTGATCAACCAATTAAGTGCTGACGCCCGAGGCATGGAATATTTGGAAGGAACCTCTAATATTCAAAAGATGATTATATCCCGGGAGCTATTCAGGATGTACCATAAGGAAAAAATGGTTTGATGGATATGAGTAAGCTTAATTTAACTCAATCCGAGTACCAAATAAAACATTACCAAGGAACGAAAGGAGGAACAAAATCATGATCAAAGAGGCCATTGCGAAGGTTGTCAGGGGGAATAATCTGACAGAGGTTGAGATGGAAAAAACAATGGATGAAATTATGTCCGGGACAGCCACACCTGCTCAGATTGGTTCGTTCGTTACCGCCCTCAGGATGAAGGGGGAAACAGTGGATGAAATTACCGGTGCGGCCAGGGCAATGAGGGCAAAAGCTATCAAAATCTGCCTGAAAAATCATCTGGTGAATTTTGATCGGGATGAGATCAATATAGAAGACGAAACCATACTCGATACCTGCGGCACTGGAGGGGACGGGACTAATACATTCAATGTCTCCACTGCGTCCGCACTCGTGGCCGCAGGAGCCGGAGTGAATGTGGCGAAACACGGCAACCGTGCGGTTTCCAGCCTATGCGGAAGCGCAGATGTGATTGAAAATTTAGGAGTAAAGTTAGATATTACCAGGTCTGATGTGGAGAGATGTATTAAGGAAGTGGGTATAGGATTTCTTTACGCCCCCATTTTTCACGGGGCCATGAGATACGCTGCAGGTCCACGCCAGGAGATAGGGATTCGCACCATTTTTAACCTTCTTGGCCCGTTGACTAACCCGGCAGGAGCTTCTGCACAGGTGTTAGGGGTTTATGACCTAACTCTAACAGAAAAAATCGCCCATGTCCTTAAAAGACTTGGGACGAGAGAAGCATTTGTAGTTTGTGGGGAGGGGACATTAGACGAGATAAGCATTTGCGGCCCTACCCTGATTTCTCATCTAAAGAATGGCGAGGTAAGGACCTTTGATTTAACACCCGAAGAGGTCGGATTCCAAAGGGCAGCCCCCGAGACCATAAAAGGAGGAAATGCGCACGAGAATGCCCGAATTATCCGTGAGATCTTAAATGGCCAACAAGGTCCAAAAAGAGACATCGTCCTACTCAATGCGGCTGCGGCATTTATGGCCGTCGGTCTGGATGGCGACTTCAAAGAGGGTATCGAGCGGGCAAAAACCTCCATCGATTCTGGTCAAGCCAAGGAAAAACTCAAACAGCTTGTGGCCTTCACACAAGAATGTAAACCTTTTGTCCGGACGGAGCTATAAGGGGGGCCTGGTGCACAATCGAATGAAGGAGATACTGGACTATAAACTGAAAGAAGTCGAAAACCTGAGGGAAAGAGGGTTGTTTCCCGGTAGAAAGAATGACCTGCCTCCAATCCGTGATTTTAAGACTGCTATCTCTATGCCGGGGAGAATCGGTCTAATTGCCGAGATAAAGTTCGCTTCTCCTTCCGTGGGTGTTATCCGTGAAAAAATGGACCCGTGTATTATTTGTCGAATTTATGAAGAAGCTGGGGCAGCAGCGGTCTCCCTTCTTACCGATAATCGATTTTTTGGAGGGAACCTGGATGATCTTCCGCGTCTTAAGAAAGCTATCTCTCTGCCTATATTGCGGAAAGACTTTATCATAGATGAGATCCAGGTGAGGGAGTCGCTTTCGTATGGCGCTGACGCCGTTCTCCTGATCGCCCGTATTTTATCAAAAGAACAGTTAAAAGAATTAATCGTTCTCTGTAAGGAATTGGGGCTGACTCCACTGACTGAGGTCCATGATTGTCATGATCTTGAAAAGGCCGTTGATTGCGGAGCAGAAATCATCGGAATCAACAACCGAAACCTCGAAACCTTCGAAGTCAATCTCCATAGCACGCTCGATTTAGTCCCTCTGGTTCCGAAGAAGTGTATCATCATCAGCGAAAGCGGCATCTTTGATAAAGAGGATATCCAATTGTTGAGAAGAAGCGGTATTCAGGCAGTTCTCGTGGGAACCTCAATCATGGAGAGCAAGGATATGGCGGGTAAAACAAGGGAACTGGTGGATGCTGGCGCTCAAACCGGAGAACCGTATGGTAGAAGTTAAAATTTGCGGGATCACGAATATTAACGATGCCTATGTTGCCATCAAATACGGGGCCGATGCCCTTGGGTTTATTTTTTATCCGAAGAGTCAAAGGTATGTGGCGCCGGAAAGGGCGAAAGAAATTATTGAAAAACTTCCCTATGATATTATTAGAGTAGGGGTCTTTGTCAATCACGAAATACAAGAGGTCAAGGAGATCGCTAAGTTTTGCGGTCTCAATCTGATTCAACTCCATGGGGATGAATCACCTGATTACTGTGATCAATTCCGGATATCTTCTCTGATTAAGGCTGTTTCCCTTCGGACAGAAGAAGATATTCAAAAATTAAAGGATTATTCTGTAAGGGCTATTCTGGTGGATGCGCGCCAGCCAGGGCATTACGGAGGGACAGGAAAAAAATCAGACTGGAGGCTGGCCATAAAAATCAAGGAGACACACCCTCTCATTCTTGCTGGCGGCTTAAATAAAGAGAATGTCAGGGAAGCCATAGAGACCGTCAGACCTCAGGCAGTGGACATCAATAGCGGGGTTGAAATCTCTCCAGGAAAGAAGGATCCGGAAAAGATAAAAGAGATTATTGCGATCCTTCACGAGACCAATAGGGCCATTAACAGTGGAAATTGGGGTTTATCCACCATCAAGGTATTTTCAGATGAAAATGACCCATTTTACGGCAATAGAGTTCCTTTATGAGCAGGATCGATTTGACATTTAAAAGATTAAGGAAGAAGGGTCAGAGCGCACTCATCCCTTTCATCGTTGCCGGAGACCCTGACCTCGAAACGACAGAGGCTTTAATCCTTAAAATGAAAGAGAGCGGGGCAGATATGATCGAGTTAGGTGTTCCTTTTTCTGATCCACTGGCAGATGGGCCGATCATCAGGGCAGCGTCGCATCGAGCCTTGATGAAAGGAGATAGTCTTAGAGACATATTCAGCCTGACAAAAAGATTAAAGAGGGTTGGCCTGCCGATTATCCTAATGACCTATCTCCACCCCATTCTTCATTATGGCTTACAAGTTTTCGCAAAAGATTGCAAAGAGAGTGGGGTTGATGGTGTGATCGTACCGGATCTTGCGCCTGAAGAAGCAATGTCATGGATTGATGGAGCTCGAAGAATGGATTTAGATACCATCTTTCTTGTCAATCCAACCAGCTCAATTGAACGGATCAGATTGGTGGACAGATACAGCCGCGGGTTCATCTATCATGCCTCTTTCACGGGTTTGACTGGAATAAGGGAGAAACTGCCGGACGATCTGGAGTTGTCTGTCAAGCGAGTCAAAGAAAATAGTAAAAAGCCAGTGGTCGTTGGCTTCGGTATCTCCAATCCAGAGCAGGCTAAAATAGTCAGTCGATTTGCTGACGGGGTCATTGTAGGGAGTGCAATTGTAAAGATCGTTGACGAGAACATTGGCCATCCGAATTTAATCTCGGCAGTGGGTGATTTCGTCTCTTCTTTGGCTAAAGAGCTTAGGCCATAAGTTTCTCAATTGAATTTATGGTGTTTTTCTTTTATAAGATATCCATAAAGACGGAAGGAAATCGAGACTTCAAAGAAAGCAGAAGATCGTTGCCTTCTGTATGGGAGAGAAGGGAAAGATCAGTCGTATCTTTTCTCCCTTCTTGGGAGCGGTCTGGACATACGCTTCGCTCAATCAGAACAGGACCTCTGCTCCAGGGCAACTGACTGTTCAAGAGATTAAAGATATCTGGAAGAAATTAAGATGATTAATGGACGGACGGAGCTTTACGGAATTATCGGAAATCCGATCCGACACAGCTTGAGTCCCATGATTCACAATGGAGCTTTTAAAAGGCTGGGTTGGAATGCTGTTTATCTGGCTTTTGAAGTAAAGAACCTTGAAGAAGCTTTAAGAGG
>PEUO01000237.1 GCA_002780715.1 Deltaproteobacteria bacterium CG03_land_8_20_14_0_80_45_14
CCCGTACTGGCTGTTTGGCCGAGGGTTTTTTGTCCCAATGCCGATAATAAACCGCTAGAGCTGATAGCTCCTGCTGCACTGCGCCTTAAGGAGTAGTAGGTATCTGGATCAGCATCACTGTACCCTGGGCTATAATAGGCGTATTCCATCGACAAGGTTCCACTCGCTGCAAAAGTGTAGGAGCCTCCGATGAGGAGAACCGGTTTAATAGTGGAATCGTCTTGATGGAGTTTTTGCATTGAAGCCCCAAAAGGGGAGCTATCCCTCTTGGGGTATAATGCCTTACTACCTTGGGTAATGACTCCCTCGCCATAGAGCAGGATGGCATCGGAAATAGTCCATCCTCCAAAAAACCCCAATGAATTCAGAGAATCCTCCCTATGCGAGAAGATGATTGAACCATAATTCTGCCGGCCTGTATAATCTATCTTCAAGGCAAAAGTCTTTTCAAATGGTGTACCTTGAGGAAAGCCAATCGGAAAGCCGGATGCGGTCTTGTTACGTCCTTCATCTGTATTGGCGATGAAAGATATCGTCCAGGAACTTCCCGGGATCCAGACCAACCGGCCGAAATCCATGCCCGGCACTTCCAGGTAGGGGTTACGACGACCATTATCCTGGAAAAAGGGATTGGAAGGAGAGAATAGAAAGGAAGGTCCCCATTGCAGGTTTTCGCGGCCGTAGGATATAAATAGATTCTCACGCACCTTCCATCTTACCAACCACTCATTGATGTACCAATCGTCATCCCATTCTGACTCTCCCTTGCGGTACCCTTCTCGCCAGATGCTATACTCAAGTCTCATTCTGGGTTTAGCACTTAGCTCTAAAGGGTCTATGTTTAGACGTAGATCCGGCCGTATTTCCAGATCTGCCGTGTAATGCGGAATTTGCAGAAAGTTGTTTTCAGAATTTTGACTTGAATTGGAAGGCTCCTGGATAATACCATAGGTCAAAATCCGCAAATCCCACGAAAAGTGCTCGGCCAATGTCTTCTGGATCACGGCAAGGGCTGTATGACTATCCTCACCGGCCATTCCTGTCTCTGGCAAGCAACCTATACAAGCCATCAATAGAACAACAATTGTGAAAAGGCGCTTCTTCATGGAGAGGCTTGGTTTCATTTTGAAAGGTACTATTTTAACAGCAGGTTTAGGTTGAAAACGGAATCCGGCACCTTCTTAATCGACGCCTTACGGTAGCTCATGGTTGTGACGTCCTCTTTCATTACCGCGCTCGTAATACCCATTTTGGAGATGAATTCTCGCGGCTTGCCATCAACCATGATGCTATTCTCATATCCAAAGGTGGCGGTCTTAAACATCTTTCCTGAAACAGTGTAGAATTCAGCCTTAAGCCCCACCAGCCGCTCTTTCGATATCCAGTATTTGATCCGATCATAAGTAGCCCTGTTATCTACTGCGCTTAAATCAAAGAGATAGCACGGCTCGCCGCTTACCATATCTTCCGAAGTTTGAACGATTTTATAATCACCCGCATAGTTGGTGGATGCTATGTCGCCATTCGCAGTGCCGCCCACCAGTTTTTGCCGGGGAGAGATAGGGACCGCTTTGGAGAGACCCGGTTTCGCAAACCACATATTGCGGTCCAGCATCAACAACTTTTGGCCTTTCACATTGGGCGGGGCCAGAAATTCCGCCAATGAATTGAAACCACGAGCAGTTACTCGGATGGTTCTTTGTTGTTGGCGGCCTCCTTCGATGGAATCAATTGCGATTTCCCACTCCACTCCTTCCGCGTTACCACGGGCTTCATCCGCTTTTCTGAGGATCTCCTTGGGGTCCATGGCGGCATGAAGCGAAGGGAGGAAAAAGCCCAGACAAGAAACAAGTGTAAAAACTAAAAGAATCAAATCTCGTTTTTTATGCTGGCGATTCATCATCTTCCTCCTACTATCATTTTTAAACGTGCCCCAGGGCGTCCACAACATTTTGTTTGGCCGCACGCCTCGCCGGGATGATGGCAGCAAATAAAGAAAGGAAAATCAGACAGAGTATCAGCACAAATAGGGCTTGAGGTACAAGGTCAACAACCAATGGCACAGGCGTTGAAACACCTGGAGGTGTGTAGGTCGGAGAGAGAGCCCGAATAATAGCCCAGACGCTTATATGCAGGACTACCCCTATGAAACTGCCAAAAAGGCCTAACAGGCCGCCTTCCATGGCAAAGAGCAGCGATACGCCTCTGCGCTTTAAACCCAATGCTCTCAGGGTTCCAATCTCCCTGGTTCTTTCCAGAACGGCCATCCCCATCGTGTTGACCGTGCTCATCACCACGATGACCAAAACGATGGAAAATAGGAAAAGAAACATCATGTCGAACATCCCTCTAACCTTTGAATAGAATAAGGATAGTTCGTTCCAGGTCTTTATCTCACAGGCAATGCCTGCATGGGTTAGCTTGGTTAGAAGGAGCGCACGCACCTCCTCGGTTTTTTGCCAGTTGTCCAGCAAGACCACGATCCTTTCGGCCATTTTCGTGTCAAGAAGGGACTGGGCGAAGTCAAAAGTGAAGCGCATGTATTTATCATTCGTGGCATCCGAGCCGGAGTCGTATACACCCATCACTTGCATGTCCATGGCGTTCATCTGTCCGCTGAGGGTCGTGGTCATCACAACTCCGTCTTTGCCAGACGCGAGGTTCAGATACCTAGCTAAATCCTGCGTAACTTCCACCCCATAGGGCTTTTTCTCATTTAATCCCTCTCCTTTAATGGGTCTAAAAACAGCCCAAGCTCCTTTAATGGTCCTGTCATCCCGGGGAACGACTCCCTGAGCTATGAAAATGGTGGAGGTAATTCCATTTGACACAATGCCGGTAACTTGAATCTGAGGCGTCGCCAAGACAACCCCATTTTCTTCTGTAACGAGTTTTATAGTCTTTTCTGTTTCCGCTTTCGAGAACATATATTTCTCAGGTTCAAGTTTCCCTTTCTCCTGCCAGCCGGCCTTGTTGATTGTTAAATTACCCAAACCCTCTCCGCGGATAGCTGAAAACCTTAACCCGTCGTACATATTATGGACGTAACCGTAAAAGAGGCTGATCGCTGCAAACCCCACACCGATCGCCAGCAAAGTAACAAAGGACCGACGCTTATTTCTTAGAATATTGCGGATGGCTAATTTTGTCCATTTCATCATGGCTTCATACCTCCATCGACGATCCGGCCATCCTCCAACCGCACCAGGCGTTTAACCCGGTCCAAAAGCCGCTGATCGTGGGTGGAAAAGATAAACGTGGTCGCCTCCTTTTCATTCAACTCGCGCATGAGGCCAATGATCATACGCGCGGTTTCTGAATCCAGATTGGCAGTTGGTTCATCAGCAATCACCAACGAAGGATCATTCACCAAAGCCCTGGCAATGGCTACCCTTTGCTGTTGCCCACCCGACATTTTGGCCGGGCGATGACGGATAAACTCACTCAGGCCAACTTCTTGCAGCCGGCTTAAGGCCTTGGCTTTAGCTTCTCCCAAAGATGCACCTTTAATCTGAAGAGGTAGCATCACATTCTCCAGGGCGGAGAGAACCGGGATCAGGTTAAAACCTTGAAATATAAAACCGATCGTTTCATTGCGAAGTTCGCTTCTTTGGTTATCTGACAGAGAACGAACTTCCTTGCCAGCAACCGCCAGGTTCCCTGTCGATGGTTCATCAATAGCGCCAATAAGGTTCAGGAGCGTGGTCTTGCCAGAGCCGGAGGGGCCCCATATGGCCACAAACTCTCCTTTGTCTATTTGTAAGTCGATCCCTTGAAGGGCATGCACTACTGTTTCACCCAAGAAGTAGTCCTTTTTTATGTTTTGCATTTCGATTAGGGCCATATTCATTGTTCCTCCTTGTTAAGGGTTTCAGTTTTGAGATCATCTTATTTGACAAATCATGCTTTATAAACAGTTTGGTGATGAAAAGATCCATAAGGCGATAAAAGGGTAACAATAGGAGTGAAAGGGTGCGGGGTTTACTCATTTCAAATCAGCCCCCCAATCTTCCATCATCTTTCCAAAGGTTATCTCTCCACTTCTCAATACTCCAGTAAAACCACCGCCAGGATTGCCCCAAGCGCTTGCCAGGTAGAGTCCTCTGATAGGGGTTCGATTGTCAAGCCGTTTCATATATGCGTTATCCATGGACTGCTTAAATCCATAGATAGCCCCTTCAGGATTGCGCGTGAAGCGCCAGTTGGTCAGAGGCGTGGCCGACTCTTTAACTTCGATCATGGAGGAGAGCCCAGGGATTAACTCTTTTTCAGCCCTGCGGATGAGGATATCTGTCCACCTTGCTTTTTCCTTATAGTAGTCCTTTTTACGCCCTGCCCGGTAATCGGCTTCGAATTTGCGCCATGGTTTGTGCCCTGTGAGAAATAGAAGCATGAGTGTCGATTTACCCGGCCTGGAATAACCTTCAAAGAGGTTGTCGTAAATGGTGACGCTGAAGGGCCCCCGCTCCACATTACCCTTCATGCAGTATTGATAATTGGCCTCCGCCCCTTCTCCTGAAGAGATGCCAATGCTATAACCCTTTATCCTACCCCTCAATTCATGTTTTAACCCTAACCAAACGGTGAAACTCGAGATGCTTGGCCGGTATTCATTCAGCTTCTTTAAGTAATCTGCTGGCACAACATCCAGGGGAAGCATTTCCTTAAAGGTGGCAAGGGCACTTGCGTTGCTTACTACACCTCGAGCAGGCAGGACTTTCCCTCCTGATATTGCTACTCCCTGCACAGCCCCGTCCTTCACCAGGATTTTTTCCACCGAGTTTCCGTAAAGGATTTTTCCACCTGAGGTCTCAATGGATTTAGCCAAGGCATTACTCAATTCCTGAGAACGGGGTTTGATGTAGTAAGAGCCATTTTTCAGGTAATCCCCAAGGGCGGTGGCATAGTAAAAACCGGAGAGCTTAGATGGAGGCAGACCGTAGTAACCCCAATTGAAAGCCAGAACATCCTTCAGGGCAGGGTCTTTGACGTATTGATTTAATAAATCGACCAGAGTCTTGTTCCTTACCTTCCACATCTTCCGGTACTGAATGGGAAAGATATACTTGAAAAACTTCCCTTTCTTCTGGTGAAGCTTGTCCGTTTCTTCTGCTATATCTAATAGTTCCTGAAAAAACCCACGAATACCCTCCTTTTCATAGGGGAAATGTTTAGCCAAGAGTTGAATCACTGCTCCCGGGTCTCGCTGAGGAACTGAAATTTCAAGGGTTGGGGTCTTGAAATGAAAGGCTTCGGGCAGTGAAATCAATTGTAATTTTTCAAGGAGGCCCAAATCTTTCAGTATTCGTGCTGTTGCATTGTTGTGAATGGACGTCCCATGCAGGGACACCTCGAAAGTGAATACCCCTCGATCAAAAGAAGTGGCATAGCCTCCTGGGATACCATGTTGTTCGACCACTGTTACTGGAATGCCGAACCTGGACAGATACGCGCCGCAACACAATCCTCCCAATCCTGCGCCGATGATCACTGTTGGGTAGTTGCTTTTGGGTCCCATGCTGGCGGCATAGGCTACAATCTTTTTCCAGTCAAGGGCAAGTGAAGCTGCAGTCATGGTTGAAAGAGTTAGAAATGAACGTCTGGATATTCTTTTGTTAAGCATGGTCTTGCCTCCTTTCAAGTAAAATGGTTACACTTCATTTATTGCGTCTGTATTAGTCAGCACCAATTAAGAAGAAAAGAACAAACACCTACTTAAGTTCAAGTTTGATATCGGTAATGTCCTGATCAACTTTGAAAGCGATCTCTTCGAACCTGGGTGCCTTAAAAGTTGGCCTGCTTGGCCGATACATTCCCCATGGTTCTTCTGGACCGAAGGCGCCTCTATCCAAGGTTTTATTACCATTTAGGTCTTGAAAACATTTGATACCATACGTTCCTTCAGGAACATTCGTAAATGAGAAAGAAGTCTTTCCCTTCTTTAAATCCTCCGGACCGACTTCTATTATTGATGCGAATTGAGAGTCTTTATTACTTTCAAATTCCTCTTTTGTTAAGAGTTGAATAATGATAGCACCTTTCTTCGGAAAACTGATTTCGCCCTTTACATTAAACCTTCTTTCTTGAGCCAATCCAGGGATATGTAATAATGCCAGAAACAAGATGGAGACGATGATGATTTTTTTAAGATACATATTTTTCCTCCTTTCTAAATGTTCATGCGCTTC
Organism: Deltaproteobacteria bacterium CG03_land_8_20_14_0_80_45_14; assembly: GCA_002780715.1. Classification (GTDB taxonomy): domain Bacteria; phylum Desulfobacterota; class BSN033; order BSN033; family UBA1163; genus UBA1163. The sequence continues at coordinate 6,189 of PEUO01000237.1, forward strand.
TTCGAATAAACTACCATCCCGACAAGTCGGGACGGCTTGAGGGTTCAAAGATTCAAGGGCTCAAGGGTTCAAGTCCCGCCTAAGGTTTTGCGATTATCTTATATGACAAATCATGCTTTATAAATAGTCTGGTGACGAAAAGACCCATAAGGCGATCAAAGGGTAATCATGGGAGTGAAAGGGTGAAAATCGAAAGCGATAGATTGGATGAGGTGTGAGAAGATCCGCAAACCAGAGTACGACTTAGATCAGGGTTTCAGGAATAAAGTGATTTCTTTAAATTTCTCGTCTCTAAAAAGTAAGATCCGAAGCGAATCGCCCACCTTGGCCGTATCAAACATTTCTTCAAACTCTTGGACACTTCCTACTTCTTTTGAATTGACTTTGGTAATGATGTCACCGGCTTTGATTCCAGAGGTTTCTGAGACACTGTCTGGAAGGACCTCCGCCACCAATACGCCCTTTTTGCTCTTGAAGTTAAAGTGGGAGGCCAGGGAAGGGGTGAGTTCCTGAATTCGAATTCCATATCGTTCTCCAAAGGCGCTCTTCTGGGTGAGGGCGATTCCCTGTTCATCGAGAATCTTGGCTGCGACAAGAATCGGAATTTTAGATTTGAGTGCGAGGATAATCGCATCGCTGGGTCGAGCGTCAACCTCGATCACCCCCTTGTTCAATTTTAGAGAAAGAGTTGCATAATAGGTTTGATTTTTCAGGTCTATAATTTTTACTTCCTTCACCTTGACTTGAACCTGAGTCAGAATCGAATGGAGGAGGTCATGGGTCATGGGTCTCGTGGTGCCGATGTTTTTTAATTCCCTATCGATTGCATTCGCCTCCAGGAGACCGATCCAGATGGGAAGTGCCTTCTTGCCCTCTTTGTCGGCAAGGATGACTACCGGGCTCTGTCCGACGGCATCCAATCTCACCCCTTTCACCTCCATTTCAATGAAGGGGGGAGGTGTCTCTTTGCTAATGGCGACCAGCACCAATGAGATGAGTAGGGCCGCCGCCAGACCGATCTTCCAATATCGTCTCATGAGCTTCTCCTTCCCCCCTCCCTTTTTCCCTCCCCACCAGCGGGGGAGGGGAGCCCTGAACCATGTAAGGTTCAGGACAGTCATGCACCCTACGTGGTGCATGGGATGGGGGATGTCTTTTTTCTCATGATGGCCATCAAACCGATAATGATTTTTTGTCCATCCCGCTTCGTCAAGGCCTCGGGTCTCTTAATGATCCGTTGACAAAAGGCATGGTAATGTCCTTCCACCCAATTTAATTTTTCCAAAAGGTAAGCCATGAAATCCTTTTGGCTCGATGTGATGGATTCCAGTCCTTGGGGGCTATCCATAGGGATGAGTCGACCTTTTGGTACAGGCTGATAGGGGTGAGGAAGAAGGCCCTTAAATCCCATTTCTTGGAATCGTTTCATCACCTTCTCAAAGCCTTCTTCGGTCAACTGCGTTGAACTTTCCACCCCTGCCACTCCTTTCAGAATCTGACGATAGGATTCCTTATCAAGATGGAGGTCTTTTTTTGCAATATGGACAATAGCCTTCTTCTTCCTACCAATTGGCATTTATTACATTATAACTAAAAGGGATGAAAAAAGGAAATCCGTCAAGTATTGGGCAAAGAGTGTAGGGCGTAAAGAAATCATAAAAATTTCTTGCAAAAATCGTTTAACTCGTAAGATACTATATTTAACTCGATGATGGGATTTCGAATTATCCTTTTTATATTTTTCTTAACCTTTCCTCTTCTATTGATCGGAGATGAAAGAACCTCTGGTAAAAAAATCATGATTTCTATAGAAAATCTCAAAAGGCATGTGGAAAACATCCATTTTGATCGGAATCCCTATGATGGCTATCCTAAGTTGGAGCAGGCAGCACAATATATTGAGAGAGAATTTCTGAAGATTGGATGGGCCGTCAAAGAGGACTATTTTGAATGGGAAGGGAAATCTTATAAAAATATTGTGGCAGAAAAGAAAGGGGTAACCTTTCCCGATAGAGTGTTCATCCTGGGGGCTCATTACGACACCGTTCCAGACTCCCCGGGGGCGGACGACAATGCCAGTGGAATCGCTGTGCTTCTCGAGGTGGCGAGAAATATTCAATCTATCCCTTTAGATGGGACTGTAAGATTGATCGCTTTCTCCCTCGAAGAATACAATTATATCGGCAGTACCCATTATGTCGAGAGTCTGGGAAAAGGAGAAGAGAAAATTCTTGGTATGATTTCATTAGAGATGGTGGGGTTTACCGGTCCGAGGCAAGATTATCCTCCTTACCTCAACCCAAAATATTATCCCAATGTGGGGGATTTTATCGCCATCATTGGAAACGAAAGGTCGAAGGAATTATTGGAAAAAGTTTGCCAGGCCTTCAAAAACCATATTCCCCATCTTTCTTTGGAATTTCTTATCGTGCCCGGAAATGGGAGGAGAATGGAAGAGGCGAGACTGAGTGATCACAGTACTTTCTGGGATCAGGGGGTGCCAGCGCTGATGATGACAGACACCGCTTTTTTAAGAAACCCGAATTACCACCTTCCTTCAGATAGAATGGAGACGCTCAATTTCGACTTTATGCAAAAAGTGGCGATTGGGGTCTTTTATTCGGTTGTGGAGTTGGCTAAATGAAGATCGGTGTCATTTCAGATACACACTTGAGGGAGCCTCACCCTGAATTTAAGAAGGTGATTGAATTCCATTTCAAGGATGTGGAAAAGATTTTTCATGCAGGGGATTTTGTGGACTGGAGCATCGCAGAGTATCTCTCAAGCCAAAAAGAATTGATCGCGGTTTATGGCAATATGGATTCTTATGATATTCGAAAAGCCTTTCCAGAGAAGAGGGTCATTGAACTAAAGGGATTTAAGATTGGCCTGATCCATGGAGGAGGTTCTCCATTTGGGATCGAGTCACGCATCCAAGGGGAATTCGATGAAGTGAATGCAATTGTTTATGGTCATTCCCATACGCCGGCGAATCATCAGGTAAAAAATATTTACTTCTTCAACCCCGGCTCCCCCACCCGCTCTTTTGTTCACCGAGCCACCCTCGGCATCCTATACCTCGGAGAGAAAATAGAGGGAGAGATCATCAAGATCTGAAGCGATCCAAAAGTCAAACGGGAATAGTTCATGGAATAATGGAATGATGGAGCATTGGAATATTGGGTTCAGAAAAAATTATTTTCACTTCTAATCATTATTCCATCATTCCAACATTCCATTAACCCAGAATTTTATCGGGGTGAAGTGTCTGATGCCCCAACGGTCAGGGTACATTTTGTAAAATCAATCTCCTGACGGCACTCCTTGCAGATATGTTTTTTATCAAATTCATCAGAAAAGATCTCAACTTCCTTCCCACAGTTTGGGCATTGACAGATAAAAGATTTTAGATCTTTAAACCGCTCAAAACCAGGGCAATGTATTGGAGTGCTCATCTTCACCTCCTAATTATTTTCCTAACTTCTCCAGGGCACCCATAAGATCCTCAAGGGGAGGTCTCTTGTTGATATCATGAACGTCGATATAACGAATGATCCCCTTCTTATCCATGACAAATAAAGCCCTTTCCGAAACCCCGTTGGAACGCAACACGCCATATCGTTTGGCTACGGCTCCATGGGGCCAGAAGTCAGAAAGGACTGGAAACCATAACTGACCCATTTGGTTGGTCCATGCAAAAAGGGTGGGGATGTTATCTACCGTGATTCCAAGGAGGATGGCGTCATATTGGTTGAAAATATCTTTTGCAATATTGTAACCAGGCCATTGGTCTGAACAAACAGGTGTCCAGGCCGCGGGAACGAAGGAGAGGACAACATTCTTTTTCCCCCGAAACTGGCTTAAAGAAACCTTTTCCCCGGAAATAGGAGGAAGAATAAAATTGGGGGCGGGGTCCCCGATCTTCACTTTCAGTTTGCTGTCAATCGGCTTGAGCGTTCCCACCTGATAAATGTTTCCCTTATAGGCATCGGAAATGGCAAAGGACGTTGGAATCGAAACAAATAAAGAAAGAACTACAGTGATTAAGATGAGATTGGCTAATCTTTTCTTTTGCATGGCTTTTCCTCCTGCTCTCTACTTTAATCCGGAAGCTTTGAGTACGAGTTCCAGAAATGGTTCAGCCCCCGGATAATTTCCTAACTGATTATGGACGATTTGGTGAGTTCCATCCTCATTGATTTTGATAACCATAAAGTAGGGTGTCCTCACCTCTCCGCAAGCCTTATGAATCGTAAAATCCTTATCCGGGAAAAGTGGAAATGGGACAGTATATGTTTTTTTGTATACCTCTACTTCGTAAAAGGAATTTCCGGCACCAATACCGATTAATTTAATTTTGTTTTTGATGTCCGGATTATTTTCAATGAGGCGATACAGCTCATTAACTCCGGGTGCATCTTTCTGACAGTAAGGGCAATACATGCTAAAGATTTCAACGATGACTACTTTTGTTTTGACCTGTGGAATTTTGAAAAGACCACTTCCGGAAAGCCCCAAATAGTTCCTTTCATCCGAATTTTTTGGGATAGGAAGGCTTATGACCGGCAGCGCCTCCCCCTTTTGCGGCGGTTTGTTGGCAGCCAAGGCAGGAAAGGCAAGTGTGGAGAGCAAAAGGATCATGATGGTTAAATAAAATAAGATTTGTTTCATACTTTATACCTCCCCCCTATTAGGATTTAAGATGATAAGCGTGCTTTGATGATTGAGAGTACAAGCCAGAATTTAACTCCGGACCCTTTATTTTGTTAATTATGGCATTAAATTAATCGTTGTAAAGGAATTTTTTAAATTGAGGAGTCCCTTTGGATGGTATCAGACATGAAAAGAAATTTTGCAAGTAAGAGAGAAAATTTGGTATAATATGTTAGAGGCAATTCGAAGAACAATGCGGATGAAGGAGGAAAAATGAGTAATCTCTTTTTGGGTCTTATTACACTTGCGTTTGTTGTTGGGGTCATTATTTTTATTATAGTTATGATTGGATTAAGAGGCGCCATAAAGGGATTAAAGGAATTAGTGGGGACAACTGAAAGGTCTATAAAACCAACCATCATGGAACTTCAACATACCCTTCAGAGCATTAGAACTTTGACCGACAATGTAACTAATGTAACCGAAGACATTAAGATATTTTCTGATTCTGTGAGGGAGGTTGGAGAGAGTGTGAAGCATGTGAGTGAAAATGTGAAGCAAATCAGTGGGTTTGTTGAAAATATCACTTCATCGACAGTGGGTGAGGTCTCTGGTCTTGAGGCAGGCATCAGGACGGGTCTTGGGGTTTTTTTTAAGAATCTGTTTTCAGGCAAGTGATTTTAAGCGATTTACCCAATTTTTGCCATTGGGCAAAAGAAAGGAGGCAAAAATGGAACAGGAAGAAAGGGGTTACAGTACGGGCCCTATCATCCTTTCATTCTTTATCGGGGGTTTAGTGGGTGCAGGTATTGCGCTGTTGTTAGCCCCTAAGCCAGGAAAGGAGACGAGGGAGAAGATTAAAGAGCTTGCAGAAGATGTCAAAAAGAAGGCAGAAAGCTATGCGGAGCAAATAAAGGGCAAGGTGACGACTGCTGTGGGAAAAGGGAAAGAGATTCTGGAGGAAAAGAAATCTATAATAGCAACGGCCGTGGAAGCTGGCAAGGAGGCATACACAAAAGAGAAAGAAAAACTGGCGAAGGGAGAATAATCCTATCGTCACTTGGGACAAGGTTGGGCGTCCTTTAAGCAGCTTCTCCTTCGATTTTCTTCAGATAGGCGGTGGTGGCGCCCCATGAACCTGCCTCGGGTGGAGCCATTTTGAAAGATTCAATGAGAGGACTCTTTTTGAGAAAGGAGTGGACAATGTTGCGCTGGATCCCTTTCCCTTTTCCATGGATAATTCGGACCTCTTTGAAACCTTTCTTCTGACATTCCAGGAGATATTCCTCTAAAAGAGAAGGGATCTCCTTCGGGGAAAAAGTATGAAGGTCAATCCAATCTTCGATGGGAATTCGAACAGCCATTATGCAGAAAATAGCATAGCGCATAGAGCATAGCGCATAGCGAAAAGATTAACCCCAAATCAATAGCTGGAAGCTCAGGGCCTTAATACCACATTCACACCCTAAAAATGAGAATTCTTTTTCTCCTCCCTTTACAAAGAGAGGTTGGGAAGGATTTTTGCCTCCGACCTCTAACCTTTATCCTCAATCTTCTTTTTGACCATTCTAAAGATTCGATGGAACATGGGTTTCGTTAGTTTACCCGTTTGGGTGTTTTGCTGGCTGGGATGGTAGGTGGTAATGATCGTCTGCCCGTTCGGTAAAGGATAGACTTTTGAGTGTCCAAAAGCCAGAGGAGGAATCCCAAGCCCCTTTTGTCTTAGTGCCCTAAGGGTTTGAGTAAAAGCGATCTGGCCTAACGGAACGAGAACGTCAACATTTTTTAAAAGATCGAGTTCCTTTAAAAAATAGGGTCGGCAGTTTTCTATTTCTTCTGGTAGGGGTTTGTTTTTGGGTGGGGCACACCGAATTGTCGCAGTAATATAACAACCGTCCAATTTGAAGCCGTCATCCCTTCGAAGGGAATTGGGTTGATTGGCGAAGCCGAATTCATAGAGTGCGTTGAAGAGCCACTCTCCACTTCGATCTCCTGTAAACATCCGGCCTGTTCGATTCCCACCTTGGGCAGCAGGAGCCAGTCCAACAATGAGAACCCGAGCATTTGGATCTCCGAAACTGGGAAGGGGTTTTGACCAATAATCCCAATCCCGATATCTTTTGGGTTTATGAGGTGATACTTCCCGAAGATAGGCAACCAGTCTGGGGCATTTACGGCATCGAACCACCATGTACTGCAATTCTTTTAATGATATTTCTGCTTTCATCTTTTAAATTGTTTTTTAAAATCCGAAATCCCTGCCTGCGGTAGGCAGGTGCAATCTGAAATCTAAAATTGATTTAACCATACACCCCATACATTTTTCAAGGGAAAATTGAAATTTTGACAGAAGTGTTTTTTCTTGTTAAAAATAATTAATAAGCGCTGATTACTTACCTGCTGTAGGCAGGAAAGATAAGCTATTTGCTCTCATAGAGCAGGAGTTGAATATAAAGGAGGTGAAAGATGCCAACTTACTCCCATTCCCAACTTTCCACCTATGAAACCTGCCCCCATAAATACAAACTTGCCTATATTGACAAGATCGAGGTGGAAACGGAAGGCGTTGAAGCTTTCATGGGTTCAAGGGTTCACGAAGCATTGGAGAAGCTCTACCGGGATCTGAAAGTGACCAAACTCAATACCTTGGAAGAACTCCTCAACTTCTACCATCAGAGTTGGAAAAAGAATTGGAATGATTTGATTCAAATTATCCGAAAGGATTACAATGCCGAAGACTACCGCCGTCTCGGAGAGAAATGTATCACGGATTATTACAAGCGTTATTATCCCTTTGATCTTGGAAAAACCTTAGGCCTCGAAGAATATATTTATTTTCCTCTGGAAGAAGAAAAGAGTTATTGGATTCGAGGGTTTATTGACCGTTTGACCTTGGTGGATAGTTCTGTTCTCGAAATCCACGATTACAAGACCTCTAACCGGCTTCCCACTAAGGAAGATGTCCATTCAGACCGGCAATTGGCTTTCTATCATATGGGGGTGGCAGAAAAGTGGCAGGGGATTCAGGAGGTCAGACTAATTTGGCACTACCTCACCTTCGATACCGAAATACATTCTTCAAGAACACCTGAACAGCTTTATCAACTTCGCCAGGCAACTTTAGAACTCATCCGGAGGATTGAAACGGACAGACAGTTATTTCCTAAAGAAGGGCCTCTTTGTGATTGGTGCGATTATCAGGGGTTCTGCCCCAAAAGAAAACATCTCATTACTGTGGGAAGCCTTCCGCCCAATGAATATCTTAATGAGGAAGGCGTGGTCTTAGTCAACCAATATGTGGAACTGAAGGAAAGGAAAAGGCTTTTAAATGAAGAGAGTGACGCTGAATTGGCCAAGATAGAGGAGGCCCTTTATGCCTATGCTCAGAGGGAGGAACTCGAAGCAATTTTCGGAAGCGATCATGTCGCGAAGATTAAAATTGAAATGAAAGAGAAATACCCTTTAAAGGGGAACCCCCATCGAAAGATACTGGATGAAATGGTCAAGAAGGCAGGGAAGTGGATGGAGGTTTCTGACCTAAATCCGTGGATGCTGGCGAGGATAATCGGTCGAGGAGGCTGGCCCCCTTCTTTAGTGAATAAGGTGAAAGAATTTTCAACTGTGGAGGAGAGCCGTTCCATTACGATTTCGAAACTGAAGGAGAGAGAATAATAAAGAAATAAATTCGAAGCACGAAATTCGAAATTCGAGACAAGCACTAATTTTCAAAATTTCGAATAACCGAAAAAAAATTAAGAAGGTCTTGGAAATTTGGTCATTTGGATTTAGGATTTGTTTCGAGATTCGATATTCGGATTTCTGATTTTTAAGTACCTCAAAAGATAACATAATATATAGAGGAAATTACGATGGACATTAAAATTGAAAAAGGCAGAGCCGAAAAGTATCCCTGTGAACTTCTTCTTCTCTTTTCTTTTGAATCCCCTGAAAGATTGGAAGGCCCCATCCAGAGCGTGGATATGGAGTGGAAAGGTTTTATATCCACTCTGATGAAAGAGGGAGATTTTAAAGGAGAGTTATTCGAGTCCCGCCTCTTTTACACCCAGGGTGCTTTTCCCGCCAAAAGGGCGCTCCTGACCGGCCTGGGCAAAAAGGGGGAGTTCGATTTAGAAAAATGGCGAGGGGCTGCTTCAAAGGCCGGCCAGTTCATCCAGGATTCAGGAGTAAAACAATTTGTTTTTCCGATAAAGAAATTCGACAGCCTTTCAGAGATGGAGCTGGCTGAATCCTTTGTCACAGGGCTTCTCCTCGGTGTTTACCAGTTTAATGAATTTAAGACGCTCGAGAGGGATAAGATCAAGGAGATTGGAGAAGTGATTCTCCTCGGAGAGAAAGATGAAGAAATTAAATTGATCGGTGATGGTCTGAAGACAGGGCAAATTATTTCCGAAGCGGTTTACCTGGCAAGGGATTTGGTCAATGGACCCAGTAATCAGGTGACTCCCACTGTATTGGCTGAAAAAGCTCAACAGATAGCGAAAGAGCTTGGGATGGAGATTCAGGTATTGGAGGTAGGTCAGGCAGAGGCCATGGGCATGGGCGCCTTTGTTGCTGTGGCCAAGGGAAGCCAGGAGCCCGGGAAGTTTATCGTCTTGGAATATAATAAAGGAAAAGGATGGGATACGATTGCCTTAGTAGGAAAGGGGATTACTTTCGATAGTGGTGGGATCTCGATCAAACCTTCAGAGAATATGGATCGGATGAAAGATGATATGTCAGGGGCTGCAGCGGTGTTGGCCACCCTGCAAGTTGCCTCCAAGCTCCAACTTCCATTACATCTGGTTGGTATCATGCCAGCGACAGAAAATCTCCCAAGCGGAAAGGCTTATAAACCCGGTGATATTTTGAAAACCCTCTCCGGGCAGACGGTAGAAGTGATCAGTACCGATGCAGAAGGAAGACTTATTCTTTCAGATGCCCTGACCTATAGTTTACGATATCAGCCAAAGGCGATCATAGATTTAGCTACGTTGACGGGAGCTTGCGTCATTGCATTGGGAGATTATGTCATCGGCCTTTTCGGTAATGAAGAGTCCCTTTTAAAACGGATCGAAGAGGCCTCTTCCAAGACAGGAGAAAAAGTCTGGAGATTGCCTCTCTGGGATGAGTATTTTGAATATCTCAAAAGTGATGCGGCTGATTTCAGGAATGTGGGAACACGAGCCGCAGGCGCCACCATCGGAGCGATCTTCTTGAGCAAATTTGCGGAAAAAGTTCCATGGGTTCATCTCGATATTGCTGGACCCGCATCGATTGAGAAAGAGAGGCCGTATATCCCCCGAGGCGGTACGGGTGTTGGAGTGAGGTTGCTGGTTCAGTTTCTGAGGGATTGGAAGTAAAATTGAATGTCAGAGCTCAAAGCTAAAATCAAATCTAAAGCCAGAATGAGATGCCGAAACAAGTTCGGCATGACCAGAATGTCATTCTGAACTCGTTTCAGAATCTCGATTTGAGATTTGACATTCATCTGGCATTTGAATTTTGACATTTGAACTTTTAATTTGGCGCCGGAGTTTGGGGCTGTTAAATGGAAGAGAGTGAAAAAGAGTATCCGTTCCTCAGGGCTTGTCGAAGACAAACCACCGACTATACGCCCATCTGGCTGATGCGCCAGGCGGGTCGTTATATGAAAGAGTATCGGGCGCTCCGCAAGAAATATTCTTTCTTGGAGATGTGCAAAAACCCTGAACTGGCTGCAAAGGTGACGCTTCAACCCATTGAGAGATTTAAACTCGACGCAGCCATCATCTTTTCAGATATCCTGATTCCCCTAGAGCCGATGGGGGTGGAGTTTGAGTTTGCAAAAGGGGAAGGCCCTGTCTTCCATCATCCTCTCCGAGGGATGAAGGATGTGGAGAAGCTGAGGGTCATTGAACCAGAAGAGGAAACCTCTTTTCTCATGAAGGCGATTCAAATCGTCCGAAAGGAATTAGAACGAAAGATCCCTTTGATCGGATTCTCCGGTGCTCCCTTCACCCTTGCGAGTTACATCATTGAAGGGGGTCATTCAAGGAATTACATTCTTACCAAAAACCTGATATATCAGGACCCTAATACTTGGGATGCTTTAATGGAGAAGATTTCGGTAATGTTGATTCGATATCTCAATGCTCAGATCCGATCGGGTGTTCAGGCTCTTCAGCTCTTTGACTCCTGGGTGGGTTGCCTGACACCGAGCGATTATGAAGAGTATGTCCTTCCTTATTCCAAAAAGGTCATTGACGGCGTTGGTAAGAGCGTACCCCTGATTCACTTTGCTACCTCCTCCTCAACCCTTCTGGAACTGATGAAACGGGCAGGTGGGGATGTTATCGGGGTAGATTGGCGAGTGGATATTCGCGAGGCTTGGGCGCGTCTTGGGCATGATATTGCCATCCAGGGAAACCTGGATCCTGTTATCCTATTTGGCCCAGTGGATTTGATTGAAAAGGAAGTCAAACGGATCCTTGATCGCGTTGAAGGTCGGCCTGGTCACATCTTCAACCTTGGCCATGGAATTCTTCCAAACACACCCGTTGATCATGTGGCCGCTTTAGTCAATATGGTCCACGAATTTAGCTCAAAATAGAGATAGTTGGAGGTTAAAGGTAGAGGTCTTTATGAAAGCCATTCTCCTCTTAGCCTTTGGGGGGCCGCGTTCTCTCGATGAAGTGGAGCCATTTTTAACCCGTCTCTTCAGGGGCAGAAAATCTTCTCCAGAGCAATTGGAAAGGATCAAGGAGCGTTATCGGTTGATTGGGGGTGGTTCGCCTCTGCCAGAGATTACATTTAAGCAAGCTAAAGCTCTGGAAAACCGTCTGAATTCGAAGGGCTACCAATTCAAATCCTATGTGGGAATGCGTTATGGAAACCCATTGATTGAAGAGACGTTGAAAGAGATTCTTCAAGATGGAATCCAAGAAGTGGTCGCCCTTCCCATGGCGCCTTTTAGATCCCGAGCAAGCACAGGAGCTTATATCGAAGAAGTAAATCAAATAAGAAAAAATATGGGAGAGAAGATAGAAATTTCTTTTGTTGAGGGATGGCATTTGCATCCTCTCTTTCTTGGGGCAATTCAGGAGAAGATTGAGGAAGGCTTGATGCAATTCACTCGAGAAGGAAGAAAAGAGATTCATCTCATTTTCTCTGCGCACAGTCTTCCAAAATCCCTTGTTGAAAATGAACCTTACGTCAGGGATATGGAAGAGAGTGTAAGAGGGGTTCTTAAAAAGATTGAGCCCCTTCCTTGGCATATTGCCTTTCAAAGCAGAGGGATGGGATCAGAGGAGTGGTTAGGTCCAGAGGTAGAATCTATCCTGATCGAACTCTCACGGCAAAAGGTCCGAGAAATCCTCATGATCCCCATTGGATTTGTGTCAGATCACATCGAAGTACTTTACGATATTGATATCCTTTATCGAGGGAAATCTGAATCCATGGGGATGATATTGAAACGGACTAATTCTCTCAATTTTTCTGGGCGGTTTATAGAAGCACTTTCAAGCATTGTGGAAAAACATATAAGGGGGTCCCAGGGTTCTAGGATTCAAGGAGTCTAGTTAAAATCTTAAAGACTTGAACCCATGAACCCTTGACCCCTCGACCCCTTTTTATTTTTGGGGAGCACCATGAAACGGATCATCATTATTGGCGGTGGTCTCGCCGGCCTCGGCGCGGCCTACAAAATCACCCGAGCCACCTCCGAGGGCCACGATATCGAGTTCATTCTGTTCGAGAAGGATCGACGCCTCGGCGGCAAGATCTTTACAGAGATCGTCCCAGATCCATCGGGGGAAGGCAGGTTCATCGTGGACGGTGGTCCGGACTGTTTCCTGACCGAGAAACCAGCCTGTCACCGTATTGCAAAGCTCACGGGGATCTTCGATGACGAGTTGCCGACCGACGACTCCCGGAGGCGCACGTGGATCCTGTCTCGCGGCAAGCTTCATCAATTGCCCGATGGTGTCATGATGTTCTCGCCCACGAAGTTCATACCCTTTGTCACAACCGGTCTCTTCTCGTGGCCCGGCAAGATCCGGATGGCCATAGACCTCTTCATCCCACCGAAGAAGATTGCCCCAGGCGAGTTCAACGATGAGACGCTTGAGAGCTTTGTAGTCCGCCGCATGGGTCGCGAGTGCCTCGATCGCCTTGCCGAACCGCTCGTCGGCGGCGTTCACGCGTCCGATCCAAGACAGATGTCACTTGCAGCGACCTTCCCGCGCCTCCTTGAGATGGAGCAGAAGTACGGGTCGCTCATGAAGGGCTTTATTTCAACCCGCCGCAAGGTCGAGGAGATGCGGCGTAAGTACCCGGTCAAGCCGGGCGAGAAACCTCGTACGTTCTTCACCTCGTTTGTGAACGGAATGCAACAACTCACGGACAGCATGGCCGGCGCCGCAGGTCGTGAGCGTATGCGCACGGGCTTATCTGTCAGCTCGCTCCAACGTACCTCCGAAGATGGATGGCGCGCCTCGCTCTCCGACGGTTCCTTCATCAATGGGGACGCGGTCATCGTGGCCACCGAGTCATGGACTGCCGAACCGCTCGTCCGCCCACATGACGAGGCCATTGCAGATGCACTCGCTACCATACCGACCTCTTCCTCGGCGACGGTCTCGATCGCCTTCAATGAGAGCGAGGTCGGTTTCGATATAAATGCATTCGGGGTTCTGTGTCCCCTCGTAGAAGGTCGTGCCCTCATGGCGGCTACCTACTCCTCCACCAAGTGGCCGGGCCGGGCGCCGGAGGGCAAGGTTCTGCTGCGTGGTTTTGTCGGCGGTCCGCACAACCAGGAGATTTTGAAGCGCTCGGACGAGGAACTCGTGCAGACAGTACTTGCTGAATTCCGTGACATTCTGGGCCTTAACCCGAATGCAAAACCTCTATTCTCTCGAATTTTCCGATGGCACCTCGGCATGCCGCAGTACACGCTCGAGCACCTCGACCGTGTCGCACTCATCGAGAATCGTAGCGCCCAGATTCCCGGCCTCGCCCTTGCGGGCGGGTGCTACAGAGGAGTGGGCGTCCCGAATTGCATTGAGAGCGGTGAGCGGGCTGTCTCGAAGGTCCTCGGTGAGTGGGGCATCGATCTTGCAGAGGACCACGTTGAAGAGAAACGCTACTACTGAGAAAGGTTTAAGGTTAGAGGCGGGAGGCAATAGGCTAAAGGGGAAAGGATAAAGGCAGAAAGTATTAGAAGAGAGCTTAAAGGTGAGTAAGCAAACAAATACAATCTTAAGATTTGTGCTGCTCTTTCTCATTTCCACTCATATCATCTTTCTATTAACATCCACAGCTTTTTCTACTGAAGAGATCCCTACAAAAGTTATTGTTCGGGTCGTTGCCAAAGATTCCAAAGTGATCGGTTCAGGCGTTGGTGGCGCTTATATTCGAATTAATAATCTCGAAACAGGAGAGATTCTTGCTCAGGGAAAACAGGAGGGCGGGACAGGCGATACAGATCGCATTATGGCTCGACCGCACCGAAGAGGCGAGACACTCTATGGAACTGTTGATGCAGCTTTTTTCCAAGCAGAAATTCTTCTGGATCGTCCAACCCATGTAGAGACCTATACGGAAGCTCCTCTGGGTTATCCCCATAATATTCAGAAAGGTTCAAAGACTCTCACGCTCATTCCTGGAAAGCATATTTTAGGGGAAAGGGTCATCATTGAATTAAATGGATTGATCGTAGATATCCTGAGCCCATCCCCAAAGGAAAATTTGAAGAAGGGGAAAGAGGTTATCGTGAGGGCTGAAGTCCGGATGCTCTGAGGATGCCCCCTTACTCCCGGAGGTCTCTGGGATTCGAATAAATTTGAAATATGGGGACAATGGATTTATGGAAATCAGGACAACCCCTCCTTCGGGATTTGATGAAGTAAAACTCCAGATTCTCGCTGCCGATCAAGTCAGTAACTTCGGCTACCACACCATCGTTTATCGTATTACTCAATAATTAAAAACGTAAATTGGAGCTCGCCGATGACTTTGTAGGATTTTTATTTCTCTTGATTTTCTATAAGCTGAAATGGAATATTTCATCCTAAATCCCTCGCCCTGGAAAGAAAGAAGGAGCTGTTTAAAAACAGCCCCTTCTTTTACTCACTTATTTAAGGACGTTGTTCTGTTTAATTACCTTTGATCTTTTCTAAATCCAAATCATCGAGGACGGCGATTCCTTTAGCCTTCATCTCGTCAATAGCCTTTTGAGAGGTATCCGGGGCAACCCCTCTGCTCAAATTTTTGATCATAATGACTTTGTAACCTGCGGCTACCGCATCGAGTGCGGTGGCCCTGACACAATAATCGGTTGCAATTCCATAGACCACCAACTTATCGATCTTTTCCTTCTTGAGAAGTTTGTCCAAGGCAGTCTTTTTCCCGCCGTCATCCTGGAAACCAGAATAACTATCATATTTAGAATCCATTCCCTTTTTCACAACGGCTGTAAATAATTTCTTATCCAATAAGATCTCTGCTCCAGGGGTCTTTTGAACGCAATGGGGCGGCCAGAGAACCTGGCTCTTTCCATGAAGTTTAATCACATCAAAAGCCTTCTTCCCTTTATGATTGGTAAAGAAGGAAGCGTGATTCGCAGGATGCCAATCCTGAGTTGCAAAGATGGGGTATCCCGTTTCTTTCAGTTTCTTTGTATTTTCTTCGACCGCTTTGATGTAGGCCTCGTCCGTTCCATCCACGGCTAAGGAGCCATTTTTAAGTTTTGTGAAGTCTCCTTGGATATCCACCACGATGATACCAATTTTTGTCGCTTCCTTTGCCATAGCCATCCCTCCCAAAACCAGTGTAAAAAATAATGCCGCTGCCAATGTTTTCATTCCCCAATTTCCCATAGTGCACCTCCTTGAGATATTATAAATATACCTTGAACTCTAAACTCTTAACTCCGAACTCTAAACTGTTTCTGCCATCTCCTTGCCGACTTTTCGGGCAGCTTTAATGATCTTTTCAATATCCTCATCCGTATGGGCAATGGATAAACAGCCCCCGCCGTGCATCACATGGATTCCTTTGGTAAGCATTCTGATTCGAAATTCAATTTCTCTTTTTTCTATATCGGTAAAACGGTTGATCGAGTGAGGGGAGTTCAGAGTTTCTCCTTTCTTAAAAGGGAAGTGGGTCTGAAAGAGTGAGCCAATTCCTGTGACCACAGCGGCAACTCCCTCTTGATCAAGAGCTTCCTGGACCCCTTTACGAACTATTTCGCCTTTTTTCTCTAAAAGGGGATAGACTTCTTTGCGACGATCTTTTAAATAGCAAAGCATTGCTAACCCTGCAGCGGCTGTCAAAGGGTGGGCAGAAAAAGTGCCGCCCCCAATCAGAACCCTCTCCCATTTTTTACTTTTCTTTTCAGGTGAAGTTTTTTCAAGTATCTCCCTTTTCCCTACCAGAGCACCCACGGGCAATCCCCCGCCCACAATCTTTCCCAAAGTCGTCAGGTCTGGAGTGATGTTGAACCTTTCCTGGGCGCCTCCTATGGCAACTCGAAAACATGAAATCACCTCATCGAAAATCAGGAGGGCTTTTAGCTTTTTGGTTTCGGAACGAAGCATGTGAAGATATTCTTTCGTCGCAGGATTGAAACCTCCCTCACCGACAACAGGTTCAAGAATAATTCCCGCTAAATCTTTTCTGTTCTTATGGATCACTTTTAGGGAACTCGAAAGGTCATTAAAAGAGATGGCCTTCGTATATTGCTGGAGATCAGGCAACAAGCCAAGGCTTTCTTCTTTTTCATAAGGCATCTTGATCCCCAAGGAGAGATCCGGGTTGGCTCCATGCCAACCCCCTGCAATCTTCAAGATAGTTTTTTTACCTGTGAAGGCACGGGCAAGCCTGACCGCATACATCGTTGCTTCTGTTCCAGAGCAGCAGAATCGAACCATTTCTGCGCAGGGAACCAATTCTCGAATCAGTTCTGCCCATTCAATCTGTTTTTTATATACGATGCCCCAGTGAATTCCCTCTTTCAATTGTTCTTCAATGACTCGGACAATAACTTGCGGGCGGTGACCCAGAATGTGGGTATAGTTGCCCATCCAGAGGTCTATATACTCATTGCCATCCACATCCCAGATTTTGGAACCCTTTGCTTTTTTGATAAAGAAAGGGTAGGGCGGGAAATAGTGAATGTTATGAGAGATCCCTCCGGGCATGACCTCTTTCGCCCTTTCAAAGAGATTTTCTGAAAGGGGAGTTTTTAATCGGTAGACATCAAAGAGATACTTCATTGGTGAGGCTCCTAAAGATATATTTTAATAGCATATTTTTGATAAGAAAGGAATGATTTTTAAAACAGGTCTTTAGGAGTTGGAAATGGGTAGATCGTCACCCGAAGGCAATTTTCTTAATCCGCTCGATCACCCATATATAATCATCAAATTCGATCCCATCCACAGAATGGTCCTGTTTACAGGTAACTCCGTCAATGGCTGGACCGTGACGGACGAGATAATCAAGAACGGTTCCTTCTTGCTCTGGAGTCATTTTTTTGAGAATGTCCAATCCCCCCATGGCCAAAGCCACTCCTGCCAACAAAGCGTAACCTCCCCAGTTTGAAACCCCGCAAGAGATGAGGTGGTCTGTCTTCACCCGACAGCAAAAAACCGCTTCTCGATGGGTGGAAGAGTTTTGTTTAAAAACCTCCCATGGAATCTTCCCTGCTCCAATTTCATTCCCACGGTCTCCAATCCCGATAGTTTCAATCGGAAGGTTTAACCTTTCGGCAAGCTCGAGGAGAAAGTGTGTTTTTGCTGTAAATCGAGTGATGTCCTCAAGACGAGAGCTGAAACAGCGGTTTCTAATCTGAGGAGGGAGAATCGTTTCAAAATCTTTCAAAGGTGGTTTCTCCTGGCGCTCCTGGGCCATAAAGGAATTAACAGTGTGGTTGGGTCCCACTCTTTCGATATAGACAAGATGGGTGAGGCCTTGCCCCAGCAGACTATTAAAAAAGTCTTGAGTAAATCGGATCGATATGGAACTTTCATCCTCTTCATTCATCATTCGACTGGTGTGATTTTGGTCTGAGTGCTCCAATGGAAAACAAATGATGGGGATTTCTTTCTCCGAGAAGTTAAGAACCTTCAATCCTGCCTTCAGGGCTGAAAGGGTATATTCATCCGAAAGGAGAGAAACCTCCATGCCTAAATACCTCAATCCTTCTGCCAGGGTGAGGGCTCCAGGCGGACCATCGGTCTCTGTGGCTGGAGGATCCCCAACCGGCACATAGAACCCGGTAATGATGGCGACTTTCTTGCCCTTTTCAACCAGAGAAGAAACAGCCCCTGTTAAGTTCGAATAGGGAACCAGGGGGAGATTTTCCCAGTGATAATTTTTATAGGAGAGGAGGGAGGTGGGAAAGTTAATCACCTCCTCCATGAGAAAGATTTTTTCACGAATGTGATCTGGAAGGAGCATCGGATCAAACTCATTTACAGATGAATTTTCTTTAACCATGCATCAGGGTTCTTAAATAGCCTTATTTTTCGCCCGATTCCCATCTGTTTGGCATTTTGGAAGACGCGGTGAGCCTCAGAGAGATCATGGATCGCAAGGCCAATGGGATTGAATAATATCCTCTGCTTCTGATCGGTCCGGCCTTTCTTTGCCCCCGAGATCAATTCACCTAGGTTTCCAGTAATACGACTTTCTTCAATGATCCCATCCCGAACAGCGCGCCAGCTCACATCCACACCATGATGTTTCACCTGGAACCAGTCGTCGACAAAAATTAAATCCATGACCTGAAGGGCCTCCGTGTGGGTATCCCAGAAAGAGCTCTCAGCATGGAAGACTCCTTCTTTATACCATTCAGCTTTGACATAGGGTGTGCTCGCGATCGTCGCCGTGCTGATGACCTCCGCTTCTCGAAGGGCCGCCTCAGCGCTGTCAACCACTTCGATCCTCATCTGCGAGCACTCAGCCATTTCTTTCGCAAATTTTTTAGCCGTTTTTTTGTTGATATCGTAAACCCTGCATATATCAAGGGAAGGCACACCTTTTTTCATTCCCATCAATTGAGTTCGCCCCTGGACACTTGCACCCACCAACCCAAAAATCTTGGAATCAGGATTGGCCAGATATTTAGCTGCAACTCCTGCCGCTGCACCCGTCCGCATGGCACTGACGATCGCTCCATCCATCACGCAAGAGGGGATGAGAGTCTCAGGATCGACAATAATAATCAGAGCGTTTGCCCTTGGCAGTCCATATTTTTGAGGGTTCCATGGCCGGGCCGGGATAAACTTGATGCCGGCAGTGTTCACTGGGCCCAATAGATCCCTTTTCTCTAACTCCTCTCTGTATGGTTCACCCCCTAACCATGAAGGCATGGACATAATACGGCCTGTCGTTTCTTCTGTCTCTGGACCTCCCCAACGGATGACAGGTTTACCTGGCTGGATAAAATCGCCTTTTCCATGCAAAAAGAAAGATCGCTCGACGGCCTTCACGGCGCCGCCCATATCCGTTCCGCCCGCCGTGATGCAATCTTCTTGGCTTAAATAGAGAAATTCCCATTTTTTACTCATTGCCAAAACCTCCATCATATCCTTTGATTTTATTGCATTGGGATATTTATAAGCGATTTAGCCGTATTTTAGCAAGAAATACGAGAGTCACGATTTTTATTCTTTGAAAAATGGTGGGAGTTGGGCTATATTGAAACCGCCATTTCTGGGGAAGATGAGGCATTTTGTGAAGGACGAAATCATTTTGGAAATTAAAAACTTAAAGACCTATTTCTACACCTACGAAGGCGTCGCGAAGGCGGTGGACGGTGTCAGTTATCAACTGGCCAAAGGTGAGCCTTTAGGCGTAGTGGGAGAATCCGGTTGTGGAAAGAGCGTTACCGCTTTGTCCATTCTTCGTCTTATTCCGGTTCCTCCTGGAAAGATTGCGGGAGGGGAGATTCTGTACAATGGGAAAAATCTTCTGGAATTGACAGAGGATGAGATGAGGAAGATTCGGGGAAATCGGATTTCAATGATTTTTCAAGAACCCATGACCTCCCTCAATCCGGTTTTTACAGTGGGGAATCAGATTGAGGAAACCTTTAAATTACATCAGGGGTTGTCAAAAAAGGATTCGAGGGAGAGAACAATCGAGATGCTGAAACTGGTCAATATTCCTTCTCCTGAAAAAGCTGTGGAGCGATATCCCCATGAATTGAGCGGCGGGATGAGGCAGAGGGTGATGATCGCCATGGCCCTTGCCTGTAATCCTGAGATTTTGATTGCAGATGAGCCTACGACTGCCTTAGATGTGACCATTCAGGCACAAATCCTTGACTTGATGAACAAACTGAAAGAGGAACTGGGAATGGCCATCATCTTGATCACGCACAACTTAGGAGTGGTCGCAGAGACAGCAAAACGGGTCATCGTCATGTATGCAGGTAAGATTGTCGAAGAGGCAGAGACGAAAACGCTTTTCGGAAACCCCCAACATCCCTACACCATGGGTCTGCTCAAGTCCATCCCAATTCTGGGGGACAAGATCCGCCGTGGAAAGATTCGTTTGAATGAGATACCAGGGGTCGTTCCCAGTCTCTATGAGCTTCCTTCAGGCTGTAGATTTTCAACACGATGCCCGTCCGTGATGGGCATCTGTCAAGAAAAAGAACCTGATCTCAAAGAAATTGGGAAAGGCCATTTTAGTTCTTGCTGGCTTACGAATCAGTGAATTTAGAGTTAAGAATTGAGAATTAAGAATTTAGAATTTTAATTTTTAACTCTAAACTCAGAACTCTAAACTGATTATGACTGAACCTTTACTTGAAGTAAAAAATCTTAAGAAACATTTTCCTATTAAGGGAGGTATTTTCTCCAAACCCATTGGCTATGTCTATGCCGTCAATGGAGTGAGCTTCTACCTAAATAAAGGAGAGAGTCTGGGTTTAGTGGGTGAGAGCGGATGCGGAAAGTCGACCACTGCCCGAGCCATTTTGAGATTGATTGAGCCCACCGAGGGAGAAATACTCTTCGAAGGGAGGGATGTCTGTAAACTCGACCACCAGGAGATGCGTTCCATCCGGAGGAATATGCAAATTGTTTTTCAGGATCCTTATGCTTCGCTCGATCCTCGGAGAACAGTGGAACAGATTATTGGTGAGCCTCTGGATGTCTTCCACATTTCTACAAAAAAAGAGAGAAAGGAGCGAATCGCCTCTCTCCTGCAGAAAGTAGGCCTCAGCCCTGACCATGCCAGGCGTTACCCCCATGAGTTCAGCGGCGGTCAGAGACAGAGAATTGGAATCGCCAGAGCCCTCGCTCTCAACCCGAAGCTGATTATCGGTGATGAACCTGTCTCAGCCCTCGATGTCTCGATTCAGGCCCAGGTCATCAATTTGTTAGAGGATATTCAGAAGGAATTTAAACTCTCTTACATTATTATCGCCCATGACTTAGCGGTGGTGGAACACGTTTGTGATCGGATTGCCGTGATGTACTTGGGGAGAATTGTGGAGTTAGCCAAGGACAGAGAGCTTTACACTTCACCTCTCCATCCCTATACGGTCGCTCTCCTTTCTGCGATTCCCGTGCCGGATCCCAACATTACCAAGAAGAGGATTATCCTGGAAGGGGATGTCCCGAGCCCCATGCGTCCCCCCGCGGGTTGTCATTTCCACACCCGGTGCCCCCGGAAAAAGGAAGTGTGTAAGACAACCGTTCCTAAATTGACCGAGATCAAAGAAGGTCATTTCGTAGCCTGCCATTTTTCTTAAACGCGGATTGTGGATTGCGGATTTCGGAATCAATAGTTGGGAGTTCGGAGAAATAAAGACTTGCGTTAGGCGTTCGGAGTTTTAAAACTAAGAACTCCCTGCCCACGCCTGCGTGCAGTCATTTCCTCTTGAAGTTGTCCATTAACTATTCTTAATTCAGTTGTGCGTTCTTTTACCAGTTGCTCAGGGTGTTCTTGGTGCTTCATCAATTCTCCCTCCGCCCGTTTGCGCTCGGTGATGAAATTCTTCTCTCATAGAGGAGATCTCTATTTTTTGAAGCACTCCATGCACAATAGTTTCTTGTTATCTGGCGGGGGAACTGGGACGACAAATTCCTTTCCGCAACCCGAGCAGACAATTCTATAAGATTTAGGGCGGCTTGAACGGCCGGGTTTTGGACCACGAGTCCTCCCATGCCTTCTCCTTTGTACCATTTTAACCTCTTTTCACTGTCCGGTTCAGAGATTGGGAAACAACTGGATCAATA
>PEUO01000089.1:0-967 GCA_002780715.1 Deltaproteobacteria bacterium CG03_land_8_20_14_0_80_45_14
GTTTGATGAAGGGGTGAACCGGTTTGCAAATGTTCTGATCAAGAAGGGGATCAAGAAAGGAGATAAAATCATCCATCTGATGATGAACTCGATCGATTGGCTGATTGGCTATTTCGGGATCGTCCGCACCGGGGCCTGGGCTGTCCCTCTCAATTTTCGTTTTACAGGGACCGATATTCAATATTGTTGTGATGTTGCAGAACCGGTGTGTGTGGTCTTTGGCGAGGAGTTTATCGATCGGATCACTGGCATTAAAGATAATCTTCCTACGGTCAAACACTATATCTTTGCTGGAAAAGAGATTCCAGGTTATGCCGAGTCCTTTGGAAAGTTATTAGAAAAATCTTCTTCCGATCCACCCAACGTTCCGATCGGCTTCGATGATCCCTGCGGCCTCTATTTTACCTCCGGCACCACCGGGCAACCGAAACCTATTCTGTTGACCCATAAAAATATGGTCTGCGCCTGCATTACCGAAAATGCCCATCATTATCA
Organism: Deltaproteobacteria bacterium CG03_land_8_20_14_0_80_45_14; assembly: GCA_002780715.1. Lineage (GTDB taxonomy): Bacteria > Desulfobacterota > BSN033 > BSN033 > UBA1163 > UBA1163. The sequence goes on from PEUO01000089.1 coordinate 496, forward strand.
GACGAAAAAGGATAATTTTATTCTTATTCCTCCCCTTTACCATACTGGGTCAAAAATGCATTGGTTTGGGAGTTTTATTGTGGGGGGGAAAGCGGTCATCTTAAAAGGAATCCAACCCGAGTGGGTTCTACAGGCCATCAGCGAAGAGAAAGCCACGGTCATTTTTCTTCTGGTCCCATGGGCTCAAGATATCCTTTTAAAGCTGGATAGCGGAGAGATTAAGCTCAAGGATTATGACCTTCGACAATGGAGACTGATGCACATCGGGGCCCAGCCCGTTCCCCCCTCCCTGGTGAAACACTGGAAAGAGTACTTTCCCAATATGGCCTATGATACGAACTATGGCCTGAGCGAGTCGACCGGTCCGGGTTGTGTTCACCTTGGGATAGAAAATGAACACAAGGTTGGGGCGATTGGTCTTCCAGGGTTCAACTGGGAAACCCGTATTGTGGATGAGGAAGGAAATCCTGTC
>PEUO01000089.1:980-1766 GCA_002780715.1 Deltaproteobacteria bacterium CG03_land_8_20_14_0_80_45_14
CCCAGAGGCCACCGCGAAAGCCCTTCGGAATGGATGGCTGTACACAGGAGATATGGCGAAACAGGATGAAGAGGGTTTCATTTTCCTGGTCGACAGGAAAAAAGATCTCATCATCTCAGGGGGTGAAAATATTTTCCCTGTGGAGATTGAGGATTTCCTTCATACTCTTCCGGGCGTCAAGGATATAGCAGCCATTGGCTTCCCGGATGAACGTTTAGGTGAAGTGGTGACCGTCATCATTGACGTCGTTCCAGGAAAGACACTTACCGGAGAGGATGTCCTCAAGTATTGCGAAAAGTTACCCAAGTATAAGCGGCCCCAAAAAGTTTTCTTCGGCGAGGTTCCGCGCAATCCAACCGGAAAAATAGAGAAACCAAAACTGAGAAAAAAATATTTCGGTATGGTGGAATCGTTCAAGATTAAATAGATCCGCTTAGCGCGAAGTACCTACCTACCGCAGACAGGCATAACGTCAGAAAAAGGCGAATGGGCAATGATCAAAGCCAGTTCGCCTTTTTTAATTTTTTGAGTTATGGTTTAGGTATTGGTGACGTGAAAAAATGGCTTTTGTATTGGGCATTGATATTGGTTCGGCTGCATCAAAGGGGATCGCCCTCAATGATCAGGGCCTTTCCGGTTCTTTTGAGTGCCTCTCTGGAGGAGATTTCAAGTTTACGGCCGAGAGGATTAGAAAGGAATTACTTTCCCAGGCAGGAATATCTGAAAGTGTTATTTCTCGGACGGTCGCCACTGGATATGGATCAAAATTGGTGACTTTTGCAGATG
>PEUO01000089.1:1777-2467 GCA_002780715.1 Deltaproteobacteria bacterium CG03_land_8_20_14_0_80_45_14
GATATCGTCTGCCAGGCAAAAGGTGTTTCTTCTCTTCTCCCCTCGGTGAGAACTGTCATTGACGTAGGGGATCTTTACACGAAGGTCCTCCGCATCGATGGTAATGGAAGTGTGCACAATTTTTTATTGAGCGGGAAGTGTGCCGGAGGGAGCGGCAGAATCCTTCAGGTCATTGCCAAGGTTCTCCAGGTCAAGGTGGAAGAGATTGGTGAGTTGTCCTTGAAATCAAAAAAGAGAGTTGAGTTTAACACCGGATGTGCTGTTTTTGCGGAGTCAGAGGCCATCTCCCGGCTCTCCCAGGAAGTCACCAAAGAAGACCTTCTGGCTGGCATACACAGAGCTCTTGCGGCCCAGATCAACAGTCTGGCGGAAAGAATGGGTGTGGAACAGGATGTGGCCATAGTGGGTGGCGGTGCAAAAGATGTGGGTCTTGTCCAGGCCTTAAAGGAAATCAGAGGTCATGATATCCTTGTACCGCCAAATCCCCATATGACGGCTGCATTGGGTGCGGCCATCATCGCCATGGAAAACTTAGGACAATAAGATTGAAACCTAAGACAATAAGATTGAAACTTAAGACCAAATTATGTATATTTCTTTTTGACAGGATGCTGAAAGATTAAAATATTTATTATTATGATGTCATGCTGAATTTATTTCAGCATCCGGTGAATTGGTAGATTATGAGAC
>PEUO01000089.1:2495-4032 GCA_002780715.1 Deltaproteobacteria bacterium CG03_land_8_20_14_0_80_45_14
TCGTTAGATCCTGAACCCAGTTCAGGACCTGGTTCAGATGACATTACCTGATTCAGGGCATAGAAGGGTGACATTAGAGTAAGGAGAAGGTCGATGAGTGACAAACAGAGCAACATTTTTAACACGGTTGAAAATTATTATAAGGATTACGGGCTCAGGGCGAAGGAACTGAAAAAGGAAGGGAAAAAGATCATTGGCTATATCTGTTCCTTTGTTCCTTTGGAAATTATTTCGGCTTCCGGCTGTATCCCTTTTCGGGTGAGAGGAAATATCCATGAGCCCATTACGAAAGGGGACACACTCCTTGAAACCATTGTTTGCCCCTATTACCGCAGTTGCTTCGACCTCTCGGTGAAACAAACATATGATTTTCTCTCTGGAATGGTCATCCCTCACGGCTGTGATAGTATGGTGAGAAGCTATAGCGCCTGGAGTTATTCTCTTCCTTATTCCTATTTTCACTTTATCAACATCCCTACTGTCTGTGGCGAATCGTCCTCTGAATTCTTTGATGCAGAGCTAAACACCTTCAGGAGAAGTCTGGAGAAGTTTGCTGGAAAAGCGATCACCAATGATGATCTGGCTCGCACCATTCGAATCTATAATGAAAACAGGGATAAGGTCAGAGCTCTTTATGAATTCAGAAAGGCAGATCCGCCCCGCATCTCTGGAACAGAATTAACGATGGCGCTGACGGTTGGATCAAGTTTACCCATTGGCGAATTTAATACTTTGCTTGACCAGTTTTTGGCGGAAATTGGCCGAAGAAAGAAATCCCCACTCAAAAAAGGCCCACGAATATTTATTGACGGCGCATGCCTCGATAATATTGAACTCATCAAACTCGTGGAAGAACTCGGGGGCAATGTAGTGGCTGATACCATTTGTAATGGAGCGAGAGATTATTTTCCAAAGACGGATGTGGGAGGAGATCCGATCGATGCACTGGCCCATCGGTATCTCGATAAAATCAACTGCCCCAAGACCTACAGGGAAAACAAGACGGGCACCTTTGAAGGAGATATCGCATCCCGATTCAATGATATCGGAGCCTATGCAAAGGAATTCAAGGTCGATGGCGCCATTCTTTACGTATACAAATATTGCGATCCCTTTGGCTTTGAGGTCCCCGCACGAAAAGCCTACTATCAGTCGATCCATGTCCCCCTTCTTCATCTGGAGGATGTCTATTCTGCGGGTACGATCAGTCAACTCAGAACCAGAATCCAGGCCTTTCTGGAGATGATCGGTTAACATTAGCCCCTCAGAAATGGAATTGTGCGCAAAATGGCAACGAAGTGATTCTTGATTGAGACGATTTTAAATCCGAAGCACGAAATCCGAAATTCGAAACAAACTCAAATGACCAAATATTAAATGTTCGAAACAAAAAAAGTTTAAGACATTTGAATTTTGAAAATTCGGATTTGTTTCGGATTTCGATATTCGGATTTGAGGCCACTAAAATATCTTTGGTTAGGGATTCTGAGATAAGGGAGGTAGATGCAATGGCTGAGGAACAGAAAGAGGTAAAACC
>PEUO01000089.1:4075-15592 GCA_002780715.1 Deltaproteobacteria bacterium CG03_land_8_20_14_0_80_45_14
CCCATGGTCAAGGAATTTATTACCGGTACTATCCGGGCACGAGCAGAGGGAAAACAAAAATTGGCCTATACCTTTATCGTCTGCCATCATGAAGAAATCTTCCGAGCCATGGATGTGATCCCTTTGTGGACAGAGAATTTTGCCGGTATTTGCGGGGCAAAGAGAGATGCGGAAAGATTCCTTCAGAGAGCAGAATCGCTGGGTCTTTCCCGTTCCTTGTGCACCTATGCCCTTTGCGGGATCGGTTTTGACCAATGGAGAGAGGAATTGGGCCAAATGCCCCCGGATGCTCCGTGGGGCGGACAGGCAAGGCCTGATTTCATGATCTCCAGCGGACAGATCCTCTGTGACCCGAGATCCAAGTGGTATCAGGCCTCTCAGCAATTTATGCCAGATGTTCCGATTTACAATATAGATCTTCCCTATCCCCTGTTTCAGAGGGATCAAGATCACCGGGAAGTCTGGGACTACTACCACAAATATGTTGTCAAACAATTGCGCGGACTGGTGGCCTTCCTCGAAGAGCAGACCAAAAAGAAAATGGATTACGATCGCCTGAGAGAGTTGGTTGATCTAAGCGATCGAACCTGGAACCTGATCGATGAAACGTATAGCCTTCGAAAGGCTGTCCCCTGCCCCATGGGGACTGGCGATGCCATGAATACCATGGTGCCAATAAACTTTATGATGGCCACCCAGAAGGCTTACGATTTCTTTGTGGACCTTAAAAAGGAATTGGAGGAAAAGATCGCCAAGGGAGAAGGAGAGGTTCAGGAAGAGAAGTACAGACTCATGTGGGGAGGCGGACTGCCTGCCTGGTTTGCCTTGACCGATTTTAATTACTTCAACAGCAAAGGGGCTTCGTTCCCTGTGGAAACAACCTATCGAATGGTCGCTCCCCTCAATGAGATGGATATCCCCGAAACCAAGGACCCCATCGAGCACCTGGCATGGAGATGGCTCGGATACTGGACCTTCTGGTATGATAAGGCCAAGAAACGGCCGGGATCAGAGCCTGATGTGGAACGCTTGATCAACTGGATCGAAGAATACAAGATCGATGGCATTGTTATGCATGAAGCCTTTTCGTGTCGAACCTGGCACGTAGGCCTCATCTGGCAGTTGCATCAACTCGCCAAAATATACAAACCCATTCCTGTATTTGTGATCGGGAAAGATGGAAAGAAGGGGAAGGTTTACAGAGAAATTCCCTCTCTCATTCTGGAAAGTGATATCATTGATATCACCTCCTATTCTGAGGTGGATACAAGAAACAAGATCGATGCCTTCATCGCAACCTTGGAATCCAATCGGTTAAACAAGGCAGCTTAATTATTCATGACTGAGCCTCTCCCCCGCCTTGGTCGGGACCGGGGCAGGCAGGCTCCAACCCTGAAAATTGTTCAAGTTCTTAGGTTAGGGTTACGGCTACGACGCCCGTATCGTTTAGCGTTGAAAGGTGAAGGTAAGGATTTAAAGACGATGAACGTAACCCCTCAACGAAACGGGCCTCGTTACCCTTACCGTTAGACATCAGGCTTTTATTTTCTAGGCAATTTAGAGTGACCTTGACATCCTATTATGCAGGCATTGATATCGGTTCCACGATGACTAAGGCGGTGATCCTGAATAAAAAGATCATCGCTTCGATCATTGGACCCACAGGTCCGGAGCAGCGCCGGTTAGCCAATAAGGTTATGGAAGAGGCGCTGAATAAAGCGGCCATCTCCTTTCAAACCATCACCTACATTGTTTCTACAGGCTACGGGAGAATTAACGTCCCTTTTGCCGATAAGCAGTTCACAGAAATCACTTGCCATGCCAAGGGGATCATCAGCCTTTTCCCCAAAGCCAAGACCGTCATAGATATCGGTGGTCAGGATATTAAGGCAATAAAAATAGACACGACTGGCAAGACCACTGATTTTGTGATGAATGACAAGTGTGCAGCCGGTAGTGGTCGATTCATAGAAGTGATTGCCGATACCCTTGGAGTCTCGCTGGATAAAGTGGGCGACCTATCTCTGCAAAGTAAGAATCCTGCAAAGATAAGCAACATCTGCACCATATGGGCCCAGCAAGAGGTGGCAGCCAGTTTGGCACAAGGGATGCCCATTTCCGACCTGCTTGCAGGGGTCCATCAATCCCTCGCAGACAGGATATGCAGAATGGTCAATCGTCTGAGGGTGGAGGAGGCAGTGATCGTGACCGGTGGAGGCGCTAAAAATAGAGGCCTGCTTAAAGCCCTTTCCGAACAATTGGGTCATGAGATTCTGGTACCCGAGGAGCCTTTGATCACTGGAGCCCTTGGCGCTGCCTTACTGGGAAGGGAGATTGTGGAAAAGGCTAAGCAGAATAATACCCCGCTTAAAACAAAAGAAAGAATCTTAGAGGAAATAGAGATCTTATAACATCGCCCTATTTTTTTCTTGACAAAAAATGAATATTTGTTAGACTTTCGCAGTCTAACCAATAAGGGGAGGCGAATAAAATTAAAAGAGAGGGGGTGAAACAGTAATGAAAAAAGGGTTGATCAGCATTGGGATCCTGGTGGGTTTCATGCTTTCCATCCTGATGGTGAGTGGCGTTTTTGCAAAAGATGTGATCGAATTCAATCCTTCCTATGGGAAGGTAACGTTTGCCCATAAGAAGCATGTCGATCTGAAGATTGATTGTATGAAGTGCCACCATACCTGGAAGAAGGGCGAAACCAGCGGAAAGTTGTGCCATGAGTGCCATAAGGCCAAGGCCGAGGGGAAAGCCATTTCTGCAAAGGATGCCTATCATAAGGATTGTAAAGGATGCCATGAAGAGGCCAAGAAAGCCAACAAACCTGCCGGCCCAACAGGATGCACTCAGTGCCATGTGAAGGCCAAGAAGTAGGCTGCAATTTTCTTCCTACTTGATTCTGCCTACGGCAGGCAGACAAAGGCAAATTGGAAAGGGGTAGTTCCAAAAAAAGGAACTACCCCTTTTTGCTTGACAGTAAACAAGAGGATATGTTAGATATTTCAATTACTTCCCCGCCTGCCCTGTACCAGCACGGTTCAGGGCCTACCGGCGGGCAGGCCTGCCTACGGGGGGATCGCCTGCTTGTTGCAGGCTCTGAACCGTGCTGGTACAGGGCAGGCAAGCCTGCCTGCTTAGGTAGGGTTAATATTTCTCACTATCAAATTGATCAAAAGGGTCTATGAAAAAATCGAAGGAAACAATCAAGGCGAAGGAAAGCGGATTCTTTACCATCCTCTATAATCTATTCCGATCGCTTAAGCTCACAATCTTTCTTCTCATTCTGCTCGCCATTCTTTCCATCATCGGCACATTGATTATGCAGAATGCCACCCGTTCGGAATATATTCAGCGATACGGGCTTGGCCTCTATGAGGTGCTGAACTTTTTTAACCTCTTCGATATGTATCATTCATGGTGGTTCAGCGCCATCCTGTTGATCCTGGTGATCAATTTGATCGCTTGCTCCCTCCATCGGTTTCCAGGGGTCTGGAAACAAATCTCTCGTGAACCCAGCTCAGACGGGTTAGAAGATTCGATGCTAAAGACCCTTCCCTATGTGGAGAAAGTCAGAGCCCCAAGTCAGGCCGAAGCTAAAGCAGAAGAGGATATTCGATCCTATTTGAAGAAGTGGTTCAGGAATCCAAGGCGCATGGAGACAGAATCAGCCGTCACCCTCTTTTCGGAAAAAGGAAGGTTTTGCAGATTAGGGGTATATATCACTCATTCAAGCATTCTCATCATCCTGATCGGAGGGATCTTGGGTTCCCTCTATGGATTCAAGGGCCATGTTGAAATTCTAGAAGGGGAGACCGTTGATCAGATTTTTTTGAGGATGAAAGATCAAGAGGTCTCAAGACCCATTGATTTTTCTGTGCGTTGTGATGATTTCAACATCACCTATTACGATCTTCCTGGAGAAAAAGAAAAACATGTAAAAGAATATACAAGTATCCTCACCATTCTTGAAGATGGAAAAGAGGTTTTGAAGAAGACCGTCCAGGTCAATCATCCCCTTCACTATAAAGGATTGGCTTTCTATCAATCGAATTATGGAACTGTCTACGATGCCACGTTGGGGATTCAGTGGAGCAATAAAAAGGAGAAAGTAACTTTTAAGGTCCCTGAAGGAGTCACGGTTCCAGTGGCGAATTCCAATAACTCTATCCGGGTCCTGAAATACGCTCCTCAAGTCCACAACTTTGGAGAAGGAGTTCAAGCGGTCTTGCTCAAACCTAATCAAGAACCCCGACCCTTTTGGTTATTGAAAGCCTTCCCGAAATTCGATGAACAGAGAAGGGATGAATTCCTCCTCACTTTTGAAGGGGCTTCCGCCAGAGAATATACAGGACTCCAGGTGGCAAAGGACCCAGGAGTCTGGGTGGTCTGGATAGGATGTGGCCTGATGATTTTTGGCCTCATTGTTTCTTTCTTCTTTTCCCATCAGAGGGTTTGGGTAAGAATACCTAAGGGTTCTGGGGGAGAGATTGTTTTGGCGGGTTCCGCTAACAAAAACCAGCTGGGTTTTGAAAAGACCTTTGGTGAACTGGTGGAGGGAATACGCAAAAAAAGTTCGTAGGGGCGATTCATGAATCGCCCGTACAGAGTTAAGAGTTATAAATTTTTTGAAAAATCACAAATCACCAACACGAGTCACGAATCATGGAGGAGTTGCCTGAGGAGGGAATGGGGCTTGCCTTTTTTAGAAATGCGGTGCAATATATTCGAAATCATTTACTTTGACCCCTCATCCCTTGGCCTGCCTACCGTAGGCAGGGGTGAGAAGGAAGGGAGGAACTATGAACAAGGCTGAACTCATTACGAAGGTCTCAGAGAAAGCGAATGTGACACAGAAGGTCGCCAAGGTCATTGTCGACACCCTCTTTGATGGGATGAGGGAAAGTCTGGAAAAGGGGGAGCGAATCGAGATCAGAGGATTTGGAAGCCTTGTGGTGAGGAATTACGGGGGCTACAAGGGCCGAAACCCCAAGACCGGGGAGATCGTAGATGTCCCTCCAAAGAAGCTCCCTTTCTTTAAGGTTGGAAAAGAACTGAAAGAGATGGTGAACACAGGAGGAGCCTTAGGCACTGCTCAATGAAAATTGTAAATTGAAAAATGCAAAATTAGGGAAAAGATTTAAAAAATTTTACAATTTGCAGTTTTAAATTTGCATTTTGCATTGAGGTTAAAGGCTCTTCCAGTATCTCTTCTGTATCTCCTTCAATTGAAGGAGGAATTTTTCGATTCGCGGATAATTGGCCTTCTCTTTTTCTAAAAGTTCATTCTTATCGAGAGGGGAGGCTTGAGCCAGTTCTTTTAATACGGCTTTCACAGACCGACTCTGTCCAGAGACATCATACCCGCCTTCAAGGGTGATCACCAGTTTTCCTTGAGCGGTTGATTCTGCAATCTCCATCAAAATCTGGGCCATTCTTGCAAACCCTTTCTCTGTGACCTCCATTCCACCCAGAGGATCATCGCAATGGGTATCAAACCCGGCTGAGACCAAGATCAACTGGGGTTGGTATTCCAAGGCAATGGGCTTGAGGAATTTTTCAAAGATATTTCCATATTCCATGTCACCCATTCCTGTTGAAAGAGGAACGTTCACGGTGAATCCTTCTCCCATCCTTTTTCCGACTTCTCTCGCTCCTCCTGTGCCGGGATAGAAGGAGCCATAGCGATGGGTGGAGAAATAGAGGACCTGTGAGTCTTCATAAAAGGAGTTCTGGGTTCCATTGCCATGATGGACATCCCAATCCACGATCAAAATCCTCTGAAGGGAGAAATTTTGAAGAGCATATCGGGCGCCGATTGCTACATTGTTGAAGAGGCAAAATCCCATAGCCCTGTCTCGTTCCGCATGATGCCCAGGAGGTCTCACCAGCGCAAATCCATTATCGAGTCTTTTTTCCATGACCGCCTTGATCAACTCCAGAAGGCCTCCAGCTGCCCACAGAGCCGCTTCGTAGGATTTAGCACAGGTGGAAGTATCCATATCGAGCCGGAAGTAAGACTTTCCTGCCGTCGATGCCACCAGATCAATGTAGGCGGGAGCATGGATCCTCTCCAATTCCTCTCGAGTGGCTGCTCGAGGTTTCACCATTTCAGAGAGACCCTTCATCTCTGCTTCTTCTAACATCTTATAAATGACTCTTAATCGTTCTGGACTCTCCGGGTGACCGGGGTCCATCACATGTTCCAAATACCGTTCATCCTTTACAATCCCTGTTCGGCTCATCTGACCTCCTCATCCTTCAAACAAAAGATCAACTTCTTAAAATAACCAAAATCAGCCTATCTTTTTTGTCATTCATTGTCAAGGTTAAGAGGGAAGGTTCTTAACTTTTTCCTCAGGGGGCTGAATAGAATCAATTCAAGAGGGCTTGAATAGGGGGCCCCTCCTAAAAAATTAAAGATGAAAGTTGATTAATCCATAACATACCAAAGCGGAAAAATACTTGACAACAACTATGGAATGAGCATATATTGCGATTAATTATTTATATAAAATATAAAAATGGGCGACGAAAGATGAAAGAAGAATGGTTTAGACGACTATGGATTTTTATAGTGTTATGGGTTTTTCTAACCTCTTATTCATGGGCCGGAGAGGTGGTTACCAAAGATGTAAGGTTGTGGGCGAAAAAGGCCATAGAAGAGGAAAAGGCGCTTCGCCCCATAGAAGGGCGAAATACCGTAGCCGTCCTCTATTTTCAAAATAAAACAGGGAAGTCAGAGCTCGATCCCCTCCAAAAGGGATTGGTCCTTATGCTCATCACAGACCTTTCTACGGTTAAAGGCCTCCAGATCGTGGAAAGGGTTAGGCTCCAGGCACTGATGGAAGAAATGGGGTTTGGGGTCTCTGGTTTGGTTGAATCCCATACCGCTCCTCGAGTGGGAAGACTATTGGGAGCCCAGTGGCTCATCGGAGGAGAGATCGCAGTGGGTTCTCTCCAGATACAATCTAACCTCTTAGATGTGCAGGGGCAGAAGATCATTGGGCAGCCCCTGGCCAAAGGCGAGCTCACGGATTTATTTCGAATCGAAAAGAACCTTCTTTTAGATATCATTAAGCTCTTAAAGATCGAAGTTACACCCAGAGAACAGGCAGAGTTAAGAAGGCCTTGCTCAACAAATATGAAAGCCCTGGTGGCCCTCTTTAAAGGGATTGAGGCAAGCGACCGTGGGAACTATGAAAAGGCGGCTGAATTCTATGAGTCAGCCTTAAAAGAAGATCCGAACATTTGCGTAGCCAGAGGGGCCTTTCAGGAACTCATCAATCTCCGACTCATCACGGCAAAAAAGAGAAGCCGCGAATTATTAAACTCGTTAAGGGATCGAAGCTCGATCACCGATCAATTGTTCCCCGAAGATTCGATCAAAAGGGAAAGAATACCCACAACCATTCCGCCAGAAAAAGTCCGGACTTATTATCCTTAGTGGTGGGGACGGACGTAAAGATTTTTTTGTTGCATGAAAGTGTGCATTCGATCAGAGACAGGAAGATTTTAGAGGAAGCGGGACTATGAAAAGATTGATATCGATCCTATTCTTGTTCACCCTTGTTTTTTACTCTGGAATCTGTGCAGCAGCCGATGTCGACATCAAGACTCAAATGGGTTTTAATTATGACTGGTGGGATGATAGCAAAGATAACAAGGCAAGACAGTTTTTTATTCCTATGAGCCTTGAAGCTCGATACCGGGATCTCTCTTTCAGGGTCCTCACTGCTGAGGCCTATACGCATATTGACCCGGTGGGTTCTCCAAGTCGGTCCTTAACCCATCTTCTCGATACAAAAGTGAACCTCTCTTATGAAATTTTGGGGAAATTACCCGTTGATATTCTCATTGGCTTGGACTTCAACCTTCCTGCTGGAAAGAGTAACTTAAAAGAAAGGGACCAAGTGCTCCTCATGGATCCAGACCTCGTCACCATCACGAACTTCGGTGAGGGTTTTAATGTTAACCCAACCGTAAGCATTGCTAAGGAGTGGGGGAATTGGGTGGTTGGGGTCGGTTTTGGATATGTCTGGCGTGGGGAATATGATTTTAGGAACAAGGTCTTTGAATGGACCCATGATATGGGACCCATTGCGGGTTCGCAATCCTTTTATACGAAGGATTATAACCCAGGGGATATCCTTAATGCGAACGCTGAAGTTCGTTATTATTTTTCACCCAACTGGAATGCTCGTTTTTTTGGCCTTTACACCTGGTATACTAAAGATAAAGTGGATAGTCTGAAATTCTACCAAGAGGGCGATTTTCTTCTCTTAGGTCTTGGACTTTATTATAACCAAAAGAAATGGGATGCTGGTTTTACCCTTCGGAGTATATTCAGAGATAAAAGTAAATTTAAAGAAGAGGTCCCCGCCGCCTATGCTTCCCCTTCTGAACTCTATGCACGGTGGAGATCCCTTCCCCTTTCTACAGAAGATCAAAACAGCCACGGGGATGAGTGGGTCGCAGATCTTTCCTTGAGATATTTTCTTAATGACAAAACTACCATAAAATCTTTTCTCCAGGGACTCTTGATTACCAAGAATGATTATCCCTCAAATTCTCCTCGTTTTATCGGCCAAAGAGAAAAAATCTCTCTTGGATTGGGATTACAAAGAAAGTTGTTCTCCTACTTTGAAGGGGAATTTTATGCGAAGGGTTTCCTCATGCACGATGAAGAGACCAATTTCCCTCAATTCCGTAGCGAACGCAGTTACCGCGGATTTTCAGCAGGGTTACAACTCATCAGTAGGTTTTAAGGAATCTACAGCAGCTCTTCAGCAGCTTTTCTTGCGGTATCGATCCATCCTTGCAAGTCGGCAGCCGAAGTGGTCTTTGGGACAGCCCGAAGTACCTTCCCGGTCTCCACTTCCACCAGCCTTAAATCGAGACGCATCTGATTTCCAATGATTTGATAGCCTCCAAAGACCATGAAGCGAGCCCCCAATATTCTTCCCAGCTTTAATCGGGTCGTCTCATCCGCAAGTTGCGTTGTCCCGAGACGAAGTTCTTCAAGGGCGAGAAGCAGACGCTGCCTCTCCACAACGGCATAGTCTCCTCTTTTCTTAATGGCCTCAATAATTTGGCTTGAAAGAATTTCTCCAAGATTAGGTCGAACCGTTGTGGAGAGGCTCAAGTCATCCAGATCCCATACGGCAATGGTATTGTCCTTCTCAACCAAAGCAGGTTTCGAAGCGCAAGAGGTAAAAAAAACGGTTACGGTAAGTGTAAGGAAAATTCTAATGAGAATTCTAATGAGAATTTTACTTAATCCCATTTTTATCTTAACACCGTTTCCTCGATCTTTTCCTGGACTTTATCATCAGTTTTAAAGGGTCTCTCCTGGTTCAGAATCTTCGCATAGCAAAGCTCAGGCTCCACGCGCACGACTTCCATCCGTCCAACAGATTTCGGTGAGGTTTGGAGGGGTTTCCCTTTATATTGGATGGCCTCTCCCTCTTCGATCACCTCAAATTTTGTCCCCTGCACCACCCCTTGCTTTGAACCGAGATTAATCATGATTTTGTCCCCTATGACCTTTACCAGATAGCCCCGCAAAGGATACTTCGATATTACCGTTTTCAGGATTTCCCGGTTGAGCTGGAACAGCTCCTTTTCTAACGATGCCTGAGGACCCAATTGCCTGGTCGTCACCTGGGGGATCGCTGAGGTCTCCGTATCAATGAGTCTGAGGCTTAGGAGAGTGCCCTGAGGCAAATAATAGAGAGAGCCTGTCCCGATCAGTTTTGCAGCCAAGACCTTACCGAGCTTGAGGGCTGTCTCTGGATTGGCTAATTCCGAAGAACCAAGATTCAATTCTTCCAGAAGCCGTTCGATGAGAACACGTTCAACGACCTGGACTCTACCCGAACCATTCAAGTGATCAGCGAGCCGGGCCATTAATACGGTTGAAAAACCATCTCTTTCAGCCAGACCTCCCTTCTCCTGAAAATCGACAAAGGAAAGGACCATGGGTTGGGACGTCCATGTATCTTCAACTTTTTTGGCAGCCTCCTTCTGGCCTCGATATCGGGCTGCCAGTTCTTTGACCAATTGATCAACCCTCTCCTTTCGCTTTATATCTTTCTGAAGCTCTATCATCTCCTGGGCCTTTTTAGCTAATACAGCCGCGAAGGTGTCGTTTTTTTCAAGGGCCAAGGCTTGACGATAGGACTCCAGAGCCTTGTCCCACTTGCCCTCTTTTTCATAAGTGATCCCTTTGTTAGTTGTTCCTTCAATGTAGTAGGGATCGATGGTTAGGGCCTGATCATAAAGTTCCCGGGCCTTCTGATATTTTCCAGTACTCGCATAAAAGCGACCAAGCTGATTATATCTTGCGGCCTCCTGGTAAGGCTCAGCCGCCTTCTTCTGTGACGCTTTTTGATATTCTAACTCAGCCTCTTTCTTCTTGTCCTGAGCATACAGAGCGTCTCCTTTAATCACATGAACATAGGCTCTATCAGGAGATTTCTGCTCTACTTCTTTGGCCAATTGGAGAGCTTTATCGGGTTGTCCTTTTTTAGCATAGACGGCGGCCAGACCCTCTTTCCCAAGAACCTCTCCCTGGGCTCCTTTCTGGGAAACATCTTTAAAGACTTCTTCGGCTTCCCTCAAATTGTTCTCTTTCAGAGCCGCATAACCCTTGACCGTTTTGGCCTTTATATTTTGAGGATTCTTTTTAACGATCTCATCGCTGATTGCCTTTGCCAACTTAGTCTGCTTCCGTTGTAACTCCCTTTCGGCTACTCGTACCAGCATCGTTTCAGTCGTTTTTCCCCCGCCTTGAAAATAGTCGAGAACCTTAAGCCCTGGGCCAATGATACAAACCGTGGGAAGGATCTGTCGCGCCTGATAAAGATCGCTCACCTTTGTTCCATCTAAAAGAATTGGAAACACGAGTCCAGAATTGGTTATAAAAGGGGCAACTTTTTCTTTGGGCGAGAGAGTAATGGCCCATACGATCAGGTCAGCCTCTTTTTTATATTGTTTGGCTAATTGATGGAGACTCAGCAGCCCTTCCTGACTCGGCCTCGATGCTGCATCAAAAAAATAGAGGATGATCATGAGTCGTTCTTTCATCTGAGATAAATCATAAGTCTGTCCTTTAAGATCTTTCAGGGAAAAAAGCGGGGCCATCTGTCCAGAAGAGAGCTGCCCCAAACAGACCTCACTTCCAAACAGAATTCCCATGATCACGATCATTAAAAAAATATGACGTTTGATGATCATCTTCATATGCCTCTCCTTTCCTATGAAGGTTAGGGTTTTTTCTCGCTGATCGGGATTAAACGGACCGAAAGAGGAGTCTCGCTCTCTTCACTTAATTGGACCTGAGCCTCCCAATCATAGTGGTCCGGTAAAGTCAAACGAACCTCATGTTTTCCTATCGGAAGCCCCAATTTAATAGGGGCTCTACCTTTGAACATACCATCCACAAAGACCTGGGCTCCCTCTGGTGAACTTCCTACTTTAAGAAAAGTTGACTTGACCTTCTCTGTAACC
>PEUO01000089.1:15718-41198 GCA_002780715.1 Deltaproteobacteria bacterium CG03_land_8_20_14_0_80_45_14
GCAGGAGCCGGAGCTTCTTCAGGAAGGCAGTTTTTCAAGGCCTCAACCAAAGCCCTGCCTGTCTCAAAACGTTCCTCTGGTTTTTTATTCAGGCATTTCATGATAATTTGGGAGAGGTGTGGGGAGATGGCGGGATTGATCTTTGCCGGCGGAACTGGACTGTCCTGGGTAATGGCATTGAAGATGGCTGCCAGGTTTTCACCTCCAAAAGGCCTTTTCCCTGCACCCAGTTCATATAATATGATCCCTAAGGAGAAGAGGTCTGAGCGGCCATTGACGGGTCGGCTCATCACCTGTTCAGGAGACATATAGGCCGGGGTACCAAGAATTTCTCCAGCTTGCGTCTGTACAGAAGCAGAAGGATCTTCAATATGGGCAATGCCAAAGTCGGTGATCTTGATCTGGCCAGTGGCCTGCACAATGATATTGCTCGGTTTGATATCTCTATGGACAATCCCTTTTTTATGGGCATAATCGAGGGTTTCAGCCACCTGGATAGCCAGATTCACGATCTCCTTCAGGCTCCATCTTTTCCCCTCAGTGACTTTGTTTAAAGGCTCCCCTTCCAAAAATTCCATGGCAATATAAACTGTCCCTTGATCCTGGCCTGCATCATAGACAGTGACAATGTTGGGATGGGAGAGTCGGCCAATGGCTTTGGCCTCCTTGAGAAATCTCTGGACAAAGGCTTCACTGGTTAGTCGGTCCTGGCGCAAGACTTTTAAAGCAACGAGTCGATCAATCTGAGGGTCGTGGGCCTCATAAACCACTCCCATAGAACCCTTTCCCAACTCTCTTACTATCTGATAGCGACCGTAGTTCATATCAAACCGCGTTTCAATGTAAAATGCAAAATGAAAAATGAAAACGGCAAAATAGTGGACTTGTAAAAAGTCCGATTCAGCCCATTATCGTCATTCCCGTGAAAACGGGAACCCAGCGAATTCAAATACTTCCCTCCGGGCCATAGGCCCTATGGGCCGGCGGCTGGGCTCCTGCTGGAGTTTACCCCGTACTTGATACGGGGCAGGAGTGACAGATTGATAGACTTTTACGAGACCATCAAAATAGCTTTTGTTTTCATTTGGCCTTTGCAGTTTGAAATTCGCAATTTACATTTCATCTTTTTTTATTTCTCTCTCAAAAACTCAATGACGGTCACTAAGGGGATCAAAAAACCAACGGAATCTGTCCCACGGTATCTGCCCTTTACGACACCGACCAGATTTCCCTTGATGTCAAACACCGGGCTTCCACTACTTCCAGGAAGCGTTTCCATATCTACCTGCCATAGGGGAAGGTTTTTCACACGCCTCGGTGGTCCGTCTACAATGCCAGAGCGGATCCTTTCCTGATGATTCACGGGGCAACCGACAGAGTAAACTTTTTCTCCTACCCCCAAGAGGGTTCGCCCCTTGGCCAAAGAGATGGAGGAGTTAAACTTTGAGTCGATGTGGATAAGAGTCAGATCTCGGTAAGGGTCCATCTTAACCCGACGTCCCTTGAATTCCTGGCCATTATTAAGGATGACCGTCATCTCTTGGATCCCCTTGAGATCATGGGCAGTCGAAATAATTGAACCCTTCTTGTCGACGATAAAACCTGAAAACTGAATGGGCTCATTTTCTACCCTTGCTCTGATGCAAACGACGGACTCCATCTGCGACAAAACTGAAGCGGGTGCGTCTCGATTAAGGTTCTTTCTTTCCGAGGGAATCCCCTTTAAATAGCCCTCGAGGTAGGCCCACAAATCTTCAGGCCTGGTCCTATCAGGTTGGTCATGGCGAGTAAATTTGACCGATATCTCAGAAGCCAAAGGAGAATGGGGCATCAAAATTATCTCCCAGCTTTCGCTTCCTTTCAGACCCCTTAATCGAACTCGGCCGCCTTCCGGAGAGCTTCGGGAAACATCAAAGCCTGAATCGATAAGCCAGCGAGAAAGGATTTCTTCTATCTCAACGACTGGCAAAGAGTAGAATCTCGGGGAGGTTTCGATGCCAGCGAAGAGAGAAGATGCCAGGACGAGAGATAGGATAATGATCGAGGCTTTGCCCTTCATTTGGATGAGAGAACCTGACATAAGACCGCCGTTATATTATCATAGCTTCCTGCGGATTTAGCTAATTCAATGAGCTTTTCTACTTTTTGCTCAAGACCGAGAGGAGCAACGAGAACCTCCTGGATGGAAGCGTCATCGACCATATCGGTTAGACCATCGGAACAGAGCAGAAAAAGGTCGTCCGGCAGACTTTTTGCCCGGATAAGGTCAACCGCCAATCTTTCGTTTACGCCAACAGATCGGAGAATAATATTTCTGAGAGAATGCCTCCTGGCTTCAGAGCGGCTGATGAGACCTTGATCTATCTGATCTTGGATAAGAGAATGATCACGAGTCAATTGTTTCAACTGCCCTTCTCTGAAGAAATAGGTGCGGCTATCCCCGACATGGCCGACTACATAGCTTTGGTTGAAAAAAGCTAGCAATTCTGCCGTACATCCCATCCCCTGGTGGTGCGGATTTTCTCTGACATGGTTGAGAATCCTCTCATTGGCCAATCGAAAGGTCTCTTGGACCAATTGAAGAGTTTCTTGATCAGACTGGCCTGCAACGTCCGAGAAGACCTCAAGGGCAGTTTCTGTGAAGATTTGGCTGGCCACCTCTCCAGCTGCTGCTCCACCCATTCCGTCTGCAACAACCAAGAGGCCTTTCTCAGGTTTTAGGACGTAAGAATCTTCGTTATTGGGACGTTTAAGCCCAATATCAGACTTGCCGAAGGAGATGATTTTTGGCATGACTTAATATACAAAAAACGCCACAGAATGAAAAGAATTATTTTCTTGACCCGGGAAACCTATCGAGTATAATTTAAAAGAAAGATATGAAACGGCCACCGATTATCATTGTCCAACTCGTTCACATCCAGGGTCCTTTCAAAGGGGAGATTCAGGAGTTTTCTGAACCCGGTATTTCGATTGGCCGCCATCTATCCTGTCAGCTCCGTTTTCCAGCCGACCTCACTAGCATTTCTCGGAAACATGCTGAAATTGTCCGGGAAGGGAACCAGTTTAAACTGGTTGACCATAGCGCCAACGGCACCTTTGTAAACGGAAAGAAGATTAAGGAGGTTTATCTTAAGAATGGGGATGTCTTAGCTTTTTCAGAAGGGGGGCCAAAGGTTAGCTTCTTAACCCAGGTGCGAGAGGGCGAAGAAGAAGCTGAAAGTCCCATTCCCCGAGAAGAGCTTAAAGCACAACTTCAAGCAGAGTCACCCAAGATTGAACCTAAATTCGTACCCAAAGTAGAACCCCAACGTACTTCTGAGGAGAAGCCGCGTACGGTCCAACCTGCGAGAGAGGAACCTGGCGAGGTATCAGTTCAAAATGTCAAAATTCCACTCATCATCCAATATGGTCCCACCCTCCGTTCATTCAAAGAACTTCCTGTCACCATCGGAAGAAGTCCCAAGTGCGAGTTTACGCTTGACCATCCTCAAATCTTTGATCAACATGCCATGATTTTTTTCAGCCAAAATCAATACTGGGTCAAGGATCTCACCGGACAGAGATTGGTCCAGATCAATCGTCAACCCATTGCTTTCCAAACCCTCCTTAAACCGAACGATGACCTGGCCTTGAGTCCAAAAGGGCCTGTTTTCCGCTTTCTTGGTGAAGGCCGCTTGCTTGAGGTTACAGGACCTTCAACTGAGGAATCTTCTGAGAAAAAGGGGGAGGCTTACCGAGAAATCCAAAAGGAAAAAAAGCCCAAGGGGTTGAAGTCCGTTTTTAAGAAATTATTGGATCGCTAAACCTCGAAGAGAACCTCGAAATTATGTCTTCATCATTGGCAATACATTGAGGGGGAGAAGATGCAGATTCCTTCCATGCCTTTCAAGATCTTGGCCTTAGCGCCTTTTAGGATTCAAGAAGAAAGCCCTTGGCCTCATGAGCCTATTCGAGTTGATAAGACGAATCTGGATCAAATTATGCAAGACTTGGGGCTCTCACTTCACATTCCACTTCCCAAGAATCTTTGTCCCTCGGGTGGATTGAGCTTCAACATAAAAAGGCTGAAAGACTTCCATCCTGACCGCCTCATAGAGGACAATCCTTTTCTTAAGAATCTTCTCGGAGCCAGGAGATTCATTGAAGAAGCCAAACCCAAAGGTCTTTCGGACGAAGAAATATATGGGCGTCTTAAAGCATGGCCAGATCTTCCCATCGAGATCAAATTTAAACCTCGTAAATCCAAGAAAGGTTCTACAGGTCCCGTTGATGATATTTTGAGAATGGTCGCCATGCCAGGTGAAACCCCAGCCCCTTCTGGTGAAGTCCAGCCTTTATTTACCCAAATTGACTCTCTTCTCCGACAAATTTTAGGGCATCTCTTTTCCTACCATAAGCTCAGAGATTTGGAATCCGTTTGGGAAGGGCTTAGATTTCTCATCAAACAGGGGGGGATGGATGGAGAAATTATTTCAAAAATTATACCTGTTTCATTTGAGACTCTTGAAGAAACGCTGGATCATTTAATGGCCGATTTGGTCGAGGATCCTCCCTCTTTGGTCATCATCGATCTTCCCTTCGATAACTCACCCAGAAGTCTTGAACTTCTCGAAAAGGTGGCCCAGTTTGCAGAGACCCTCATGGCTCCCACCCTTTTTTGGATCGTCTCTAAATTTTTCTATCTCGATACCTGGCAAGACCTGAAGAAACTTCCCTTCTTACCCCATTATATTGAAGAGCCCATCTTCGCCAAATGGCGTCATTTAAAAAAGACTCCTTCAGCCAGATGGGTGGCTGCAGCCTGCAATCGGTTTTTAGTCCGCTACCTGTACGGTCCGGATAATCTGCCTGCTTTTGTCCGTTTCGAGGAATCTGAGAACCTATGGGTGAGCCCAGTCTGGGCTATAGGAAGCCTCGTCGGCCAAAGTTTTATGAAAACCGGTTGGCCGACACGATTCACCGAGTGGCAGAATATTCGATTGGAAAATCTGGCGCTAAGGATGATCGAGGGGAATAAAAGCATTCCCACGGAGGCTAATTTTAGCGATGAAAGAATTGATCAGTTCATCAGGGCAGGAATCATCCCTCTGGTTTCGCTCTTGAACAAAGACGTCGCCTTTATACCCGCTGAAACGACCGTGGCAGGCGGCCCGTTCAGCTATCAGCTTTTTCTTTCAAGAATAACCCAATTCCTTTTCTGGTGTAAGGCCAATTTTGAGAAAGATCTTGAAACGGGTGACCTTGAGGAAAACTTGAGAAAAGCTTTTTCTCTGTTTTGGGAGAGGACAGGACATCTCACTCCCAAAGGCCTCGAAATTTCAGTCAGCAAACCAAAGCCCGAAAAGCAGGCCATCGCCAGGATCATGATCGAACCTTCCCGCCAGATATTGCCTTCTGGAGAAAAGATCGAGCTGGAGTTCAATTGGTAAGAGGGAATTAGGATGAGGCGATCAGACTCCTCAAAGCCTCTTTAAGAGGATCCGTAATCTTTTTGACTGCCTCTGGATCAATAATTTCCTGAAATGCTGCAATACCGGAGAGTTGAGTGATCTGAAGGATAAAATCGTCGGGGGGTAGAAAAGTCTCCACCGGGGCTTTCAGGATCACCACTGGAAGACTACCCAAATCAGCCAGTTCTTTCGTCTCCACCTGATAACGCAGGTCTTCGAATAACTGGTTTAAGGCGGGAAAATGCTTCAGGAAGACAAAGAGCGCCAGATGGTTGATGATGGTTTGCCTCATCTCATCCGGTTGGCGAGGCTCCATACCCAAGGCCATTGCTTTTAGACGATTTAAAGGGCACTCGCTCCGGTAGGAGAGAATCCATTGGGTTGGAGAAGTAATGCTGACGGTCTTATCTTCTGATTCTTCAAGGAAGAGAGAGTATTGAAAAGGAACCGTATCCAGTTGGTTCAAAATGGGTGGTAAAGGAGGCGTGAGCTTTCGGGGTAGGGCGAAGGGTTTTTCACAAATTGTTCCATACATCTCCTGAAGCTCGGTAAAGGCCTTGTCCGTCCCTGGCACTTCATCCATGAGGGCACTTTTAATGTAGTTTCCCAAAAGTATTCGAGGAATAAAGAGAGGTTTGATGACCTCTAAGTGGCCTTTGAGGCGCTTTGTCAACAGTTGGGCAATCTTCTCGGTGGCCTGCCGAAGTTTTAAAAATTCTTCATTGTTAAGTTGTTTACGAAAGATCCGTTCCTCCATCCGGTGAAGCTCTCAAAAGAATGAAAATATTTTGAGCTTTTCAATAGCATACCTCTGAAGATCTGTCAATAAATTTTTTGCCATATTATTTACTCAGACTGGAACTCCGATATAAGGATTGAAAAAAAATAAAAAATTTTTTGGAAATTTGTGATATTGAGATTTGGAGTTGTGATTCGGAGCTCTTTCAAAAAAGCATCTTAGTAAAGCTTGGATGTTTGGTAAGGCACTGTTTTGGCGTAGGACGAGGGGGGGGCATGGAGTAAAAAATAACGTCTCTGAGGCTACCAAAAAAACTGCGCCTATATCATTGATATTATTACATTAGGTCACGCCTGCGTGCCGTAACACCTGCCTGCATGAAGTCTCTCATTGATTTTTTCATCTGACAGGGCTGTGGAGGGAAATGGAAAAATAACGATCCGACTCACACCGCTTCGTTCTGCCTGCCTCAAGAGTTCTTCGGTCGTTACTTCTATATCCATTGTCACTGAGGGGCCCCAGTGGGTATGAGAATCAATGACTTCCATTTCACCCCCACCTCTACCCTGTGGAGTAACGGAATATACTCCACAGGGCAAGCCCTCCCCCATCGAGAGACTGTGTCACAATGGCGGGGAGGCGACAGAGAGCCAGGTTCGGAAGCTTTCGAATTGCGGTTATTTGGAAGTGATGGGCAACCATCCTAATAGTTAGAAATGACGTTTCCATGGTAAACAAACGTATGATCTTATTCGGTAAAAGGTTCCGCTCGAAAGCTCCCTTACCCGTCTCTCTGTCGCCTGGCCAACCTGTGGGCCGGCTGAAGAATGGGTTTTAATTTTCTGCCCACTTCATATTGCGACACAGTCTCCGAGGGGGAGGAGAATAGGTTCGTTTTCTTCTCTGTTCGTGGGTAACGAATTTGTCATGAGGGATTGTCGGGTAGGGTCCCGTGAGTCGGGGTCTTTTAGGCGACGAAAGTCGTCCCTACCCATATTGGAGTAATAAATTTTTAACCATTTATTTTCTATGTAATTTATTGTGACTCGATGAGACTCCGGATCACCTTCATGTTTTTCAGGTCTTCTATGGTATCTTTTCTGGGAGTCTCCATAATCCCAGGGAGGTGCCTTAATAAAGGATGGTTGACCAGATGTTTGAATCCTTCCAGTCCGATATGTCCTTCACCAATATGCCAATGCCGATCTTTTCTTGATCCCAAAGGAGTCTTTGAATCATTGAGATGAAGGAGATGGAGTCTTTTCAAGCCAATGCTTTGATCAAAGTTTTCAAGAGTCCTCTCAATTCCATCTTTATTAGAGAGATCATAACCTGCCTCAAAAGAATGGGCCGTGTCGAGGCAGACTCCCATTCTTTGACGGTCATGAACTCCTTCGATGATTTTTTTGATCTGATCAAAGGTATATCCGATCTCTGTCCCTTGTCCTGCTGTGTTCTCCATGAGGAGGATGACAGCATTCTTCACCTTTTCAAAGGCCTGATCGATCCCTTGTGAAACAGCTTCAATGGCTTGATCTTCTGAGGACTCCATTCGGTGACCGATATGGATGATCAAATATTGGGCTCCTAAATCCTCTGCCCTTTGGAGATCTATGACGAGCGAGTGGATGGAACGCTTATAATACTTTGAATTTAAGAAAGCGATATTGGGGAGATAGGGCATGTGAAGAAAGATTGGGAAAAGATTAGAGGATTGGATGGATGATCGGAATTCTTCCACCTCCTTCTTATTCAAAGGGGAATATTTCCATCCCCTTGGGTTCCGTGAGAAGAATTGGATGGTCTCGCAACCCCTGGCATAGGCTCTTTCAACCACCTTTGAAAAGCCTCCGGCAATGGAGATATGGAACCCAAACCGCATCGGCGCCCCTTGAAGAAGGATTGACTGGAAGTTACAATAAGATACGTAAATCTGTGATTTATTGTCAATAAAAAATTGATGCAAAAAGTGCGATTTTTCGCTTGACAAAAGCAAGCATTTGGTTTAGGAATGAGGCGTTCAAATTAAAAAATTCACAAGTTCTTTAATACCCTTTTCTTTTCAACAAAGTCAAGGGATATAAGTATATGTTCCTCAAGGTTTCTTTATACATTTCCTTGGTCATCTTCCTAATCGCTCTGATTTATAAAGTATCGACCTGGTTCCGATACAAGATCGGGATAGGGTCAGAAGAGATTTCAACCTCCGCCCGGTTTTTTTCTGCCATCAAGGGAATCCTCTCGACTATTTTCAGTACAAAGATTCTTACTCTGCTGAAAGTCTTTGTTCTCGATGTACTGCTTCAATTCAGAATTTTGAGGGAGGACTCTCTCAGGTGGGTCATGCACATTTTTATTTACGGCGGTTTCATGCTTCTCCTCCTGATGCATGCCCTGGACAAATACATCACTATTGCCATATGGAAGAACTATTATTCAACGATCAATCCCTTTATGTTTTTAAGAGACCTATTCGGCGCCATGGTCATCGTTGGAGTGATCCTTGCGATTTACCGCCGATTCATTTTGAAGGTACCTCGCATGTTCAGCAATGCCATGGATATTTATGCTATCCTCATCGTGGCGGTCATCATGCTCTCCGGTATCTTTTTGGAAGCTACCAAAATGGTCGCCTACTCCGATTATAAGAGGATGGTGGATGAATATTCTGGTCTGAGCGATTCACAAGAACTCAAGTCTTTGGAAGCCTATTGGGTGAAAGAATTTGGTGTGGTTTCCCCAAAGTTAAAAGGGCCTTTTGACGAAGTAATCTTACAGAAAGGTAAGGAGTTACATCAATCGAGTTGTGAGGGATGTCATGCTCGGCCCCAATGGGCATTCACCGGTTATGGAGTGGCCAAGATCATCAGCCCCATCGGCCTCGGCATTGACAGAGCTCGTTTACCCAGTGTGCTTTGGACCATCCATATCTTAGCCTGTTTCGTAAGCCTTGCCTATCTTCCCTTCAGTAAAATGTTCCATATCTTTGCCAGTTCAATAAGCCTCCTTGCCAATGGAGTCATTGGAAAAGAAAAATTATCTCCGGCGAACAGAGCTACTCTCCAGGCGATGGAGCTGGATGCCTGCACCCATTGCGGAACCTGCAGTTTGAGATGCTCGGTGATCATGGCCTTTGAAGAAATTACGAATATGAATATTTTCCCTTCTGAAAAGATTGCTTCCATCAGGACACTTGCCTCTGGCAGGGAGTTGAGTCCAAGAGAAATCAGGCATATTCAAGAGGGGGTCTATCTCTGTACCAATTGCTACCGTTGCACCGTGGTATGTCCGGTGGGGATCAACTTGCAGGATTTATGGTTCAACATAAGAGAGACTCTCCTTCAGAAAGGATACCCAGAATTTCTTGTTCTCTCTCCTCTTTCTTTCTACCGTGGATTAATGAAGGAAGAAACAGTTCAGAGAGATTACGAGAACCCCTTGATCCAGGCGAGAGGGGCGATTGCGGCTCAATGCGATTTAATGAAGAAGAAGGATAAAGTTCTACCTCTCACTCCCACGAACAGAAAATTACAAAGCGGGTTGAGCCTTTCTGCTCAGGCAAAAACCTTTTCAGTTTGCTTTGGCTGCCAGACCTGTACGACCGTCTGTCCTGTGGTGGGTAATTATGAAAATCCTCAGGAGGTCTTGGGACTACTTCCCCATCAAATTATGCATGCCGCTGGATTAGGGTTGAGGGATCTTGCCTTTGGTTCAAATATGCTTTGGGATTGTTTGACCTGTTATCAGTGTCAGGAACAATGTCCCCAAGGGGTCTGCGTCACGGATGTGCTTTACGAACTTAAAAATTTGGCGGTCAAACAAGTGAGAGAGAAAACCCTGCAGCCCATGGAAAGAAAATGATGGAATTTGCCTTATTTCTTGGTTGCACCATTCCAGCCCGTCTCAACCAGTACGAATCTTCCTCGAGAGCTGTTCTCGAGAAGCTCGGGGTTGGATTGATCGATATCAGAGAATTTAACTGCTGCGGATATCCCCTGAGGAATATTGACTTCAAAGTTTTCCTCCTCTCTTCGGCGAGAAATCTGGCCCTGGCAGAAAAGAAGAATTTGAATGTGATGACGTTGTGCAAATGTTGCTACGGCAGCCTCAAAAAAGCAGACTACCTTATGAAAGAGGATGCTTCTTTAAAGAAGGAAGTAAATGTGACCCTCGAGAAAGAAGGCCTGAAATATGAGGGAAGGGTCGAGATCAAACATCTTCTTTCTGCTCTTCACAAAGATATAGGAATAGAAGCGATCAAGGGGAAGATGGCCACGACCTTTAAGGGCCTTAAGATTGCCACCCATTATGGATGTCACGCCCTACGACCCAGCCAGGTGGTGGGATTTGATAACCCTGTAGCCCCAACCCTATTTGATCAACTGGTTGAAGTGACGGGTGCCGAGAGCATAGATTGGCCCATGAAACTTGAATGTTGCGGCGCCCCTTTATGGGGAATCAATGATAGGCTCTCCATGGATTTGACTTTAAAAAAACTGACTGACGGGAAAAAATCGGGTGCGGATTATGTCTGCGCAGCTTGTCCATACTGCCACATTCAGTTCGATAAGGTCCAGAAGATGATTCTTTCTCAAAGGAATTTGAACCATCCTCTTCCCTCTGTTCTTTATACACAGCTCCTTGGATTGAGCCTGGGCATTGATCGAAAGGCGCTTGGATTGGAGATGAA
Organism: Deltaproteobacteria bacterium CG03_land_8_20_14_0_80_45_14; assembly: GCA_002780715.1. Lineage (GTDB taxonomy): Bacteria > Desulfobacterota > BSN033 > BSN033 > UBA1163 > UBA1163. The sequence goes on from PEUO01000089.1 coordinate 26,601, forward strand.
CGAGATTCCGATCAGCGGAATTGAAGAATTCTTGAAGAAGGAAACGGAACTCGCAGAGGAAAAAGAATTAGCGGAGCAGAAAGAGACCAAAAAGGGGACAGAATCAACAAGACAGTAATTTTTTCGTCTGGTAAAGGTAGGAGTTAAGATGACACAGAATAGAATCGGTTCAGTGATGGTGGTCGGTGGAGGCATTGCCGGGATGCAGACCGCATTGGATCTGGCTAATTCCGGCTATTATGTCTACCTCGTGGAAAGGTCTTCCTCCATTGGTGGCGTCATGGCCCAATTGGACAAGACCTTCCCCACCAATGACTGTTCCATGTGAATCCTCTCGCCCAAACTGGTCGAGGTCGGCCGGCATCTCAACATTGAATTGTTGACCCTCTCCGAGGTGAAAAGCATTTCAGGGGAGGAGGGGAATTTTGAAGTTAAAGTGGTTCAATACCCACGCTATGTGGACCCGGCGAAATGTATTGCCTGCGGTCTCTGCGCTGAGAAATGCCCCACCAAGATCGATAGTGAATATGATGCAGGGCTTGCTAAGAGAAAATCCATTCATGTGAAGTATGCCCAGGCAGTTCCTCTGAAGTATGCCATTGACCCCGTTCATTGTATCTTTCTTACAAAAGGGAGATGTAAGGTCTGTGAAAAACTTTGTCCTGCCAAGGCTGTCAATTTTGAAGACAAGGAAAAGGAATTGACCATCCAAACCGGAGCGATCATCATCTCCCCCGGCTGTGAGGTTTTTGATCCGAAGGCTTATGATGTCTACGGTTATCAGCGCTCCTCCAATATCGTCACCAGCCTCGAATTTGAAAGAATGCTTTCGGCCTCCGGGCCCCTGAGCGGGCATCTGGTCAGGGCCTCCGATAAAAAGGAGCCGAAAAAAATCGCCTGGATCCAGTGTGTGGGTTCGAGGGATGTCCATGAAGGGGCAAGGGCCTACTGTTCAGCGGTCTGCTGCACCTACGCTATCAAAGAAGCCATTGTTGCTAAAGAGCATGCGAAGGGGGGGCTCGATACAGCCATCTTTTATATTGATATGCGAACCTTCGGCAAAGATTTTGAGAGATACTATAACCGGGCCAGGGAAGAGGCGGGGGTACGTTTTATCAAATCAAGAATCACACAGATTCTTCCGATGAGTGATACAGGCGATCTTCTCATCCGCTATACAGACGAGGCGCAGAAAAGGATTGAAGAGACATTTGATTTGGTGGTCTTATCCGTGGGAATTGGCGTTTCAAAAGAAGCGGTGGAATTAGCCAGAAGATTGGATATTCAACTTAACCACCATCAGTTTGTGTCCACCAGCAGCTTTGAACCTGTTTCCACCTCAAAGCCCGGCATCTTTACTTCCGGAGCTTTCGAAGCCCCCAAGGATATTCCTTCCTCGGTGATTGAAGCAAGTGCCTCTGCTGCCATGGCCGAGAGTTTTTTGGCTGATTCCCGCTGGTCCATGACGAAGACCAAGGTTATCCCCGAGGAGATCGATGTCCGGGGAGAATTTCCAAGGATAGGAGTCTTTGTCTGTCGTTGTGGAACGAATATCGCGGGTGTTTTAGATGTGCCAGCTATTGCTGAATATGCGAGGACCCTTCCAGGTGTCATTTATGTGGCAGAGAATCTCTTTACCTGCGCCCAGGACACCCAAGATAAGATGGCCCAGGTGATCAAAGAACAGAAGCTGAACCGGGTGGTCGTGGCTGCCTGCAGCCCTTTAACCCATGAAGTTCTCTTTCAGGAGACAGTGATCAATGCAGGCATCAACAAATACCTTTTTGAGATGGCGAATATTCGAAATCAATGTTCCTGGGTGCACGGCGGTGATGCAAAGGCGGGTACAGAGAAAGCCAAGGATCTTGTGCGCATGGCTGTGGCGAAAGTCGCCTTATTTGAACCCATGTCTGCCCCCCGAATCAAGATCAATCAAACAGCCTTGGTCATCGGAGGTGGCCTTGCAGGCATGAGCGCTGCCAAAAACCTGGCGGTACAGGGATACCGCACCTGTTTGATTGAAAAAGAAGGAGTTTTAGGAGGCCAGGCTCGAAATCTCTATCAAACCTGGAAGGGTGAGAATGTTCAGCAAAATCTGGCCAAGCTGATTCAAGAGGTTCAATCCAACCCGAAAATTGATGTCTACCTGAATACCGAATTGAAACAAGTGGAAGGATTTGTGGGCAATTTTAAATCCACCCTTCAGACGAATGGAAATGAGAAGGTGTTAGAGCATGGGATTGCCATTGTTGCAACAGGTGCTTCGGAGCTCAAGCCAAATCAATATCTCTATGAAAAGGATCCGCGTGTTCTGACCCGCTTGGAGCTGGACCGGAAATTTATAGATCGGGACTCCTCTCTTGGAAAGATAAATTCAGCTGCTTTTATTCTTTGTGTGGGGTCACGAATCAAGGAGAGGCCATACTGCTCCGAGGTGTGTTGTACTCATTCTGTCGTGAGCGCTCTCAAACTGAAAGAGATCAACCCCGAGATGGATGTCTTTATTGTTTACAGGGATATGCGCACCTTTGGACTGTTCGAGGATCTTTATCGTGAGGCACGATCTCAAGGCATTGTCTTCATCCGTTATGATGAGAACAAAGAGTTAAAAGTCGCCAAGGATCAGAATGATCTTCAGATTCTCTTCACCTCTTATGTCTTGAACCGAGAGATGGAAATTCGGCCGGACTTATTGATCCTGGCCACGGCCGTCGTACCTCCAAAGGAAAACCCTATTGCTAACTTGTTCAAGGTTCCGGTAAATAAGGATGGTTTTTTTGTGGAAGCCCATGTCAAGCTTCGACCCATCGATTTCTCTACGGACGGGGTTTTTCTCTGCGGCCTCGCCCATTCTCCAAAGGCCATGGATGAATCGATCGCTCAGGGTCTGGGTGCTGCGGCGCGAGCTGTGACACTTTTGTCGCAGAAAGAGATGTTCGGCAATGCGATTGTGGCCTTCATCAATCCTGAAAGTTGCGTGGGATGTCAGGGATGTTTAAAGGTCTGCCCCTATGAAGCCATTCGATTTTTGGAAGACAAAAAAATCTGTGAGATCAATGAAGTGATTTGTAAAGGATGTGGGGCCTGTGCAGCCACCTGCCCATCGGCAAGTGCGCAGTTGAAACGATTCACGAGCAGACAGATCTATGTTCAGATTGAGAAGGCCATGTTCGCCTAAAATTAAATAATCCCCCCATACCCCCCTTTAGCAAAGGGGGGAGAGGGGGGATTTGGGAGTTAAGAATGTCCGATAATTTTCAACCCAAGATTATTGCTTTCCTATGTACCTGGTGAGCTTATGCTGCCGCTGACCTGGCTGGGGTCAGTAGAATGCAGTATTCGACATCGATCCGGGTCATCCGGGTGATGTGTGCCGGGACGATATCGCCTCATTATGTCCTGAAGGCCTTGCAGGCAGGGGCGGACGGCGTCTTTGTGGCTGGCTGACGTCTCGGCGAATGTCATTACCAGTCTGGTAATCTCATGGCAAATAAAAGGATGACCTTCCTGAAGAAGTTGCTGGAGTTTGCTGGCATTCACCCCGAACGCCTCAGAGCGAGATGGGTCTCTTCTGCGGAAGCAGTCGAATTCGTTCATGAAATTTCAGAGTTTGTAGAAGAAATTAAAAAGTTAGGGCCGAATCCATTAAAGGCGAAAAAGGCAGCCTAATGATGAGGTTAAGGTTGAGGTCAAGGTTGAGGCAAAGAATGATATCCCTTTAACCTTAGTCTCAGCCTTAACCTGGAATAGACTAGGAAGCAATGAGCAGCAAGATCAAAGAGACCGTTCAGAAGTTGTTAGCAGAGAACAAGATTAAAGGGTTTTTGGGATTGAGAGAGGAGAACGGCCATATTATGCCGCACCTCTTCTGCGATCCCAAGGAACTTGATGCTCTCTCTTTGGGTGATTGGAAGAAAGCGGGGGATACCCGTTATCCCCTCAATCAGTTGATGATTCGATTAACCATGGAATATCCCGAGGAGACCTTTGCAGTTCTGGTTAGAGGTTGTGATGAAAGGGGACTCAAAGAGCTCTTCAAATGGAAACAGTTGAACGAAGAGAAGATCGTTCCCATCGGAATGGGTTGCCCTGATGAACTGGCTAAGGCTTGTGAATGTGAAAAACCCTTTCCAGATAGTTTGATCGATGGTCCAAAAGGAGGAAAAGCAGACAGCCAGAAAGTCACCCGCATTGAGGCAATGGATCTGGATGCTCGACTACAGTTCTGGAAAGCGGAGTTTGATCGATGTATCAAGTGTTTCGGCTGCCGAAATATCTGCCCGATGTGCTTTTGCAATGAATGTTCCCTGGAAGAGGATCAATTGGTAGGGACGGGAGAGATTCCCCCTGCCAATCCGACTTTCCATCTGGCCCGGGCCATCCATATGGTGGGTCGCTGTATTGATTGCGGTTTGTGTGAAGAGGCCTGTCCTGCAGATATTCCTTTGAGAACGCTTTATAAAAAGGTGGCAGAGATTATCAGCAAGGAATTTGGGTACAAGACGGGCTTTAGCGTGGATGAAAAATCGCCTTTCAATATCATTGAGGTGAAATAGTTTCATGGAATTCAAAACGGTTTTAACCTCCTGTCCTTATTGTGGATGTGGTTGCGGATTGCTCTTAGAGGTCCTCGATGGAAAACTCGTTGGGACCCTTCCTTCCAAAACCAGTCCCGTGAACCATGGAAAATTGTGTGTCAAAGGCTGGACTGTTCATGAGTTTGTTACAAGCCCCAACCGATTAACCAAACCCATGGTTCGGAAGGGCGATACTTTGCAAGAGTCCTCATGGGACGATGCGCTTAATCTTGCAGCCACACGTCTGAAGGAGATTAAAGAAAAATATGGTTCGGATAGCATTGGTGTATTGACTTCTGCCAAGTGCACCAATGAGGAAAACTATGTTTTACAGAAGTTTGCTCGGGCAGCCATCGGAACAAACAATATCGACCACTGCGCCCGGCTCTGACACTCCTCCACGGTGGCCGGGCTGGCCGCAGCATTTGGCAGCGGGGCAATGACCAACTCCATTGAAGAGATCGAAGGTGCTGATTGTATCTTGATCATCGGCTCCAATACTTCGATAGCCCATCCCCTCATTGCCACACGTGTCTCCCGTGCCAAAGCAAGAGGAGCCAAATTAATCGTCGCTGATCCTCGTAAAATTCCGATCATCCTTCAAAGTGATTTACACCTTCAACAGAATCTCGGAACTGATGTGGCCCTCATCAATGGTCTGATGCATATCATCTTGAAGAAAGGGTGGCAAGACCAGGTATTTATTGATGAGCGTACGGAAAATATTGAAGCGCTGAAAAAGGTCGTTGAGAATTATCCTCCTGAAAAAGTATCGGAGATCACGGGGATCCCGGTGGCTGATCTGGAAAAGGCAGCAGAATATTATGCCAAGGCCGAGCGTGCAAGCATTCTCTACACCATGGGTATTACCCAACACACCACAGGTGTGGATAATGTCAAGTCCCTTGCTAATCTGGCGATGCTCACTGGAAATCTCGGCAAAGAATCTACTGGCATCAATCCCCTTAGGGGGCAGAACAACGTCCAGGGCGCCTGTGACATGGGCGGGTTGCCAAATGTTTATACAGGTTACCAGGCAGTGATCGATCAGGCGGTGCGACAGAAATTTGAGGAGGCATGGGGAGCAAGACTTCCAGATAAGATTGGGTTGACCGCTACTGAAATGTTTCCGGCAGTGCTCGATGGTAAAATGAAAGCATTGATCATCCTGGGTGAGAATCCAGTGGTGAGTGATGCAGACTGCCTTCATGTAGAAAAGGCGCTCAAGGCCATTGATTTTCTCTTGGTCATTGACATCTTCAAAACTCCCACTTCGGATCTGGCTCATGTGGTTTTGCCGGGGGCTGCCTTTGCGGAGAAAGAGGGCACATTTAGCAACACAGAGAGAAGGGTTCAGTTACTTCGAAAGGCTGTTGAACCCCCTGGAGAGTCGAAACCAGACTGGCAAATTATCCAGGAGCTGTCGAGCCGTTTTGGTTATCCCATGGATTATGCATCACCCCGTGCCATCATGGAAGAGATTGCAAAGCTCACTCCATCTTATGGCGGTATCACTTATGATCGACTTCAAGGCGATGGGTTGCAGTGGCCCTGTCCCAATACCGAACATCCTGGAACCAAATTTTTGCATCAGGGTCGATTTACCAGAGGCAAAGGTTTGTTTAGCGCCATTGAATACAAACCCGCTGCAGAGATAGCTGATGAGGAGTATCCTTTTCAATTAACCACTGGAAGAGTTCATGTCCATTACCACACCGGGACGATGACGAGAAATTCTCCTTCATTGGAACGGGAAATCAGTGAATGTTTTCTTGAAATGCATCCTGAAGATGCCGTTGAACTTAAAGTGGCGGATGGCGATTGGGTTGTCATCGCATCAAGACGAGGGGCTGTCTCATCCCGTGTGAAGCTGACTGATGCAGCAGGAAGAAAAACAGTATTCATGCCTTTCCACTTTCTTGAAAGCAGGGCGAATATTTTGACCAATCCCGCTTTCGATCCAATTGCAAAGATTCCAGAGTATAAGGTTTGCGCAGTGAAGATTCAAAAAATGGATCCATCAGATAAAAGCATCCTTTCTTCTGCCTCAGCTCATTAGTTAGACCATCTTGAATAATTAACGAAATGAATACTTGATGGTCAAAAATAAGAAATTTACAAACAAAAATGTTAATTATTTCACTAACTTTTTTGTGTTTTTTGCAAAACTGGAACTTAAAACAAATTTGTTAAATAAAAACAATATATTAAGATAGAGCTAAAAAAACCAATTTATCTTCAATTTCTCATAAACTTTTTCTTGACAACTTTTAAATGCTCTATTATAAATATATTGTGATTGTGAAATAGTTAACTTGTCATTAATAATCCTCTAATGAATGGCATGATAGAAAAAAAAGAACCCAAACTTGATCTCTTACCTTCGATAAACATACAGAACAAGTCTAAGTTCGAGGTCTACGGCGAGGAGATGATCGAGAAGGAAGTTAAACAGAGTGGAAATAGTGGTCGGGTTTATCTTCCTCCGGGATGGGTCGGGAAACATGTCAAGATCATTCGGATTGACTGAGAAGAAAATGGAAAAAGGGATCAAAATCCGAAAGATTAGGGCTGAAGATGTTTCTGAGATCGTTGCTATCCAGGAATCCATATTACAGAAGAAAGTATCAAAAAAGTGGATTCAAAAGGTAGAGGGTCATCTTAAAAAACAAGAGGGAGTAGGCTTTGTTGCTTTAAAGGATGGTCGGGTGGTGGGTTTCATCATAGGAGAAATTAAAGGGGAAGGTTTTGGTCTGGAGCAAAGTGGTTGGATCGAAGTGGTAGGGGTACATCCACGGCAGATGGGAGTTGGAATTGGCCGAATCTTAGCCGAGAAACTTTTTGCATTTTTTAAAAAGGAGGGAATCCACGACATCCATACCGTTGTGCGCTGGGATGCCGGTGATATGCTTTCCTTCTTCAAGGCTATTGGTTTTGACCGTTCCCCATTTATCAATCTTAGGAAACATTTGGATTGAAGCCTTCCGCCTTAAGGGGGAGCTTGGGTGCAACAAACATGAACAACTTGCGCAGCGGAAGGCCATGGCTGCGGAGATACCCAAGAGGGGCTAAAAAATGAGGTACGCAGAGACAGGGTTTAATTTAGAAATTGATCTAACCCGAGGAAGCATTGAGAGGGTAGAAACTGACCTAAGATTAACCGAACTTCATCTTGGGGGTCTCGGTACTAACGCCAAGATATTATGGGATAGGGTTCCCCCTGAAACCGAACCCTTTTCTTCTGATAATCTACTCATATTCTCCACTGGTCTTTTATGTGGCACACCTGCTCCTGGCGCTAATCGTACCATTGTTACTACCTATTCTCCTCAGACTTTGTTAATGGGATATTCAATGATGGGGGGATTTTGGGCACCAGAATTGAAGCATGCCGGTTATGACAAAGTGATCATTCGCGGCAAGTCCCCCAATCTGGTTTATTTGTGGATAAACAATGACAAAGTAGAAATACGTGATGCCTCTCATTTGCATGGTAAAGGCGCAGGTGAAACTGCAGATCTTATTCGACAGGAGTTGAAGGAGCCGAAAGCCCAGGTGGCTGCTATCGGCCTGGCCGGTGAAAATAGGGTTTATATGGCTTCCATCGAGCAGGGCAGGTCGAGCGCCAGCCGACTCGGAATAGGCGCCGTTATGGGAGACAAAGGGTTAAAGGCGATAGCTGTTCGTGGAACAAAGGACATCAATATTGCCCGACCGGCTGAATTCATAAAGCTTTGCAACGAAGTGCTGCAATATATAAAAGTCCGAGAACAAAAGCCAGTTCCGGGGGTAATGCCCATTTTAGCCGGGCTTGGGTCACCGGCAGAGATGAAACTCGTTGATGAGGAGTGGCACACCCAGAATTTCATGTGGGGGAATGCCCGCGAACGGAAAAGAGATTATTGGAACAAGGAAATCGAAGAGAAGTGGAAGGAGACTCAAGAAATTGTGCGGACGCGGTTAATCAGTTGCTATAACTGTCCGATGAAATGCGGGGCATTAATTTCCGTCCCAGGAATTTCAACCTATATGATGAAATGCTTCTCGAAACTTACTTATACAATGGCGGCCTTTTCAGACCTGGATTTTGGTTTTAGAATCGCTCAACGTGCTACGGAGTATGGAGTGGACGCATACTCAACCCCGCAAGTGATGGCCTTCGGCCTTGAGCTTTATGAAGCCGGCATTTTGACTGACCAGGACATGGCAGGAATGCCGTCCGATAACGAGGGGAGATTTTACTGGTTACTTGACAGAATTGTTCGGCGAGAAGGGATTGGAGATATTTTGGCCAATGGCACTTATTGGGCGGCCCAACAGATCGGTAAGGGCGCAGAAGCATATGCTCATAATAACATTAAGAAACATGAGCAGCTGCCTCTCAAGCTTGGAATGCTGAATCCCGTTTATTTCCTTATGTATTCTACCGGCGAGAAGATAAACATTACCCAAATTGAAGGGCAGTTCCCCCAGGCGCCTTTTCCTACGATGGAGGAGAGAGAAGATTTTGTAAAGGATTGGATCCAGGTTCCTGATGAAAAGTTTAAGAAATATCTTCTGGACTGGGAAATGCGCGGAGAACGCTCAAATCCATATTATCCAACTGTTGAAATGTCCTGTGAAATTGTTGACTGGATGGAGAGGATGCACTACATTGATGACGCCCTCGGGGTGTGCGCCGGTTTGTCATCATTTCCCCTGAAGCCCCCCTATCATATACACAATTACCCGGCTTTAATCTCATCAGCGACCGGGATCGATATGGATGAAGCCGGACTAACGCAAATAACCAAGAGGAACCGAACTCTACTTAGAGCCGTTAATGTAAGAAGAGGCATGAGGAGAAAAGATGAGAAGCCGCCTGAGGACCATTGGAAAAAAAGATTTCCCGAGCTCGAAGCTAAGCTCTTAGATGAGTATTACAAATTTAAGGGGTGGGATAATCAGGGTATTCCTACTAAAGAGTCCTTACATGAATTGGCCTTGGGTTACGTTAGCGAAGATTTTGAACAGAGAGGGATTATAAAAAATGAGCAAGGTTAAGAAGAAAGTCAAGGTAATCAAGATCGATATTGAAAAGTGCAATGGTTGCCGGGCATGTGAGCTAATCTGTTCCGCCTTTCACGCTAACCCAAAATATAGCAGCAATAATCCGGCGAGGTCTCGTATTCGGCTGATTCGTGAACCAATAAGAGACGTATATCTTCCTGTATACGCGGGTGAGTATGCTAAAGCCGAATGTACTGGCAGAGACAAATATGTGATTGACGGAAAGGAATACGACGAGTGCGACTTCTGCAGGGCTTCCTGCCCATCCAGGGATGTTTTCAAAGAACCCGATTCCGGTCTTCCTCTAAAATGTGATATGTGTGAAGACGATCCGCCACAAGAAAAGCCCTTGTGTGTTCAGTGGTGCATTAATGATGCCCTGACTTACGAAGAAAGGGAAGAGGAAGTGGAAGAAGAAGTGAAGATGGAGGACGTGGAGATAGGATTGGAATCAATGGTAGACAAATATGGATTGCAGAAGGTAATGGATACCGTCGCCCGAATGTCAAAGAAGGGCTAGCTCAAGCTATTTGAAATTTTTCTGTTACGAGTTACGGGTTACGCGTTACGCGTTTTTGGATAAAGGGCTTCGATTTCTAAACCCGCAACCTGTAACCCGTAACCCGTAACAATAATTAAAGTTAGAGATAATTTTTTAGACTTATTAGACTTAAAGGTGTAAGCATCTAAAGAAGAGGATTAAGATAGACAGTGGAGACTGTAGCCCTAGCCCCCTACAAAGTGGTAATAGATGGCATAAAAGAGGCAGGTGGAGAAGCCTTCAAATTATGCTATCAATGCGGATTATGTGATACTGTTTGTCCGTGGAATCGTGTAAGAAGATTTTTTGTTCGCAGAATGATCGGTCAGGCACATTTAGGCGTGGTTCCTTTCGAAGCCGAAGACATATGGCTATGTGCCACCTGCCGTAATTGTGTCGAGCGGTGCCCCAGAGGCGTAGAAATAATCGACATTGTGAGGGCTATGCGCAGGATGTTGGTGCCAGACGGTGTCGTTCCTGCAAGCATCCCCAATCTTCGGAGTGTCATGACAAGCCTTGCCAGTGTAGGTAATCCCTGGGGACAAGAACCGAAGGACCGGGCAAATTGGGCTAAAGGCCTGGGGGTAAAGGAGTTCGGCGAGGACACTGAGCTACTCTATTTCCCCTGCTGCTATCCCAGCTATGACCCAAGATTAAGAAAGGTAGCTGCTGCCACAGCCAATATCCTTAACAGGGCAGGGGTAGATTTTGGGATACTGGGTCCCAAGGAGAGTTGCTGTGGTGAGAGTGTACGCAAAGCGGGCAATGAGGCATTATTCAAACGCTTAGCCAGGGAAAACATCAAGACTTTTATCGAAAATGGGGTAAAGAAAATCCTTGTTTCTTCCCCTCATTGCTACCACACTTTCAAAAACGAGTATCCCGAATTCAAGGTCAACTTTGAGGTGGTTCATATCTCCCAATATTTATTCGAGCTGATCAATGAGGGAAGGCTTAAGCTCACCAAAGAGTACGGGAAGAAAGTCACATATCATGACCCATGTTACCTGGGTCGACATAATGGCATATATGATGAACCCCGAGAGGTCTTGAAGAAGATACCTGGTTTGGAACTGATTGAGATGGCTGAATCGCGGGAAAATAGTCTCTGTTGCGGAATGGGAGGAGGCAGGATTTGGATGGAAACTCCAAAGGCTGAAAGATTCTCCAACCTCAGACTGGAACAAGCTATTGGGGTTGGGGCTGAGGTGCTGGTAACTTCCTGCCCGTATTGCATCACCCAATTCGAGGATAGCAGGTTAGCCCTGAAGGATAGTGAGGTCATACAGATTAAGGACATCACGGAGATTCTCCAGGAAGTCATTTAGGGGACCAAGACATCTGATAAGGACATAGAGAAGTGGAAAAAGAACTAGAAAAAATTGAAGACCAGATTCGTAAAAGTCTCGCGGACAGTATTCGTAAAAGTTTCGCAGACAGTAATTTTGGAGATGTTATGGTTGTCGGTGGAGGGATCAGCGGTGTTCAAGCCTCTCTTGATCTTGCCACTGCGGGTTTTAAGGTTTACCTGGTCGACAAGGCACCTGCCATTGGCGGCCATATGGCCCAGCTTGACAAGACCTTTCCCACCAATGACTGCTCCATTTGAATACTCGCGCCCAAACTGGTCGAGGTCGGCCGGAATCCCAATATAGAGGTCCTGACGTATACTGAAGTTGACAGTGTCGTAGGGGAAGCAGGAAACTTCAAGGTCACCCTGATTAAAAAGCCCAGATATATTGTAGAGAGCAAATGCACGGGTTGTACGACCTGCGTAGAATACTGCCCGGTAAAATACCCTGATCAATTTAATCAAGAGATATCGAAGAATAAAGCCGTCCATATATACTTCGCTCAAGCCATTCCCCTTATCACTTATATTGATGAAAGCTGTCTTTACCTTAAAGAGAAGAAATGTCGTATTTGCGAAGGAGTATGTAAGAATCAGGCCATCGATTTGAATCAAACGACGCAGAAGGTGGAAGTCAATGTAGGGGCGATCATTCTGTCTCCTGGCCTTGAGCCATTTGATCCTAAGGTGAGGGGTGAATATCGCTACGGGAAGTTTGAGAACGTGGTAACCAGTATGGACTATGAACGGCTGTTATGCGCCACCGGGCCATACGAAGGTGAGATACTGCGTGCTTCCGACAAGAAGCATCCCCATAAAATAGCCTGGATTCAATGCGTCGGTTCCAGACGGGTTACTCCGGGCGAAAACAGCTATTGTTCAGCCGTATGCTGCACGTATACCCAGAAACAGGTAATTTTGACAAAAGAGCATGACGCAGAGGCAGAGTGTACAATATTCCATAACGATATTCGTTCCTATGGAAAGGATTTTGAGCGATTCTACGAAAGGGCAGAGAGACTTCCCGGGATTCGATTTATAAGAAGCTACACATCAATAGTAAAAGAGGACCCGGGAAGCAAGAATGTAACCATACGGTATTCTACCCCCGAGGAGGGAGTAAAAGAGGAAGAATTCGATATGGTGGTATTATCCGTTGGATTGAATCCTCCTGATGATGCGAAGGGCCTGGCAAAAAGGTTCGGCATAGAACTCAATCATCACGATTATTGTAAAATCAATCCTGTCAATCCTATGGAGACCACCAGGCCTGGGATCTTTGTAAGCGGAGCCTTCCAGGGTCCTACAGATATTCCCGAGTCGGTTTTTAGCGCCAGCGGAGCCGGTTCCCAATGTGCTGAACTCCTTGACTACCGGCGAGGGAAGCTGGCCAAAGAAAGGATCTATCCGCCGGAAAGGGATGTCTCCAAAGAGGAGCCCAGGATAGGAGTCTTTGTGTGTCATTGTGGGGCTAATATCGGAAGGGTAGTCAATGTTCCTGAAACAGTTGAATATTGCAAAACCTTGCCTAATGTCGTCTACTCTCAGGAACAGCTATTTTCATGCGCTACGAATTGTGCCAAAGAAATAACAGACATGAGCAAGGAAAAAGGGCTCAATCGCGTAATTGTCGCTGCCTGCTCCCCCAGGACCCTTGAACCGCTATTCCGGGACACCGTTCGGGAGGCGGGACTTAATCAATATTACTACGAAATGGCTAATATTAGGGAGCATAACTCCTGGGTCCACTCTAAAGAAAAGGAAGAAGCCACGCAGAAGGCAAAGGATATCATACGGATGTCGGTAGCCCGCGCTTACCATTTGGAGCCATTACGGGAAATTGATCTGCCTGTCAACAAGGCGGCGTTAGTGGTGGGTGGAGGCCTGGCCGGCATGACTTGTGCTCTCTCCATAGCCAACCAGGGACATGAGGTTCACCTGGTGGAAAGGGAAAAAGATTTAGGGGGGACGGCAAGAAGAATCCACACCACCCTGGAAGGGCTGGATGTTCAGGCCTATTTGCGCGATGTTATACGGAAAGTTTACCAGCACCCCTTAATCCATGTATATACGGATGCGACCGTCACAGGGGCTACCGGTTATGTGGGGAATTTCGTAACAAACGTGAAGTCAGAAAGAGGGGTCACAGAGATAAAACATGGCGCAGCCGTCATCGCTGTAGGCGCTGATGTATATAAACCTGCAGAATACCTTTATGGAGAAGATGACAGGGTCATGACCCACCTTGAGTTGGAGGAGCAGATCAATAAAGGAAACGAAAAGGTAATTAACGCAGAAAGTCTCGTGATGATCCAATGCGTAGGCTGCAGAAATGAAGACAGAAATTACTGCAGCAGGATATGTTGTAGCGAGTCTATAAAGAACGCATTGAAACTGAAAGAGATAAACCCAAAGATGGATATCTACATTCTCTTTCGGGATATGAGGACTTATGGGTTTAGTGAGGATTATTACAGGGAAGCGGCAGATAAAGATGTAAAGTTTATCCGCTATGAACCGCAAGATAAACCAGAGGTGCAAGCGGGTGAGTCGGAGGAGGGGCGGCCTGTTCTAAAGGTTACCGCCCCAGATTATATCTTAGGTATGAAGGTTGAAATAGATGCCGATATCGTATCTTTGGCTGCTGCCGTTATTCCCCCCGCAGGAAACAAGGAAATATCCCAATTATTCAAGGTACCCTTGGGCCCGGATGGTTTCTTCCAGGAAGCCCATGTCAAATTAAGACCTGTTGAGTTTGCTGCAGACGGCGTTTATCTTTGTGGGATAGCTCACTATCCCAAGTTTATATCTGAAGCGATTAAGCAGGCTTATGGAGCTGCAGGCCGGGTCTTAACGCTTCTCTCACATGATACAGTCATCGCCTCCGGCTCTGTTTGCGAGGTGGATGAGAAGAAGTGTATGGGGTGTGGGCAATGTATCTCAGTCTGTACGTATGGCGCCATAGAGTTTCGTGAGACACGACAGGGCAAAAAGGCTGTCGTGAATCCTGTTCTCTGTAAAGGAGATGGTCTCTGTAACGCAAAGTGTCCCACAGGGGCTATTCGACTGAAGCACTTTAC
>PEUO01000089.1:41449-42107 GCA_002780715.1 Deltaproteobacteria bacterium CG03_land_8_20_14_0_80_45_14
TCTATGTAAAAAAATAATGGAACATATAGGGCTGAACCCGGAAAGGTTAAGGATCGAATTTATGTCTTCGGCTGAAGGAATCCTTTTTGCCGAAGTGATGAGTGAGTTTGGCAACAAGGTGAAGGAGTTAGGACCCCTTGGCAAACGTGAAGGAATGGACCAAAAAGAATTAAAGTCCAAACTTGCAGAAATCACAAAGCTGGTCCCCTATATCAAGCTGGTGAAAAATGAGAAGCTGGCGTCACGTCTTGTGAACCCAGAAGAATATGACAAACTTTTCACCAAAGACGAAATAGACAGGTTATTCAGCGAAGTCATCTCGTACTATATTGATCCGGAAAAGTGCCAGGCCTGTATGACTTGCGCTAAAAGATGCCCTGTTGAGGCGATTATAAGCGCCAAGAACCAGGTCCATGTGATTGATCAAGAGAAATGCATAAAATGCGGAACATGTTTTGAAGTTTGTCCCCCTAAATTTGGTGCGGTGACGAAGATTTCTGGCGAGCCTGTTCCGCCTCCTATTCCTGAGGAAAAAAGAACGATAGTCAGAAAAAGTAAAGAAAGATAGAGCAAGCAATGCCCCATGCCCGGAGGGCACCCTCGAACCATGAAAATGGTCAGAGGTGTCAGGCAAAGGTTACGGTTACGAAGCCCGTTT
>PEUO01000089.1:42146-48990 GCA_002780715.1 Deltaproteobacteria bacterium CG03_land_8_20_14_0_80_45_14
CCCGAAGACTCCATTTTCTACATAAAGAGGAGGCTAACTTTTGCCATCCCGAGAAGTATTCTGGAATATTTCGTACAGTTATGTGATGTACATATTGGCAGCTATCGCTATAGCTTTCTGGGTGTTCAGTATCTACCGGCGCTATAAGCTATGGCGCCTGGGGAAGCCAGATGACTGCTCAAAGAACATAGGCAAAAGAATACAGGTTTTCATCCGCACCACCGTTGTGGATGTTTTAGCCCACCGGCGCTTTCTTCGCGATCTTTACCCCGGGATGATGCACCTCATTATCTTCTGGGGTTTTGTCATACTCCTTTTGGCTGCGGCTATTGATGCTGTAACCCATTACACCAATCGTCATATCATTGGCGCTCCCTACCTGTGGTTCTCACTCATCGTTGATATTGGCGGCCTCCTGGTTCTTATTGGGATAATCATGGCTGCCTGCCGCCGTTACATCTGGAAACCCAAGGGGCTGAATACCATACTCGACGATGGCATCGTTATGGCGTTGATTGCAGTGATACTTATTACTGGCTACATGGTTGAAGGACTACGGCAGGCAGCTACCGAAATAAACATTCACCCTGACTGGGCAGTATGGTCCCCAGGCGGATTTGTCTTAGCCAAAGCCTTTGCCGGCATGAGCCGGGACTCGCTTTTGTTCTGGCACAGGTTTTTATGGTGGTTCCATTCGGCGCTAACCATCGGCGCCATTATTTATGTCGCTCTGGTCTTTTCCAAATTACAGCATATTGTCATATCTCCGTTGAATGTCTTTTTCCGCTCCCTGGGACCCGTAGGAGCCCCTGCCCCCATTAACATTGAAAACGCTGAGACCCTTGGTGTTGGGGACATTAAGGATTTCACCTGGAAGCAGCTCCTTGACTTGGACGCTTGCACCAACTGCGGTCGCTGTCAGGATGCCTGCCCGGCGTGGGCGACAGGCAAACCCCTTTCGCCAAGGAAAGTAGTGCAGGACCTCAAAGTCCACATGCTAAAAGCAGCCAACAACCAGGCAAATCAATCCGACAACGCTCCGACCTTGGTTGGGGAAGCGCCAAGCGAAGCCGAAATCTGGGCATGCACCACCTGTGGTGCTTGCCAGGAGACATGCCCCGTCTATGTGGAACACATTGTTAAGATCATTGACCTCAGACGTAACCTGGTGCTGGCGCAAAGTAAGATGCCAGAAAGTGCCCAGCTTATGCTCAGAAATATGCAGTCAAGAGGACACCCATGGGCTGGAATCCAGTCGCTGAGGTTGAGGGGCGACTGGACAAATGGCCTGGAACTCAAGCTATTGGCTGAAGGTGATAATGCGAATACCCTATTCTGGGTAGGTTGCACCGGGGCCCTTGTTGAGCGTAATGTCGAAGCTACTCTATCCATGACGAGGGTGCTGAAAGCGGCCGGAGTCGAATTCGGGGTATTAGGCGATGCCGAGACCTGCTGCGGCGACCCGGCACGAAGAGCAGGGTATGAGTTCCAGTTTCAGATCATGGCGGAGCAAAATATTGAAATTTTTAAAAGCCACAACATTAAAGAGATTATTACCTCCTGTCCCCACTGCTATCATACCATTAAGAATGAGTACCCCAGGTACGGCGGCGATTTCAAGGTGGTTCACTATACCCAATTCATTGCTGATTTAATCAGGCAGGGCAAATTGAAACTTACCAACGAGCTGAACTCCAAACTCACCTATCATGACCCCTGCTATTTAGGCCGTTATAACAGAGTATATCTGGAGCCGCGCCGGATACTGCAGGCTATCCCCAAGGCAAAGCTTGAGGAAATGGGACGCTCGCGAAACACGAGCTTTTGCTGCGGCGGCGGCGGCGGACACATGTGGATAGAAGAACAGCCCGGTACAACAAAGATTAATCAAATGCGTATCGAAGACGTTCTCAAGACTGGGGCTGAGATGGTAGTGACTGCCTGCCCTTATTGTTTACAGATGTTCGAGGAGAGCATCGAACATAAAGATATGAAGGACTCGTTGAAGGCAAGAGACCTCGTTGAACTCGTTGAAGCAGCAATGAAGCAGTAGATTCGAATAGCACGAATGGCAACGAATGACACGAATAGATCGAAAAAGAAGCGCACCAGCACATCAGAAGATCAGCAGGGAGGATATCAGCCCTTAGGATATCAGATAAAATCTGACGCCCTGATCACCTGATCATCTGCCAACTGATAGACTGGTATCCTGATACACGTGCTTTGTATTCGTGAAATTCGTCATCTTCATCATTCGTGGAATGCCCTTTGGGCATGAGGAGAGGAGTCGTATGCATACGATCGTCTGTGTTAAACAAGTACTTGACCCCGAGATACCACCGGCCAAATTCAAGATTGACCCCGAGGCGAAAAAGGTTATTCCTCCCCCCGGAGTGCCGCCTGTGATAAGCGTATATGATGAACGAGCAGTTGAGGCAGCATGCCGGCTCAAAGATAAGCACAAAGGGAAAATAACAGTGATCAGCATGGGGTCGGACAAAGCTTCTGACGTGGTAAAGCACGCCATATCTATGGGGGCCGACGAAGGATTTGTTCTCCGGGATGAAGCCTTCGAAAACCTGGATAGCTTTGGTACTGCTTATGTCTTGGGGAAAGCGATCCAGAAAATTGGCGGGTATGACCTGGTTCTGTGCGGCCGACAGGCCGCTGACTGGGGCGCTGGTCAGGTCGGCTCTATTCTGGGCGAAATACTTGGCATCCCTGTCGTAACCCTCGCCTGTGATATCCAGGCCGTGGACAAGACGCTTAGGGTAAAGAGGATAGTGAAGGATGGCTATGAAGTACTGGAAGCCCCTATGCCAAGCCTAATTACCGTCAGCAGTGAGATAGGGCTGCCTCGTCTTCCCGCTGGAATGGGCCTCATGCTTGCTCGCCGCAAGCAGATTCCGGTCTGGAAGGCGCAGGATATTGGGGCTGAGTCCTCGAAGTTAGACAAGGCGAACGCCCATACCGAGGTCACCAGTCTCTCTGTGCCGACCCGAAAGACCGAGTGTGAGATAGTTGCCGGGAATACTCCTGGTGAAGCTGCCGCCAATCTAGCTTCAAAGCTTATTAAACTGATATGATTGAGGGAAACGAATAACATGAATAGACAGAAAAGGAAGCGCATCAGCACATCAGAGGATTAGTGGGAAGGATATCAGCCCCAAGGATATCAGATTAAACTGATGTCCTGATAACCTGATAATCTGCCGACTGATACACTGGTATCCTGATACACATGCTTCATGAAGTGAACGGAGGACATTCCATGGATAGTCATAAAGGTGTTTTGGTTTGTGGTGAGATCGCTGAAGGGAAATTAGCGCCAATCACGATAGAACTCCTTGGAGTTGGAAGAAAGCTCGCCAATGAACTGGGCGAGGACTTAAGCGCCCTATTGATGGGTAGCAAAACAGGCGGCCTGGGTCAGGAGGCAATCGCCTATGGGGCTGACAACGTCTATGTTGCTGAAGACAGTCTCCTGGATGATTATAACTCCGATGCCTACACTCAGGTAGCGGCCAACCTTTGCCTGAAAGAGCTTCCTTCCATTATGCTTCTTGGCCATACGGATATCGGATGCGATTTAGCTCCGCGACTAAATGGTCGCTTAGGGGGTGGGCTCGCTATGGACTGCCTGGCGCTATCCATTGACCCGGCGACCAAGCTCCTGGTCTCGACCAGGCCTGTCTTTGGCGGTAACGCCCACGCCACAATGGTATCAAGGTCTGCCCGGCCTCAAATGGCTACTGTAAGACTGAAAACAGCGCCGCCAGCAGAGCGCAATGACTCCCGGCAAGGTCAGGTTATTCCTGAAGAAGGCAAGATCGACCCTTCGGCGCTTAAAGTCAGGGTTGTCGATCGGATCAAAGAAGAGGTGGAAGGGGTGAAGCTGGAAGACGCTGAGGTCGTCGTCAGCGGTGGGCGTGGTATGGGCAGTGCTCAAAACTTCGGGATGCTCCGGGAGCTCGCTAACGTTCTGGGTGGCGCTGTTGGCGCTACGAGACCTGCCTGTGACGAGGGTTGGGCGCCGGCGACGCTCCAGGTGGGCCAGAGCGGAAAGGCGGTCAGCCCTAAACTATACATAGCCGTAGCTCTCTCTGGCGCCATGTCGCATATCGCTGGCTGTTTGGGATCAAAGGTCATTGTGGCTATCAATAAGGATAAGGAGGCTAATATCTTCAATGTAGCCCACTTTGGTATCGTCGCGGATTATAAAGAAGTCTTGCCTACTCTGACCGCGAAATTGAAGGAGCTACTATCAGCATAAGCCTCGGATTTGCGTTTGTAATAGAAGAATATGATAAATTGGAGGATTGAAATATGACGGTAAATCCCGATCTTGTTTCTCCTTGTGGTCTTTATTGCGGAGTCTGTGCCATCTATATTGCACACCGTGATAATAATCAAAAATTTAAGGAGCGGTTAGTGAATCTTTACAGGGGAGGAGTTTCCGGCAAAGGTATTCTTCCCAATAGCGAAAATCTTTCAATAGAAGATATCAAGTGTCGTGGCTGTTTGTCTGATGAACAGTTTATGCATTGCCGACAATGTGAGATCAGGAAGTGTACAAGAGAGAAAGGTTACACCGGATGTCACCAATGCGATGAATTTCCTTGCCAATACATTGAACATTTTTCAATGGCTGTTGGCAAAAAGGTTATTTTACGGGCTATTCCGTATCGGCGAGAGTTTGGTACTGAAAAATGGATTGAAGATGAAGAAGCCCGCTATATTTGTCCTGAATGTGGCAATAAAGTTTTCCGTGGTGTTGTAATATGTAATCAGTGTAAAGTGAAACTGGATCTGGATTAGTATTTTATCGTAAAAACAAATACCGAATTACCATTGCCTGGCACCAAATCTTCTGTCAATTCAGGAGAAGGAAAAGGAGATGGCTCCATTTTTGTGAATCTGTTCTGCCCAGAGCAAGGCAGTACCTGACCCCCTCCTTTCGGAATCCGCTGAAGCAGAGGGGAAAAAGTGTTAGTTTTCAAATACGTCCCTCTGCCCATTTTTACCGAAATTGGGATATTGCAAGCCTGCCCAGAAAGCTTTACTCTTAAAAGGACATCGTTGGGTGGTCCTCTTTTTTAGGTGATGACAACGGACCCTTTTTCCATTTCAATCCTCTCGGCGGGCCGGGGCTGGCTCATGGTGGAGAAGCCCTCCGGGCTGAGCGTCCAGGAGGAGCAGGGGCAGGACCTCTGTTCCTTCCTTCAGTCTCGGATCAATACCGACCCGGACCTCAGGAATAAAATCGACTGTGATCCTGGGTTCGGGGTTCTTCCTGTCCACCGCCTTGACCGGGAGACGAGCGGGGTTATCCTCCTGGCCTGCCGGCCCAGGACCTTCAGCTACTTCGCCATGCAATTCGAACACCACAAGGTCCGGAAGTGCTATATCGCCCTCCTCCACGGAGATCTCCCAGAGCCTACCGCGGAAGACGGCTGGGGGCTCTGGACTTGGCACCTGTCTAAGGAGGCGGGGGGCCGCTTACATCCCGAGGGCCGCCCCAGGGCGGTCCCGTCCGAGACCCGCTTCCGGGTCCTTCGGAGAAGCGCCCATTACACCCTCATTGAGTGCGACCTTTTGACCGGCCACAAGCATCAGATCCGACGTCACGCCCGGCTTGCGGGTCATGCCGTGGTGGGCGATGCGCGCTACGGCACATCCCGGTCCCTCAAGTTCCTACGCGAGGAGATGGGTTTTATCCGTCTCGCCCTCCATTCCTTTTCCCTTCAGGTCCAGCTACCCGGAGCGGCGGCCCCCCAGGTGTTCCAATCCCCGGTCATTCCCCCGGAGATTCTCCGTCTTCTGGAGGAAGACCAGGGATCTGAAGAAGGGTGATTCTTCCCAGCAAAGGTCAAAATTCAGACCTCAGTTTCACCTTTCATTCGCGATTTCAATAACTTGACTTGGTCCGACCCTCGAAGGTAGAATTTATGTGCTATGCGAGTACCCCTTTCGTCTTACGCCTCACGGTTCACGTTAATGTTCGGGGGTTGTCATAATTTTCTGTTTTTGGTATATGTAGTGCAACTCAGGATGGGGGGATTTAAATTCTGAATTGAAATTTAGGATTCATTCAGAGCCTGTTCTCAAAAGGAATAGGTTTTGGGGTGTTAAGGTAAAAAAATGCATCAAGAGAAATGCCTCATCTTGAAATCACAAGTCGTTATTTCAAAACAACTTATTTTCCTGCTTAAGGTCACAAATTGTGACCTTATCGCGTAAGCAGAAATGAGGTTAAGAGGTGAAAGGTCAGAAAGCCATCATCCCAATTGGTCAGATTGAACAACGGATTCTCTTAATCCGTGGGCAGAGAGTCATGTTGGACGCTGACCTTGCAATGCTATATGGCGTGCCAACCCGTGTCCTTAACCAAGCGGTGAGACGAAATCTAAAGCGTTTCCCGCAAGACTTTATGTTTAAACTTACACAGCCTGAAAAGGATCAAGTGATCACAATTTGTGATCACCTTAAAAACCTCAAATATGCTAAGGCCCTGCCCAATGCATTCACTGAACATGGGGCAATTATGGTGGCCAGCGTTCTAAATACGGAGAGGGCCGTACAAATCAGCGTATTTGTGGTCCGGGCATTTGTCAAACTTCGGGAAATGTTGTCAACACATAAGGAGTTAGCCCACAAGCTTGCCGCGCTGGAGAGAAAACTGCAAAACCATGATGAATCGATACGATCCCTGGTGGTTGCTATCAGGCAACTCATGAGACCGCCAGAACCGGAAACTCCGAAGAAACGAATAGGGTTCCTGGTGGAAGAACCGCATGTGCCCTACAAATCCTTAAAGGGATTTAAAAAGCAGAAAAGGCAG
>PEUO01000095.1 GCA_002780715.1 Deltaproteobacteria bacterium CG03_land_8_20_14_0_80_45_14
AATCTCCTTCAGTTCTCCCACACCATCGGGTCTGAGATGGAAATGTGGGTAAGCAAATCCGCCACCGTTGAGATGGGATTTAAAGGCCATATCCTTGAGAAGGATCTGGCGGTGAGAATTGATTTCATAATTTTCCTGGAAAAAGGCTCGATCGTAAGAGTGCAGAAACCAGATACTGAACCGGTCCCCCGGTGAGACAGGAAGGGAGAGAGGGGCCTTTGACCTGCCGAGGCTTGAGACCTCGAGGCGATAGGCTGGCCAGAAGGCCCATAACAGAATGGTTCCCAAAAAAGTCCCAATTACAATTTTTCGAAAGAAATGCCGCCTTGCCATCTTACAGTCTTCTCCATCTCATTAAGAAATGACCAATGATCAATGATCATTTCATAAATCCTCTCTTGATCTTCTTGCCGTCCTCAATGCAAATTGCCCATTGCTCAACGATCATTGACAATTGCTATTTGATCAAACCCTTTTCTTTAAAGAATCGAATCGCTCCTGGATGGAGGGGAACGGACATCCCCTTATTGGCGTTTTCCAAAAGGATCTTCTTAAACTGTACATGAATGGCATCCAGTTCTGGCTTATGATCGAAGACCGCCTTTAAAATGTCATAGGCTAATTCTCCAGGGAAATCCTTATGAACAATAAAGAGGCCCATCCAGGCAAGGGTGTGATGCGGTTTGGTCATTCCAGTATAAGTCCCGGCAGGAATGGTCCGTGGGAAATAGGCTGGAAATTTCTTATTAATCCGGTCCGCCATATCGGTTTCAATGTCTAAGAATCGGATCTTCTTATAATGGGTCAAATCCATGAGGGTAGGCGCAGGCGTTCCCAGGGTCGCAATGCCCACATCGATATTTCCATCCTTCATCGCCGCAGTGGCTTCGGGAATGGAAATGAACTGTTCTCGGATATCGTCATAGGTGATCCCGTACTCTCTTAAAATGAGACGGGCCATCACCTCTGTTCCACTACCAGGGGGCCCACTGACACTCTCAAGTTTTTTCCTTTGATATCGGCAATCGTCTTTACTGAGGATTTTTCCTCCACATAAAACTGAATGTCGATGGGATAGGTAGCAAAAAGACCTCGGAGTTCTTCGTGTCGCTCGGTCTTAAACATTTCCAATCCATTGTAAGCAAAATAGGCCACATCAGGCATGACGAGGGCCAGATCTTGTGTGCCTTTGTTGATGGCCCGGATATTCTCAATCGAGGCCCCTGAAGGGATGGCGGTGACGCTCACCTCTTTAATATATTTCGTGACGAGGGTGGCCACTCCTCCTCCCAGGGGATACCATGTCCCACCGGTGCTAGCGGTTCCGATGACCAGTCGCTTTTCAGCGGCCTGGCCCACACCCAACATGACGGCCAGTAAGATTAATGTAATGATGATAAAAGATCGTTTCATAGCTCTCCTCCTTTCCGGATTAAATATTTTTCCCTCAACGCCGTCTTAAGAACCTTTCCTGAAGGATTTCTGGGAAGGTCTTCTACAAACTCAACCGATTTGGGTTTCTTATAACTGGCAAGATGATTTTTACAATATTCGATCACCTCCTCTTCTTTCATCGTCTCTCCCTTTTTTAAAACAACGATTGCCTTGACCGACTCACCCCAGAGTCGATCCGGGACGCCGATGACAGTGGCCTCCTGGATCTTGGGATGGTGATAGAGCACTTCCTCGATCTCCCTGGGATAGATGTTCTCCCCTCCGCTGACGATCATATCCTTCTTTCGATCGACGATATAAACAAATCCTTCCTCGTCCAGGCGAGCCAGATCCCCTGTGTGAAGCCATCCGCCCCTGAGAGCCTCGCGTGTCGCCTTCCTATTTTTATAATAACCCTTCATCACATTAGGGCCTCGACAGATTAACTCTCCCACCTCTCCTGCTGGAACATCCCTATCTTGATCATCCATAATCCTCACCTCCAAGAAAGGGAGGGGAGGGCCGACACGCTCCCGTTTTCGAAGGGAATCCTCGGCTTTGAGGATTGTAATATTGGGGGAGGCCTCAGTGCAGCCATAGACATCGTAAACCCCTTTTGCATTGGGGAAGAGCTTTAAAAGCTTCTCTCTGGACTCGTCGGGCAGGATAGCTGCTCCAGACGTACATTTTGTGATGGAAGAGGTGTCGTATCTTTCCACATCCGGAAGAGCAAGAAGGAGATGATACATGGCGGGCGCCCCTGAGATGACATTCACTTTTTCTTTTTCGATGATCTCCATCACACGCCTGGGTTCGAAACGCTTGATGAGAATGCTCGTCCCAGCCAGAGCTACTCGGACGGTGAAGTGATTATTCAGGGCTGCGGTATGGTAAAGGGGTCCAATGACCAGGGAAACCTCACCCTCTTTGTCTTCCCTTCCTATAATGTTGTTGATGAGATTCCACAGGATATTTCCATGTGTGATGAGGGCACCTTTAGGCCTGCCCGTTGTTCCGGAGGTATACATCAGTTGGCACTTATCTTTTTCGGAAAGACGAACAGCCGGTTCTGTATTTTCGGATTCTTTTAAAAGAGCCTCATAATCCAAGTAACCCTTGACCGCCCCGTCCTTGACGGAGATAAAAAATTCGACTTTTGTCAGTTTCGGCCGGATTGTTTCAACGAGGCCTGAAAATTCTTCCCCAAAAATGAAAAAGCGGGCATCAGAGTGATTTAGAATATAACGGACCTCCTCCGGGGCGAAGCGAAAATTGATGGGTGTGAAAATCCCGCCCGCTTTGGCCGTTGCGAAATAGGCCTCGACGAAATGATTTGAATTGAAAAGAAGAGAAGCAACCTTCTCCCCTTTCTTTAATCCCATTTTAAGCAGGGAATGAGCGAGTTGATTGACACGGCCGTTGAATTGTTGGTAGGTGAACCGCTTCTCCTCAAAGAGGATAGCCGTTCGTTCGGGAAATTTATTGGTCGTAAGGGTGAGGATCTGGCCGACATCCATAAAAAAACCTCTGTCCTAAAGCGACTATATAAAAAGATGGTCAATTCGTCAAGCGAAGGAGTAAACCCCGTTAGAAAGTCTTCGACTTTCCAACGGGGAGGCTCACACGGGGCATTAAACCCCGTGTTTGCTCCAAAAGGAATTTTATCTTCACCCCGTAAGAGACCAGAGGTCTTACGGGGTTCATCCCCGCTGCAAGCAGCGGGGCTTTCTAACGGGGTAAAACAACAAGGAGGTTATTTCAAGTGGATTTCTAATCTATTCAAATTGTAGAATTTAGAAGAAAGAGACCTTGGCCGGGAACCCCGGCCTTTTCACGACAGAGAATTCATTAAATTTATAAAAATTATTGATTGTGATTAGTTAGAAAATAAGAGGTTTGTCTAAAGGCAACGGTAAAGATGCCCGTTTCGTCATTCGGTTACGTTAATCGTCTTAAATTCTTACCCTTTGACGCTAAACGATACGGGCCTCCTAACCCTTACCGTCACCTATTGACCATTTTCATGGTTTGTGAGTGTCCTAACGGCCATGGGCAATTACATGGACTAATCCTTTTCAAACATATCTTTGGGAGCGCCGCAAACAGGGCAGACCCAACTGTCAGGGAGTTTATTAAAGGGTGTGTTAGGGGGGATATTGCCATCGGCATCGCCCTTTTCGGGATCGTAAATATAACCACAAACTGAACATTTATATTTTTCCATCTCAACCTCCAAATGATGCAATAGGAGCATTTCATTTGAGGAGCACTACGCTTGAGGGTTTTAACCTTGACCTTCAAGGCCGAAGGCCGCTCCTAAAGCCAAGCGCTCCCAATAGCCCTGTGGGTTATTTTAGGATTTCATCGTCGTAGATTTTTTCAAGTCTAAGTTTGTGCTTGGCTTCCTCATGGGCTAGAAAGGTGAAGAGTTTATTCAATGTTTCGTCTTTATTCGACTTGTTCATATTGGTATAGAGCTTAAGCGCTCGCTCTTCCATTTTGATCGCCATCCGGAGGATGTTCGCATAGGGCATATCCGGCTTAAATTCTGCATCCACGATATAGTCACTGATCTTGAGATCGGGGACCTTCTCAATCTTTGCCTGGGCAATTTTTTTAAGGTCGAGCTTTTCGAGCATTTTCCGATGCCCCGCCTCTTCCTTGGCCAGGTCGGAAAAAAGATCTTTAGCCCCTGAAAATTTTGCCACCTTACTGGCTTTCGTATAAAAATTGTAAGATTTGATCTCTTTATCAATGGCAAACTTGATGATCTCCTTAAATTTCTTCTCGTCCATAACGGCTCCTTTCTGTTACGGCGTCCTTTTGAATGAATTCTCCCACTCAGAATCTAACCCCGCTTCATTTTACGAGATGCCTTCTTCATGGTCAAGTGGAAATTAATTTTTGAAGCGGCGATGGGGTGATAGGGTGAATTTAAGAGTCTCCGGGGCTCCCCATCTCCTTATCTCCCTATCTACCCTTTGTTAACAGCCTCATCGAGCTGAGGATGACAAGGAGAGAACTGGCTTGATGCATGACAGCCCCTAAGATCATGGACACCCATCCCTGGGCTGATAAGATAACCAAAACTGTATTAAAAACGAGGGCAAAGACAAGATTTTCATGGATCACTCGAAGGGCCTTTCGAGAGAGTCGAATGACCGTGGGAATCTTCTTGAGTTCATCGGACATCAGGGCAATGTCGGCTGTCTCGATGGCTACATCTGTTCCCACTGCTCCCATGGCAATGCCGATGTCGGCAGCTGCGAGGGCTGGGGCGTCATTCACACCGTCACCGACCATGGCCACTGTCTGACCCTGTTTTTTCCATTCCTTTACCCTCATCACCTTCTCTTCGGGAAGAAGTTTTGCTTCGTACCTGATGCCTAATTGTTTTCCAATGCGGTCGGCAACCAGCTCACTGTCACCCGTAAGCATCCAAATTTCGGATACTCCTTGCTCTCTAATCTTATTGATAGCGTCCTTGGCTCCTTCCCTCAAGGTATCGGCAATGGAAATGACTCCAAGGAGAAGACGATCCAATGTAACAAGGAGGGAGGTCATCCCTTCCGCTTCCTTTGACTCCAACAGCCTTTTTGTCGATTCCGGAATTTCAATGCCTTCGTCTTTCACCATATCAGAAGCACCCACGATAATGGTCTTAGAGTCCCATTTTGCCCTCACACCCTTCCCTCTGAAATCCTCAAATGAATCCGGATGGGGAATGTTGAACCCCAACTCTTCTGCCTTCTTCGTGACCGCTCTAGCTAAGGGGTGCTCAGAGCGTTTCTCAGCAATGGCTGCCCAATAAAGAAGTTCTTTCTCGTCCAGTCTATCGAAGGTTGTCATCTCTACGACCTTCGGTCTTCCCTCCGTTAGGGTTCCGGTTTTGTCCATGAGAAGGGTCTTCAATCTACCCATCTGTTCCAGATAAGCTCCTCCTTTGATCAGGATCCCCTGCCGGGCTGCATTTCCAATGGCAGCTACCACAGCGGTAGGCGTCCCAAGAACCAACGCACAGGGACAAGCGACGATGAGAATTGTAATTGCCCGAATAGGATCTCCTGTGACCAGAAAAGTGGCAAGGGCGATCAAGAGGATGGCTGGAATGAAGTAACGTGCAAAGCGATCCATCACCCTCTGAGTGGGCGATTTCTCTGCTTGTGCTTCTAAGATCAGGCGTTTAATCTGGGCTAATTTTGTATCTTCAGCGACCTGGGTGGCTTCAATTTCACAGGAACCAGACTCATTAATCGTGCCGCAATAAACTCGATCGCCGACCCCTTTCTCAACAGGAATCGACTCTCCGGTCAACATGGACTGATTGATCGAGCCACACCCAGATATAATTTTTCCATCCACAGGAACCCGCTCCCCCGGTTTGACAATCACCACCTCCTTGGTCTTCACCTTCTCAATCGGAACCTGAACTTCTTTGTCCTCTCGTCTTACCCAAGCCGTCTTCGGAGAAAGCTGGATTAAGGAAGCGATAGCTTTCCGTGTTTTTCCCACGGTGAGGTGTTCGAGGAATTCGCCTAAGAGCATAATGAAAATGACCGTTGCTGCTTCTTGATAGGCGCCGACTGAAGTGGCTGCGATGGCAGCAATGGAAACAAGGGTATCTACATTTAAATCAGGGATCAGAAGCGCTTTGATGGCGCTCTTCACGATGGGGTAGCCTCCGAGAACTAAGGAGGCGATGGCAAAGCCTGTCGGGAGATAAGAGGGTCCAAATTTCATCCACCCTAAGATCCAGGAAAGCGCGAGCGTAACCCCGGATGCGGCCATGAAGATGAAGGGTCTCATCTCCCTCCAAAAGGCCTTTGTTTTTTCAGCGAGGGTTTCCCTGACTGCATAACCAGGTTTAGTGATGGCCTTCTTGATACGGTCGACTTCTACCCGATGAGGATCGTAATAAACCGTGGCGGCGGAGAGGACATAACTTACTTCTGCAGAGAGGACTCCGGGAACATGTTCCACTGAACGTTCAATATTCAGGGCGCAGTCACCACAATGGATGTTCTCAATATTGACGACGATCTTCGACTTGCCTTCAAACTTCTTTTCTTCCATCCCTCACCAAAAACCGCAGAGCGCATGGCGCATAGAGTCTAAACTCCAAAATCAGAAATTCCAAATCCCAAACAATCTCTAAATTTTAATTTCAAATGACCGAAGCAATTTTGTTTAAAATTTGGGTTATTGTGGATTTATTTGGAATTGAGTGCTTGAAGTTTGGTAATTCATCATTCGCTATGCTCTCTGCTCTATGCGCTATGCTGTTTCAATCACCCCAACTCCAGATGCCCGTGTTGTGAAGGCTATAATACTGGTCGTTCAACAGCTTCTCATGAAGAGCCTCTTCATTGGCTAATCGTTTATACATATCCCTTCCTCGCGGGTCCTTGGTTAACTCCGCCATCGATCGATAGAAGACCTGTGCTTTTTTCTCCTCTCTGATCGCTATTTTCAAAGCGTCCATGTCCGTCAATTGTTCCTGGCCTTTCGGCTTCTCAATTTTAATAGGGATTGATTTCTTTTTAAAAGACGTTCCTGAATAGAGAATCCACTCTCCTTTCTCCTGAAGTGATTTGAGAAGTTCTTTTAATTTGTGGTAATGGTTCATCTCGAATTCGGACAATTGTTGAAACATATCCCTTCCTTTAGGGTTTTTAGTCATCTTGGCAGCCTTCGAATAGGCCTGATAGGCATCCTTTTCTGCCTCCATGGTCATCTTAATCGCTTCTGTATCCTCCCTCTTTGTCCATGAAATCTCTTTCCCACATGTTTTACAGAGAAGTTTCTTCTCCCTTTGGATCACCTCTGCCACACTTTCAAAGCCCTTAAGCGTCATGTCTGCCTCAGCACCGCAATGATGACAGGCAAAAGCTTTTTTTGAATTTGTCTCCATTTTTTTCTACACTCCTTTCCTGAATCCCCCCACTTCCCTTTTATCAAGGGGAGCCGAGAGGGGAATTATTCATTAGCGGGTTTATCCTTTTTTCCTACGAGTCTCAGGTCCATATTGCCTGGTCCCCCGCAATCCGGAATATAGCAAGTCACATCACTGAAGGTGCAGGCCTGCTTGCAGGAAGGACATCGCTCAGGCACTGTATCAGCTCCAAACGTGTAACTGCAATTTGAACATTTCCATTGTGTCATTGATCTCACCTCCTCTCTTTAGTTATGAGTTAGGAGTTAAGAGTTCGGAGAATTTTCTAAATAATTCTTAATTTTTTTACCCGAACTCCGAACTAATGACTCCGAACTTTTATTCGGTCTTCATAAATGAGTCTCCTCCCAGCTTCAAAGGCCTGTTGGAGTGCGCCTGGATGTTTTAAAATATCGCCCTTGGCCTCCACCCCCCGGAAGAACAGTTCGCCCGCATATTCTGCGTTGAGGACATCAAAAAAATACTTGACCGTGAGGATGGCTCCTTCGAAAACTTTCTGTCCTTTTGTCGCTCCCACAGAAATCAAGAAACCCTTTCTCTTCTTCCCTTCTTTCCCTAAAGAAGGGTCTTTGATAAGATATTTTCTTGCCCAGAGGGCTTGACTTCGATCAATCAGGGCTTTGGCCCAGGCGGTGACGCCGTAGAAAAAGATCGGTGAGGCGAGAATGACAATATCTGCCTCCAACAGTTTGGAATATATTTTTTCCATATCATCCAGAATGATACAATTTCCGGTGTTGTCACATCCATGGCATTCTTTACAGGGGGTGATGGTGAAGTCGCTGAGATAAAGACGCTCCCCCTTCGCTCCCTCTTTCTCAGCTCCTTTGAGGGCCTCTTCTAAAAGGAGTTCTGTGTTGCCTCCTCTTCGCGGGCTGCCGAAAATTCCTAAAACCTTCATAGGTCCTTACCATCACTTCCCAATCCCCCCAATGCCATGTAGGGAACGGTTTGAAACCGTTCCCTACAAAAGTGGGAAGAGGGAGGATTTTTAGACCCAAGGGATTGAACGGAGTTCTCTTAAACCATCCAATTGGGGCTGGTCAATTCCCTTATGTTGGATCAATACTTTAAAAACTTCACCCATTCCGCTCTCTGGTTGGATCAGATGTTTTAATGAAAGCCGAAATTGAAGTGCGTCCATCTCAGACATCTCTCTTCCCAGAGACTCCATCTCTTGGAGGAGTCCCAACGCGATGAGAAATTGATATTGGGGGACGAAGCCAGTGAACTGGAGGCCGGCTTCCTCTCCTTTTTGAATCAGGCTGGTGAAGTTGACATGAGAGGTAATGTCCTGTTCTCCCAGTCTCTCATAAGGATTTTCTGAAGTCTGATGCTGGGTGTAACAGAGAAGCGTTCCCTCTCTTCGATGGGGACCGTAGAGTTCTTTTGCAAGATAGCCGTAATCAATGGTCAGGACAAATCCCTTCTTCAAACGACGGGCCACCTTTTCCATCCAGTCCAGAGCCTTCAGATTCACCTCCGCACGCTGGCCTTCTTGGAGAGTGATGCCCATGGATTGGAAATAGGAGGCGATCCTTGGATCCGAGGGTTCCCCCCATTGTTCATTCAATCGGCCCTGATTTTGAGTGACATAGATCTCTTTTAGATTCCCATGATCGAAAATGACTTGGTGGACAGGAAAGGCATCCACCAGTTCGTTGGAAAGAAAGCAACCTTCCATCAGATTCTTTCCTTTTTCGAAGACTTCTGGGTCCATCCAAAAGAGCTTTCCTTCTTTTTCATATACTACAAGCCTTTCTTTCTGCTCCTTTAAGAAGAAGGGAGAAGTCTCGATGAGGTGATATCGAAGTCGTTGATAGAAGACCGAGGCATTCTCCTTCGCCCATTGGAGGAC
>PEUO01000219.1:0-9121 GCA_002780715.1 Deltaproteobacteria bacterium CG03_land_8_20_14_0_80_45_14
ACTGAATTTTGTAGTCAAGAGGTTCTACCCTTCTGACTGACCGGCAATGGGCTCTGTCGAGCGCACAATATGAGATGATATTTACCTCTCCGGGAAGCACAATTTTTTAGGGTGCTCCCATTTTCCAGTCAAGTTCTAAAGTAGATTAGCGTTTGAACAGAATGGATTGGGAACGGGTTTCAATTTTTGAGAGGAGACAATCATGCCCGCTAATGTTGCTCACCTGTTGATCTGTAATAAAGCTGTAAAAATACTTCAGGATGGTGGTGAATATGAGGAGTTCATCAACATACTTGATGCGGATGAAAGAAAACCTTATCTCAATCTTGGATCCATCGGCCCAGACTTATCTTATTATGGAAGCCAGTGGGAAGGAATGAAAAGCCTCCTCCTTGAGCAATCAGATAAACCGCTCGGCGTCGATGGATGGTCTTACCTTCTTCACCCGAGGGAACCTAACCAATTTCCTCTTACGCTCATTGAACTGACATGGAAGGACACTCGTTGGGAGGTGAATTTGGGGACGGGTTCCTATTTTAGGCCTCGATTTTTGCTGTAGGAAATTGAAATTGCGACATGTTTTCCAAGAGAACCTATGAACCGAACTGACCTTCAGGAACTCCATTACATCACGGTCATAAGGAATGTTGCCTCGATTATGTCCGGGGCCATACTTTCACACAAACGGTCAAAGGGGATTAACCATAATTCTGTTGCCATGGAAGCAATACAAGAGCGAAGAAAAAAGAAAATTGTTCCTGGAGGACGACCATTACATGAATATGTGAATCTGTATTTCCATGCTAGGAATCCGATGTTTTACGTTGTACAATCACGTCATATTGATCTTTGTATTTTACGTGTTAGTACGCAAGTTCTTGACTTGCCAGGGGTTATTATTACCGATAGCAATGCCTCGAGTGATTATGCACGTTTCGCTCCTGCCCCCAAAGGTCTTTCCATCGTTGACAAAGAGTTAACTTTTGCTCAATACTGGACTCATCCTGACCCATTCGAGGCAATGCGCCGTAAGTCAGCAAAATGTGCGGAAGTTTTAGTTCCAGATCAGGTTGAAGCTCGTTTTATTATGGGGGCTTATGTTTCATGCCAGGAGTCGAAGGAAGCTTTTGGAGCATTAGGAATAGATATCCCTGTGTCAATAAATTCACACCTTTTCTTCCGATAAGGAGGGGGCAAAGATGGTCAAAGTATTGATGGGAGACATTCTAAAATCTAAAGCCCAGACCCTTGTTAACACCGTAAATTGCGTTGGAATCATGGGTAAGGGGATTGCACTTAAATTTAAGGAGCAGTTCCCTGATATGTTCAATGATTATGTGGCCCGGTGCAATCGTAATGAGGTTAGGCTCGGCAAACCCTACTTGTACAAGAGGCTTACACCACCCTGGATCTTGAACTTTCCTACAAAGGGCCATTGGCGTTCAGTGTCACGCATTGAGGACATTGTGAAAGGTCTAAAATATTTGCTCCAACACTACAAAGAATGGGGAATCACGTCTCTGGCTGTA
Organism: Deltaproteobacteria bacterium CG03_land_8_20_14_0_80_45_14; assembly: GCA_002780715.1. Taxonomy (GTDB): domain Bacteria; phylum Desulfobacterota; class BSN033; order BSN033; family UBA1163; genus UBA1163. The sequence continues at coordinate 1,530 of PEUO01000219.1, forward strand.
CCTCCCCTTGGGTGTGGTCAAGGTCAATTGGAGTGGAAGATAGTTGGTCCAACCCTATACCGTTATTTAAGTCAATTAGATATTCCTGTCGAACTTTATGCACCTCACGGCACACCACATGAAGAACTGCAACCTGAATTTCTTGATCAAGAACCAATTGATAACCTAAGCGAAAAAGTAAAACCAAGACCGGAAAGGGTTAAGCCTGCATGGGTTGCTTTAGTCGAGGTTCTAAGCCGGTTGGAGCAAGAACCTTATCACTGGCCTGTAGGTCGAACTACATTTCAAAAAATTGCGTACATAGCTACCCAAGAAGGTTTGCCCACCGGATTACATTATCAAAAATCAAGTTTTGGCCCATTCTCTCCAGAGTTGAAGGGTATTATCACCCGGTTAGTCAATAATGGCTTAATAAGAGAAGAGCAGCTTGGACAAATGTTTGCGGTTAAGGTTGGGCCAACCTTTGCAGATGCGCGGAAAGCCTACTTGAATGAAATGGCTCAATGGGAATCAATTATTGAGAAAACAACAGACTTGTTCATGCGTATGCAAACGAGGCAATCCGAGGTTGTGGCAACAGTTCTTTTTGCTGCCAACACATTAGCAAATAGAAAAAAAGAACAACCTTCTGAAACAGAAGTTCTAACTGAGGTAATGCAATGGAAACAACGTCGTCGACCAAAACTTGATGACAAGGAAGTGGCCTACACGATTCGAAATCTGGCTGCTTTGAGATGGCTAAAAGTCAAACCAAGTTCAGACTTACCGATACCGGATGAAATTATTGCTGAAGCATAACTTTATAATGGTCCTGAACGGATAACAATAAGTTCTCTCAGAGGCTTGCAAAGTACAATTAATGGAGTAAAAAAAAGGTCTAGTAGGGTCAAGTCTCAACATTCAACAAGTTGAGTTTTTAGATATTAATTTCTAGGGTCATCCATAAAAAAGTTGGCCATTCCAATTGCGGAATGCAGATTGTGGCATTTGGAATTCAGCTTATTATTGAGTTATAGGGTAACAATAGCAGGAGAAAATAAAATTTGTTTATATACGCGCTTCAAATTTCAAGGCCTGACAAGATTTTGATTATTCTTGGATTCAGTTTAAAAAAAAGGCTTTGGGGTCAGGCTTGGGATATTGCGATTTGGTGGCATCCATAAAAAAGTTGACTCTATCCAAATAATATACTTATGGTGCAAAGCGCATAGCGACTAGTAGATCTTAGATGGCAAACTTGTAATTTCACTCCCCTTATAAATCAATGCAATAAAGGTTGAATTTAAGGGAATATTCTGATATATTTTGATAATCAGAATAAGGAGGATTCTTATGGAAAGTATTGCGACCGCCCCTAAATTGGTGCGAGTCAGATCAAGGGGTCAACTCACCATCCCACAGGATATGAGAGAAGCCTTAAGTCTTGATGAGAACACTGGTCTCAGCATCTTTCGGGTGGGCAAGGTATTGATCATGTCTCCCAAACGCTTGCAACGGGCCTCGTTGGCTAAGGAAGTGGAACGAGAAATGAAACGTCAAAAATTGACCTTGAAAGATCTCATTTCAGATCTAAGGGTTCAACGGGAGAAATACCTTGCAGAAGCCTACCCGGAAGATTAAGGTTTTTATCGACACCAATGTCCTTATTGCTGGGATAAATTCGGTTACTGGGGCATCGGCAACCCTCCTGGACTTATGTGAGGCAGGGGTTGTCCAGATGGTGGTCAGTCGGCAGGTTCTAATTGAAGCCGACAGAAATTTTGCAGCAAAGTTTCCTCAATTGGTTGGCCGTTTCCGTCAGTTCATGCACAATTTAGCACCTCTGATGGTTGATGATCCAACACCGGAGTCTATGGAAAAGGCGGCCACTATCGTTGATCGTAAGGATGCACCCATACTGGCAGCAGCACAGAATGCCAATGTAGATTTTCTAATTACATTAGACAAGAAGCACTTTCTCAATCCAAAAACAAGACAGAAAGTGATGTTGAAGGTGATAAGCCCAATAGAATTCTTACAATCCTTTGAGAGGTTATTCCTTGAAGAATGAAATTGGGAACATGTCCCTATTTTTAGAAAGCCAGGTGTCATCCATAAAAAAGTTGGCATATTTGAATGCGGAATTCGGATCGCGGATTTAATAAAGAAACAATCAAATTAAGTCAAATCGGGACGGGGTCCTATTTTATCAAGTACTGCATGGGACTAATCGGGGAGGAAAACGAGAAGGAGGGAAGTTGACTCGCTAGGAGCTTTTTGAACTCATCACTGAAATCCAGAGAAGAACTTGGCACTCGCAGTGTAAGGCGAAATCCTCTCATCGCCGACCTTCTTCACCGGATCGCCTTTATTGAGAAAGCAGGGACAGGAATCCGGCGCATGATAGAGGATGCAAGGAAGCATAAATGCCCTGAACCAAAATTCGCGGTTAATGGATTCTTCACCGCCACTTTCTGGCCAAACGTCGAAATAGCTCGTAAGATCACCCCACAAATTACCGAACAAGTCAGTGAGCAAGTTGGTGAACAAGTGACCCCGCAAGTGACCCCGCAAGTCATAGCGGTTCTTGAAGCAGCCCGAACGGCTCGCAACCGAGAGGAATTGCAGAGGGCGGTTGGTCTAAGAGACCGTGAACACTTTCGAAAAGCATACCTTGAACCATTGCTTGTGGCCGGCTGGCTTGAGATGACGATTCCAGATAAGCCGAGAAGTTCAAAGCAGCGCTACAGGACAACTGATCTTGGACGTAAAGTACTGGCCTAATGGAGTGCAATTGGGGACGGGTTCCAATTTCCTTGAAAACCTCCGCAAAACCGACTGGCTTATCGACCAAATTGGATTTGGAAGATTTGGGGTCAAAGCTAGGAAAAAACCCTGGGGGTCAAGCATCGGTAATTCGGTATTGACATGGTCTCATCGGCGAAGAATCTGCTATGTCCTCGGGGTCCCGACTTCCCTGGCGAAACCTTACGCGCCCTCAAAGAAAAAGAAGAGAAGGAATTCGGCGAATTTCGTACAAGACGCTTTGTCCTCGAAGTATGGAATAGCGAACCAAAGATAGAAGTACATTAAATAATTCATAATTTCTCTATTAAATGAATTAAAGCGCACCTAATATAGTTTTTTCTATTTTACAAAAGTATATTTCATGTGTTATAATTCATCCAAAAATCGAATTATTACACTTTAAATATATTATGGAACCCGTTTCCGGTTTAGGGAAAACTGATAGAAAAAGGCTGTCTGAGGTGCTTCGGAGGACGAAAGGGACTATTTCTGTCCAGGAAACTGCTGGAATTTTGGACGTCTCTGCTTCAGATGGAGCAAAGATGCTTGCACGGTGGGCGACCAAAGGCTGGCTTTCACGCATACGACGAGGCATATATGTTCCTATACCACTTGAATCTCGAAGCGCCGATGTTCCGTTGGAAGACCCCTGGATCATAGCGGAGCGTTTGTATTCGCCTTGTTATATTGGGGGGTGGAGTGCAGCTGAGTACTGGGATCTGACTGAACAGATCTTTCGCACCATCGTTGTGATGACAACGCGAAAGCCAAGAGATCGTAGTCCAGTCATTAAGGGAACAAGTTTCATGTTGCGTACGGTACCAGAGAAAGCAATGTTTGGGTTCAAATCGGTTTGGAGAGGACAGATAAAGATATCAGTTTCAGATCCGACTCGGACAATACTTGATATGTTGAGTAATCCCCAACTTGGCGGTGGAATTCGTTCCACCGTGGACATGTTTAACAAATACCTGGGATCAGAAAATAAGAAGATGGATCTGCTGATTGAATATGCTAATCGATTCGAGAATGGTGCTGTATTTAAACGCCTTGGTTTTCTCTTAGAAAAATTTGCTCAATCCGAAGAGAATACTATTTACTTGTGTCAAACCAGGCTCACAAAAGGAAACGCTAAGCTCGATCCAAAACTATCTGCGGACAAGCTGGTTACTCGGTGGAGACTGTGGATTCCTAAAAATTGGGCAAAGGAGCGTTAATTTGATCGGCCGCCTGGAAATATTAGATTTCTCTAGGGAGTTTGGGCTTGCTCCAAACATTGTTGAGAAAGATTATCTGCTTGGATGGATATTGGCTGGTATATCTAACCATGGCGAATTGGGCTCCGATTGGGTATTTAAGGGTGGAACTTGTTTGAAGAAATGTTATTTTGAAACCTACCGCTTCTCAGAAGATTTAGATTTTACGATTAGAAAACAAGATCATTGCAATCAAGAATTTTTGGCAGCGGCCTTTAAAGAAATTGCGGATTGGATTTATGAAAAATCGGGAATTGAGATCCCACGAGACTTAGTGCATTTTGAAATTTATACAAATCCGCGCGGAAAGATATCAGCACAGGGCAGGATCAGTTATCGTGGTCCGTTGCTGCCCCGCGGCGATTTACCTCGCGTAAAATTGGATCTAACTAATGACGAGATTTTGGTTCTTAACACTATCAGCCGCGAAGTACATCATCCGTATTCAGACAGACCGGAAGAAGGTATCCATTTTCTATGCTATTGCTTTGAGGAACTCTTTGCAGAAAAAGTTAGAGCTTTGGCAGAGCGCTTAAGACCACGGGATCTTTATGATGTAATTCATTTATTTCGTCATAACGATCTAACGCAAGATCGAGCTTTGGTAAGGAACACACTTGAACAGAAATGTAAATTCAAAAACATATTCATCCCAACCATGGAGATGCTTGAGAAGAAACCGGAAAGAGCTGAATTAGAGGCCGAATGGGAAAACATGTTGGGCTATCAATTACCTGTTTTACCACCCTTTGAACAATTCTGGATTGAATTGCCAGCCGTCTTTGAGTGGCTGTATGGTGCTGTCGAAAAAGTCATGCCTTCTCGGATGCCACTTATGGGCATGCTAGTGGACGAAGCATGGCATCCGCCTGCCATGCCCCGGGCCTGGCATGGAACTGCACCGCTCGAAGTTATACGCTTTGCCGCTGCGAATCGACTCTGTGTTGATTTGACTTACAATGGTAGCCACCGCCTAATTGAGCCATATTCTTTACGGCGGACGCGTGATGGGAATCTATTGCTGTATGCAGTGAAACATAATACAGGAGAGGATAGATCTTATCGAGTTGATCGTATTCAAGGTGCTAATGTGACAAAGGTGCCGTTTAAACCACGGTATGCCGTTGAGTTAACTGCATCGGGTCCAATTTCAGCGCCACCTACATTCAGAGGGCCAACCGAGCTAGCCATATCAAAGCCCACGAGAAAGAGCATGACTCCTAGGCGCACGAGGAAGAGCACGACAAGTTTTGGACCCAAGTACATTTTTAAATGTGCTCTATGTGGAAGAAAGTTTATTCATAAATCCTACGAAGCATCTCTAAACGAGCATAAAAACAAAAAGGGATATCCTTGCACTGGCCGATTTGGCATATACATAACTACGAAATATTGAGGGGGATTATGACTACTTCAACCATTGTTCAAAAACTCTGAACAAAAAATGGAGGCTCACATTTTCATATGTCATCTTAAAGAAAAGCCATGGTGTCATCCATAAAAAAGTTGGCCATTTTCAAATGCACGCGCATAGTGCATGGAGCAGAGCGTAAAGCTGAAAGCTCAGAACTCAAAGCAAGACAGGTCATTGAATGAGGGAATCATTTGAGTAATAAAAACCGAAGACCAAACCTCTACATCATTGCGGGTCCTAATGGCGCTGGGAAGACGACCTTTGCCCGTAAGTTTCTTCCACAGTATGTGGAATGCTTGGAATTTGTAAACGCCGATTTCATTGCGGGTGGTTTGTCCCCATTCGCTCCAGAGAGAGCCGCCATCCATGCAGGGAAACTCATGCTGGAACAAATTCATTCTTTTAGCTAAGCGCGGTGTGGATTTTGGGTTTGAAACCACCCTCTCAGGAAAGACATACGTGAAACTTCTGCAGGAGATGAAAAAAGGAGGGTATCTTATCTATATCTTTTTTCTCTGGATTAGCAATGTTAAGCTGGCCCTCGAACGTATTCGGCTCCGCGTACAAAATGGAGGGCATCATATTCCAGAGGCTATTGTCCGCCGTCGTTTCGGCAGAAGCTTGCCCAATTTTCTCCGTTTCTATAAACCTTTAGCGGACTCATGGACAATCTTTGATAATTCAGGGGATGTCCCTAAAATGATTGCTTTTGAGGAATTAGGAAAGATCAAAATACTTGATCCAGATCTCTTTGGGATTTTATTAAAATATAAGGAGGAGCAATGAAGAAAGCGAGGAGGTCACTTCCTCTCCTGGCGTATCGGGCTGAGGAGGCTCTTCGGAAGGCTGTGGCTGAGGCTATCGCCGAACATCGCCGCAATGGAGTTCCGATTGCCATCTGGCGCAATGGGAAAGTGATTCGTATCCCTGCGGATCAGATCGAGGTTCGGGAACCTCAGATTGAGTGCACAGTCTCTCCGAAGAAAAGAAAATAATCAGGACCGGTTCTCATATTCTATTTAAAAAACAAATAAGCACAAACTAATTTTCTGATTGATAAGAAAGGTTAATTTTATGACCCTACCAAAAATCGGGATTACGATGGGTGATCCGACTGGCATCGGACCGGAAATCATCGTGAAGGCTTTATCCATGAAAGAACCGTTTGAAGCGTGCCGGCCCATCGTCTTTGGCGATCGAGCAGTGCTCTCGAAAGCCATCCAAATGCAAAACCTTTCTACAACCCTGGAGGTCATTGAGAAAATCCCAGAAAATGGATACCTTCCTCAGAAAATATTTCTCCATCCTTTTAGCCGATTAGAAGTCACTTCTCTTCGTTTCGGACAACCGGACCGAGCGTGTGGAGAGGCAATGGTGAAATATATTGAGGAGGCGGTCAAGTGGGTGAGGAGTGGGAAGTTGGATGCTATCACAACCTGCCCGATCAATAAGCAGGCGATGAATGCAGCGGGTTATTTTTTTCCAGGCCATACAGAACTCTTAGCCCATCTGGTTGGGGCCTCCTCCGTTGCCATGATGTTTTTGGGATCAAGATGGAAAATCGTTCTGGTAACGACCCATCTTCCCCTTAAGGATGTTTCAAGATGGATCACCACGAATCGTATCCTCTCTACCATTCGATTGACGGATGAAGGGATGAAAGAATATTTAGGGATCCCTCACCCCAAAATTGCTGTCCTCGGCCTCAATCCCCATTGTGGAGAAGGAGGACTCTTGGGAGAAGAGGAGAAAAAAGAGATCCTCCCGGCCATCGCAGAGGCGAAATCCCTTGGAATGGATGTCGAAGGGCCTTTTCCCGCTGACTCCTTTTTCGACCTTTCAGGCCGTTGCGACTTTCATGTCGTCGTCTCCATGTATCACGACCAAGGCCTCATCCCTATTAAGATGCTCGATTTTAAGGAAGCCGTCAATTTTACCTTAGGATTACCTTTTATCCGGACATCAGTGGATCATGGGACAGCCTATGACATTGCTGGAAAAGGATTGGCTGATCCATCCAATCTTGTTAAAGCTATCCTGACTGCTGCCAACCTATCGAAATTAAAAATAAATTATTAATATGATGGTCTCGTAAAAAGTCTATTAATCTGTCACTCCTGCCCCGATTTGCATCG
>PEUO01000219.1:9277-16891 GCA_002780715.1 Deltaproteobacteria bacterium CG03_land_8_20_14_0_80_45_14
ACAACCTATCTTTTTTTCATTTCATCACATATCTGCCAACAGGGGGGATTAAAAGGAGAATCAAATGAGAGAAGTTGTCATTGTTAGTGGAGCGAGAACAGCTGTCGGCACATTCGGGGCCTCCTTGAAGGAGGTTTCGGCCATCAAATTAGGCGCCATTGCAATTAGAGAAGCTCTGAAAAAGGCCCGTCTTAAGCCAATTGTTAAGAAGGAAATTCTTGAGGTCGCTCCTGATGCATTTAAATGGGCAGGAATGACGGAGTTGGAGAAATCCCATTACCAATGGGATGAATCCATGCAGGGGGTTCAGGTCGATGAGGTGATCATGGGCAACGTCTTACAGGCTGGACAGGGACAGAACCCAGCCCGTCAGGCGATGATTTATGCAGGGGTTCCGAAAGAAACCAATGCCTTTACGATCAACAAGGTCTGTGCCTCAGGTCTAAAAGCCATTGCCTTAGGCGCTCAATCGATCCTAACAGGTGAAGCAGAGGTTGTGGTGGCAGGGGGAATGGAAAATATGAGTCAGGTTCCTTATGCATTCCCAAAGGGTCGCTGGGGCGCCAGGATGTTTAACCAAGAGATGACAGATTTGATGGTGTTTGATGGTCTCTTTGAAATTTTTTATGGATACCACATGGGACTTACAGCAGAGAACATCGCCGAGAAGTTTGGAATCTCAAGAAAGGAACAGGATGAATTAGGATTGCTGAGCCATCAGAGGGCGAGAGCTGCCATCAAAAATGGAATTTTTAAGGAAGAGATCATTCCGGTGGTGATTCCACAAAAGAAGGGTGAGCCCATCATCTTCGATACCGATGAAAGACCCATGGATACTTCTTTAGAGAAAATGGGTAAACTCCCTACCGCCTTTAAACAGGGAGGAACCGTTACCGCAGGAAACGCCTCTGGAATCAATGATGCCGCTGCGGCGGTCCTTTTGATGTCAAGAGAAACAGCAAAGGCCTTGAAGTTAGAACCTATGGGGACGATACGGTCTTATGCCTCAGGAGGGGTGGACCCGGCCTATATGGGTTTAGGTCCTATTCCTGCAGTGAGGAAGGCCTTAAGAAAGGCTGGAGTTACTCTCAATGACATTGGACTGATTGAACTGAATGAGGCCTTTGCTTCCCAAGCCATTGCGTGTATTCGGGAGCTGCAATTTGATATGGAAAAGACGAATGTTAATGGGAGCGGGATCTCTCTGGGTCATCCTATCGGATGCTCGGGCGCAAGGTTGATGGTCACTCTCCTTCATGAAATGAAACGCCGGAAAGTCAATCTCGGTCTTGCCACCCTCTGTATCGGTGGTGGTCAAGGCATGGCGATGATCGTTGAAAGAAGGTAAGAATTGAGAGTTATGAGTTAAGAATTTATACGGACACGCAACACGGACACGGTCACGATGCAGGAGGGAAGATGGAATATAAAAATATTTTGTTATCTTTTGAGGGGGAAATCGGGATCCTTACGATTAACCGACCCAAGGCGCTCAATGCCTTAAACATGGAGACCCTCAAAGATGTCCAGATGGGACTCCAGGAGGTGGAGGACCATTCAGAACTGAAGGTTCTTATCTTGACTGGGGGTGGAGAGAAAGCGTTTATCGCAGGGGCCGATATCGCGGAGATGAAAGGAATGAACCCCATCGAGGCCCTAAACTTTTCAAAATTGGGCCATCTCACCTTAAAAATGATCCAGGATCTTGATCAACCAGTCATTGCCGCTGTCAATGGTTACGCCCTGGGAGGAGGGACGGAGATTGCCATTGCCTGTGATTTCATCTATGCCTCTGAGAACGCAAGGTTCGGCCTTCCGGAGGTCACCCTCGGCATCTTTCCAGGCTTCGGAGGAACCCAGAGACTTTCTCGTCTGATCGGGAAAGGCAAGGCCAAAGAACTAATTCTAACAGGGAAGATGATCACCGCTCAGGAAGCCTATCAGATGGGGATTGTCAATCGAGTCTTTCCTCAGGCCTCCCTGATGGAGGAGACGAAAAAAGTGGCCCTTCAGATCGCAGCCAATGGAGCCGTTGGAGTGAGATTAGCCAAGATGGCGGTTGATGCTGGTTTCAATATGGATTTGGCAGAGGCATGTTCTTTAGAATCCTATGCCTTCAGTCTCGGTTTTACCACCGAGGATCAGAAGGAAGGAATGACCGCATTCATTGAAAAGAGGAAACCCAATTTTAAAGGAAAATGAGGAGGAGAAAGTGAAGATCGCCGTATGTATCAAACAGGTTCCAGACACGACGGATGTGAAGATTGACCCGAAGACCAACACACTGGTTCGGGAGGGTGTGGCAAGCATTACTAACCCCTTTGATGAGTATGCTGTAGAAGAAGCCCTTCTCATCAAAGAGAAGCATGGTGGAGAAATCCATGTGATCAGTATGGGCCCTCCACAGGCCATCGAGGTGTTGAAAAACGCACTGGCTGTGGGTGCGGATAAGGTTTATTTGGTTTCAGACAGGGCCTTTGCAGGAGCAGACACCCTAGCCACCGCTTATACCCTGTCCAGGACAATCCAGACAATCGGTGACGTGGACTTGGTGATTTGCGGAAAGCAGGCCATCGATGGAGATACGGCTCAAGTTGGGCCAGGCATTGCCACCCGCCTGGGAATCCCACAACTGACTTATGTTTCAAAGGTCAAGGAGATTGATTTTGCAAAGAAGAGGATAGTGGTGGAACGGTTGCTGGAGAATGGAAGGGAAATCGTAGAATCCTCACTTCCTGCTTTAATGACGGTCGTCAAAGACATCAATGAACCGAGACTTCCTTCTCTTTTAGGGATCAAAAAGGCGGCCAAGGCACAGATTCCTACCTTGACCGCAAAGGATGTCGGCGCCGATGAGAATCATATTGGATTGAAGGGATCACCGACTTGGGTGATGAGGGTCTTTTCTCCAGAGGCCAGAGGAGGAAGCGGCGAGATTTTGAAGGGGGAATTGACGGAGGTCGTTCCCCTTCTGGTGAACAAATTGATGGATACGAAGTTCATAAAATAATCAAAATTCTTTTGGAATGATGGAATACTGGAATATTGGAATAATGATAAACCAAGAAGAGTCATAAGAGGTATAAAATGGTTTTTGACCCAACATTCCACCATTCCATTATTCCAATATTCCAATTTAGATAGGAGGAGAAGCGAATGGCCAGATTATTGATTGACAAGGACGCCTGCACCGGATGTGAATCTTGTATCTCTGCTTGTCCCTTTGGCGCACTCAGTATGAAGGAAGGGATTGCGGCGGTGGATGAGAAGTGCACCTTCTGCGGCGCTTGTGTGGATGTCTGTCCGGTGAGTGCAATCACCTTGGAAAAAGAAGAGAAAGCCGTTACGATTGACATCACCGCTTATAAAGATGTTTGGATTTTTATAGAACATGAACTTGGCAAGATCGGAAGTGTCTCCTTCGAACTTCTTGGCGAAGGCAGGAAGTTGGCCGATGCCATAGGATGCAAATTATGCGGGATGCTTTTCGGGGACAAGGAAGCCGTCGATAAATTTGTCAAAGAAGCCATAGCCTACGGAGCTGAAAAAGTCTATGTCATGGAAAGCCCTGTACTTAAACAGTATCGAACCGATTCTTATGCTAAGGCTGCCGTGGATCTCATTAGGAAATACAAACCCGAGATCGTTCTCTACGGAGCAACCACTCAGGGTCGAGATTTTGCGGGGACGGTAGCCACAACCATAGAGGCAGGATTAACAGCAGACTGTACAGGTCTGGACATCGATCCCGAAACAAAATTTCTCAAACAGACTCGGCCAGCCTTTGGTGGAAACATCATGGCGACCATTCTCGACTATCCCAATTACCGACCTCAGATGTCAACGGTCCGGCCCAAAGTTTTCGCCATGCCTCAAAGGGACGATTCGAGAAAGGGAGAGATCATTCGAGAAACCCTGCAGATGACAGAGGATCAGGTCAGAACAAAAGTTTTGGAGTTCATCAAAGGGACGGAGACAGTCAATCTGGCCGATGCAGAAATCATCGTTTCAGGGGGAAGAGGCGTCGGAGGGCCAGAAGGTTTTAAACCGGTTCGTGAACTGGCCGAAGTCTTAGGAGCCGCCGTGGGTTCTTCTCGCGCAGCCGTCGATTCAGGCTGGATTCCTTATGAGCATCAAGTTGGGCAGACCGGTCGAACCGTTCGTCCTAAGATCTATATCGCCTGTGGGATCTCAGGTGCCATTCAACATCAAGCCGGGATGAAGACATCGGATATCATTGTCGCCATTAATAAAGATCCTGAAGCTCCCATTTTTAAAATAGCCGCATTTGGGATTGTCGGCGACCTTTTCACCGTCGTTCCCATGCTGACCCAGGAATTCAAAAAACGATTGGGACGGTAGACCGCCGCCGCCAAGGCGGAACTTTAAATGTCAAAATGCAAATGCCATCCTTCGACAGGCTCAGGATGAAATCATGGTGAGCTTGTCGAACCATGAACTTTGAGTTTTGACATTTGACATTTTGTGGATCCTCCTCATTTTTTCCTTGATTTTTCCTATTCCTTTCATCATAATGTCAAGAAATCGCACATGCAATGGGCCATCCGCAAACGAAGAAAATTGTCTGAGGTGAATGGGCTAAGGTTAGGAAGCCCGTTTCGTATAGCGTCAAAGGGTCAAGGTTATGATTTTAAGGACGAACGACCTAACCCATCAACGAAACTGGCGTCTTTACCCTCACCTTTCATCTCCTGCATAACTATCATAAAAGGGAGTTTCCTATGATCATCACCTGTGCCTCCTGTTTGACAAAGTTTAATTTAGAGGATTCTCGAATTCCAGCCAAGGGCGTCAAGGTCCGTTGTTCACGGTGCAAGCATGTTTTCTATGTCGTCCCTCCTCCTGAGACCAAAGAGGAAATTATCGAGGATTTCGAATCCTTTGCCAAATATCATGAAGAATTGATGGGACCAGGTGAGAAAAAGGTGGAGGTCCCTCCAGAGGCGAAAGTCGAGGAAGAAAAGGTGGCGCCGGAGGAGAAGGAAGAGGAGAAGGAAGAGGAGAAGGAAGAAGAGAAGGAAGAAGAGAAAGAAGAAGCATTCCTCTTTTCTGAGCAGGCTCTTACAGAGAAAACGGAGAAATTGGCTCCCTCAGAAAAAGGGGAGAGATTGGCTTCTCAAGAAGAAGTGGAAAACCTACCCCCTGAAGAACCTTTAAGAGAAGAGAGGGCGGAAGGCAAACCCTCCAAACCGAGGAGTATGTTGCGGGCTAAAAGAAGAGGCCCCTCTCGGTTTTTTGCCCTTCTCATCGTTTTGATCCTCCTGGTCTTCGGTATCTTCTATGTATGGGCGGAATTGAGTTCTGGCGGCAGACTCTCCCCCTATTTAGAGTATCCAGTTAAAAAGATCACTGGACTTTGGAACCAGATTTGGGGGATAGAGAAGGGAGATCTGGTTGTTGGAGATCTGAGTGGATATGAGGAGAAAATAGGAGAACTCCCACTCTTTATCATCGAGGGAAAGGTAAACAATCAATCCAAGTTCACAAAGAAGCATATCAAAATAAAAGTCGTCATTTTTGATCAAGACAAACTCAAAGTGGCTGAGAAGGAGGCGATCTGTGGTCGGATCATCAGTCGTGGAGAGTTGAAGAAACAACCTGTGGAATTTTTTAAAGAGGAGATGGTGATTAAACCTCCAACGAAACAAGAGATGATTACACCTTCGGGCAAGGCCGCTCCTTTTATGGTAATTTTCAAAGACCCACCTAGCCAAGCCAAAGAGTTTAAAGTAGAAATTGTAGAGGCCCCCAACCTGTAAGGAACGGTTTGAAACCGTTCCCTACGCGACTACGGACTCGTTTTATCGGGTTTAACCCCTTGAATATAAATTTCGATAAGGGTCAGGAAGAGGGTGGCGATCAGAGGGCCTGCTACCAGACCGATTAATCCAAAAGCCTGGATCCCTCCCAGCACAGCGAAGAAGAGGAGCAAGGGATGAATATTGGTTTTGGCGCTGATAAATAAGGGCCTGAGAATATTGTCCACCATACTAATGACACATACTCCCAGACCGAGCAAGATGAGTCCTTTTAAAACGGCCCCTCCAATCAATAAGAAGATGCTAGCTGGAGCCCAGATGAGAGCTGTTCCACCAATGGGTATGAAGGAAAGCAGAGCCATTGCTGTTCCCCAGAAAATAGGCGAAGGAAGTCCAAGGACCCAAAAAGATAACCCTCCTAAAAGACCCTGAATAATGGCGATCAGAATCCCTCCATAGATGGTTGCATAAATCATGTCCTTGAACCGTTGGATGAGAAGATCTCTCTCCTTGGAGGGGAGAGGAACAATCTCTTTCAATCTCCCGAAAAGGTGGCTTCCGTCTTTAAAAAGATAGTAGAGGGAGAGGAGGGTGAAGAAAAATCCAGCAATAAATGCGGAAAATCCCTTTAAGAGGATGGTGGTCTGATTGAAGATGAAGGTGCTGATTTGTTTAAGGTTCTTTAATAATAGAGGCAGAGGGTCCATTGGCGAGAAATCGATATATTGACCTAACCTCGCCAAGATCCATTTGAGAATAGGGATCTCTTTTATTCTCTCCAAATAACCCTGAAGTTGACCGATCTTGATCATTTCCTCCACTCGATGGTAGACGTCCATCACCTCGCTGGCCAAAGAGGCCAGCAGAAGACTGAAGGGCAATACGATGACAATGAGTACAAACAAGGTCATCATGATGGCAGACAGGACCTCCCTTTTTTTTAAGAGGCGTTGAAGTTTTTGGAAGAGGGGGTGAAAGACCATGGCCAGGAGGATCGCCCATATGATGGAGGATAGAAAAGGGGAGAGGATTTGGTAGAGGAGATAAATGGAGAGGAAAGTGAGGAAGAGGATGAAGATGAGAAAGATATGTTCCTTTTTCATTTTTTACTCTGATGCCGAAGCAATTATCCTTTTGAACGGATGAGGAGGATGGGTGTTTCAGCCCGGGTTATGACTTTGAGGGCAACACTCCCCAAAACCCACCGGCTAATTCCAGAGCGGCCGTGGGTGCACATGACGATCAGATTCACCCCAGCCTCTTTTGTAAAGTCGATGATCTCTACGGCCACCTGCTGCCCGGTCCTCACCATTACCGTCACCTTGAGGCCTCTCTTTTTCAATTCCTCGGCAAGGTTCGCAAGATACTTCTCGGCTGCTTCCTTCTGCTTTTCATCAACGATAATAGGCGTCACCAGCTCCGGCGAGCCATAGATGGGCATAAAAGGGACCACTTGGAACAGAATGATTTCAGAATCAAATGTTTTGGCCAATTTCTCGGCCTGGTCTAATGCTGTTTTTGCCAATTCCGAACCATCTAATGGGACCAAAATCTTCTTATACATACCCCACCTCCTATAAAAGATTAGTCATGGAATGATGGAAGAGTAGAAAAATGGAATAATGGTAAGATCCAAGTAACACTTTTTAACCCCCATCATTCCAGTATTCCAACGTTCCATTATCCCAATATATAAATCTATATCAATTTTACTTAGGTAAGGCAACAGAAAAGAGGTGATCACAGCAATTCTCGGTGAGTTCACAAACTATTGAGATTCTTCGCTTCGCTCAGAATGACAACTGGGGACTTTCGTAATGTCATTCTGAAGGAG
>PEUO01000054.1:0-635 GCA_002780715.1 Deltaproteobacteria bacterium CG03_land_8_20_14_0_80_45_14
GTATACGTGATTTCTGTTATAATAGGTATGTATTATCCAGCTGCATAAAATTCCAGACTCTGGTCTGGATTCGGATCGCCGCAACGGGGATGATTGCTCATTATTGGAGTCTTGAATACGCACAGGGTTTTTACCATAGTTTTTCGGGATGGATCGTTTTTGTCGTGGCTTTTGGGATTTTCATCTTTATAGGGACAGTCTTGTCTCATTTGTTCGATGCTCATGAAAATAATGGGAATAAAATACTTTAATTATATGCAAGAATACAACGAAATCTAGAAAACGCATTACGAGAGGCGATACGCAGATTTTTTGAAAGTGAAGTACCACTAAACTTGCCCGTTTGTAGTTCACTCTTTGATCAATAAATCTCGTTACTGTAGGATAGGTGATGAAGAAAATATTTAATGTGGTTGGGGCAAGGCCAAACTTTATGAAAATTGCTCTACTCATGGAGGAACTACAAAAATACCCGGAGTTCCAATCCGTACTCGTACACACTGGCCAGCACTATGATGACAAGATGTCTAAGATCTTCTTTGAGGATTTAGACATTCCCAAGCCGCATGTGGATCTGGAGATAGGGTCGGGTTCTCATGCTGAACAGACTGCGGGAATCATGGCCGCTTTTGAAA
>PEUO01000054.1:648-9015 GCA_002780715.1 Deltaproteobacteria bacterium CG03_land_8_20_14_0_80_45_14
CGAGAAACCTGACTTGGTCCTTGTTGTGGGAGACGTGAACTCGACCCTGGCATGCAGCGTCGTGGCATCTAAGCTATGCATACCCATAGCGCATGTGGAAGCTGGTCTCAGAAGCCGTGATCGGACCATGCCTGAAGAGATCAATAGAATTGTAACCGATGCTTTTTCCGATCTTCTCTTCACAACGTCCAAAGACGCCGATGAAAACCTGATAGCAGAGGGCATTCCATCGGATAAGATCTTCTTTGTGAGCAATGCCATGATTGATACGCTGCTGGAACACAAAGAAAGGGCTGCTAAATCGGACATCGCTCAAAAACTTGGCCTTTCCAACGATGGGACAACCTCACACTACGCTCTTCTGACACTTCATCGTCCTTCCAATGTTGATGAACCAGAAACCCTAACGGCAATCATTGATGCAATAGATGAAATCCAGGAAAGGATACCGATTGTCTTTCCTGTGCATCCCAGGACGGACAAACAATTACAACTCTTCGGGTTGGACAGAAGAGTCCAGCAGATGCGGAATTTGATCTTGTTGAAGCCGCAAGGGTACCTTGACTTTCTCTCGCTTCTGAGCACGGCTCAAATGGTCCTCTCTGATTCAGGAGGACTTCAGGAGGAAAGCACAGTTCTTGGAGTTCCGTGTCTCACTCTGCGGGAGAATACGGAAAGACCTGTAACCGTGTGGGAAGGCACAAATACAATCGTTGGGTCAGACAAAGACAGGATTATAAAGACTGCCTTCGGGATTCTGGAAAAAGGAGGCAAGACGGGCAGACTGCCGGAATATTGGGACGGTAAGGCTGTGGAACGAATCGTGAAGATTCTCCATCATCTATTCTTCCATTCTGTGCCGGATTCAATCGTCTAATTTCGCTTAAAGAGGGCCGTGGTAAAAGAGTGCCCAATGTTTAGGTTAATAATCATCATATGAATAATTGGTTCAATCTCACAAGTGTTGCCAACATGAATAGATCCTATTTCAGGTCCCTTGCCATGAGGAAAAAAACAAAGCAGGTAGGTATTCTCTATGTTTCCATGCTGCTCAGTATATTTGTCGGTATATGCGTGAGCATTGTAAACACTCGTTTGCTCGGTCCAGAGCATTATGGTGATCTGAAATTCTTACAGAATCTATTCTCTTTCGTAGTCGTTTTTCTGACATTGGGTATTTTTATTTCAGGCAGCAGGCTCCTGGCAAAGAATGAAGATCAGACAGAGAGGAGTCGTTTAATTGGAAACCTATTTTTATGCGCCGCGATGGTTTCTTCCGCGTTCATTGTTATTTTGTTCTTCTTCTCATTTCTTGAAGGGCGTATTTTCCATAATGATTTGGGACGAACCATTAGAATGGTTTCCCCTCTCCTTTTTGTCTTTCCCTTCCAGCTCTGTCTTGAGAGTATTATGCAAGGCGACAACAGGATTTATGACCTCTCAATCTTTCGGATCGGTCCAAGTCTCTTGTATTTATTGTGTGCGATCCTATTTAATTATTTTGTACCTTTATCTTTAATCTCTGCATTGTCTATCCAGCTGGCAACCCTCTCTTTATTGGTTGTATTTATGCTGTTTAGGTTGAAGCCCAGATATGACCATGTGAAAAAATATATGGCTGCGATTTGGGAGGAAAACAAAACATATGGTTTCCATGTGTATATCGGTGTGCTGGCAGGTGTCGCAACCGGACAGATTGCCGGCATTTCCATCGGCTATTTCATAGACAATACGAACGTTGGTTTTTATTCCCTGGCGGTGACCATTTCTATGCCATTAACCATGCTTCCGGGTGTAGTGGGGACAACATTTTTTAAGGATTTTGCCAGCAGGGACTTCATTCCAAAAAAGGTGACAGTGGTTACAGTTTTATTGTCATCAGGTTCATTGCTTGTATTTTTGCTAGTAATTAAGAAAGTAATTGTGCTGTTATATCCACGAGAATTCATTGTTGCAGTGCCGTTGGCCTATAGCGTATCAATAGGCTGTGTCTTGTATGGTTTCGGAGATTTTATAAATAGGTTTCTTTCAGCACAGGGACTCGGCAGAGAACTCCGAAACAGTGCATTTGTTGTAGGTATTTCAAATGTCCTCGGCTTTGTGCTGCTCGTTTATTTTTTTGGCGTAAAAGGGGCAGCGTTCACCAAAATACTTTCGGGTTTTGCTTATTTTTCCCAAATGTATTACCATTATAAAACATTTGTTCGGCCTGGCTAATTATTCACCTTGCGTCAATAGACCC
Source organism: Deltaproteobacteria bacterium CG03_land_8_20_14_0_80_45_14 (assembly GCA_002780715.1). Taxonomy (GTDB): domain Bacteria; phylum Desulfobacterota; class BSN033; order BSN033; family UBA1163; genus UBA1163. The sequence continues at coordinate 2,891 of PEUO01000054.1, forward strand.
TCAGGAACAAATCCGGCCATATCGGTTCGACCGTCTACCGTGTAAAAAGAAAATCATACCAGCGAGAGAGAACAGTCATGTGCGGAATATGCGGGGCATTCGTTTTTCATCATAGTCATTTTGAATTATCTGAACCGTACCTCATGCGGATGAGAGATACCATGGTCCATAGAGGTCCTGATGATGCGGGTTTGTGGATTTCCGATGACCGTAAAGCCGGGTTAGGGCATCGCAGATTATCCATTGTGGATTTGTCATCCAGCGCGAAGCAGCCCATGTGCAATGAAGACGGATCTCTCTGGGTCTCGTTTAATGGCGAGATTTATAATCATTTGGAAATCAGATCAGAGCTCAACAGGATAGGCGGCCATACATGGAAAACAGACCACTCGGACACGGAGGTGATTCTGCATGCTTTTGAAGAGTGGGGCATCGATTGTATTCATCGCTTTCGGGGGATGTTTGCAATCGCTCTATGGGACACAAGAAGTAGCGAGCTCTGGCTGGTTCGCGACCGGATGGGCATAAAACCCCTTTATTATAGTATTCACCACGGCCGCATTACGTTTGCGTCGGAAATCAAAGCACTGCTTCAGGACCCTGACCAGAAAAAAAATGTTGATGAGACTTCATTGTATTATTTCCTGTCATTTCTGGCCACTCCACCGCCGTCTACACTGTTCGAGGGTATAAAGAAATTGGCCGGCGGGACCTACCTTCATGTCAAAAAAGATGGCCAGTATAAGGAAGATCGTTATTGGGACATGTGGGATCATACAACACCTTTTACCGGTATTTCAGAGGATGAAATTGCGGCCCGTCTGTTGAATGAGTTAGAAACGTCCGTGCAATTGCGCAAAATGGCTGACGTGCCGGTTGGCGTATTTCTTTCAGGCGGCATTGATTCCAGTGCCAATGCAGCCCTGTTCTCGAAAGGGCAGAATACCCCTGTTCAAACTTTTACCATTGGATACGATGGTGACTACAAAACATACCAGAACGAGACGTATTACGCCCGCATGATGGCCGGTGAAGTTGGAGCGGAGTACCACGAACGCATTCTGAGCGTTGATGACCTGATCAGCTTTTTACCAAAGATGGTGTATCTGCAGGATGAACCCATTGCCGACCCTGTATGTGTCCCTTTATACTATGTCTCAGAGTTGGCACGTAAAAAAGGTGTAATAGTCTGTCAAGTCGGAGAGGGGGCAGATGAGCTCTTCTGGGGGTATCTTCCCTGGAAAGAGAACATCGAACGGCAAGAAAGAATGAATAGAATTCCGAAATTATTGGGAAGCCTGTCTTTAGCGGCGCTAAGATTATTGGGTCGGGATCAGGGCCCTGGGTACGAGCAATTGCATCGAAATGTCATGGGACGACCCATTTTCTGGGGGGGCGCCGAATCATTCAGAGACACCTATAAAAGGAAACTTCTTTCAACACGCCTGAATAAGAAGTTTAAGAATTATTCATCCTGGGAAGCCATCGATCCCATTTTCCAAAGATTTCAGGAGAAAGCCTGGGACAAGTCCTCTCTTCACTGGATGACGTATCTGGATTTGAATTATCGCCTGCCAGAACTGCTGCTCATGCGTGTAGACAAGATGAGTATGGGCGTGAGTGTGGAAAGTCGCGTCCCATTCTTGGATCATAAGTTCGTTGAGTTTGTCATGAGTATACCCTCTGGCATGAAGACGAAAAATGGCACTCAAAAATATATCCTGAAAAAAGCATTGAAAGGCGTCATTCCGGACGCCATCATCCATAGAAAAAAGCAGGGATTCGGTGTTCCAATACACGAATGGTTTTTTGATAAGCTGGGCGAGCGAGCACACTCTGAAGTATTGTCTTTTGCCGGCAGTACGGATTATTTTAACATGGACGAAATAAAGACGATACTTCGAGAAGACAAATATACTCGAAGCAGATGGTACTTGCTCAATCTGGCCCTGTGGTGGAAGATGTTTATACAAAGCTGATTACTATCGGTCTTTGGATGAAGCGGATCGTTTGTCCAATGGAGGGCTATTGAGAATCACATGCCTGCAAGGTTGAAGCAGAATGGTACGGCAAACTATTCATCAATCATACGATAAAGATATAAACACTTATAAGTGAGGTGGAATTCTAAAATGAAGCAAATATTCAAGACTCTTGATCGCGGATTTGTGGTTGAAGAAGTCCCGGCTCCTACGTGTTTCAAAGGAGGCGTGCTGGTTAAGACCTATTATTCTGCGGTCAGTGTTGGAACCGAGGTATCCGTGGCCAGAAGCTCTCAAGAGAAACAGACAGCATCTTCAAGCCGGTTCCCTGATATGCAATTGTACCAGAAAGCGCTGAAGAAGATCATCCGCGAAGGGTTCAGCGAAACATTAAAGGCCCGAGAGAACTATAAGAACTCTATGTGGCCTAAGGGATACAGTCTGGCAGGCGAAGTCATAGAGGTTGGTGACGGGATTCATGATCTGAAGAAGGGCGATCTTGTGGCTTGCGGAGGTTCGGGTATAGCAAATCACGCGGAATACGTTGCCGTGCCGAGGAACCTGACAGCCAAAATACCGGAAGGCTTGGACCCATCTTTGGCATCGTTTGCGACTATCGGGGCCATTGCCATGCATGCGGTCAGACAGGCTGACTGCGGCTTGGGTGACAGAGTGGTTGTCGTTGGACTGGGCATCATCGGCCTTTTAGCGGCTCAATTGCTGAAGATTTCGGGTTGCCGGGTTATGGGTATTGACCTTAAGGAAAACAGAGTGGAAGTTGCGAAAAGAATGGGCATTGACAACAGCTTCAGGCCTGAGAGTGCAGAATCTGCAATTCGTACGGTACTTGACTTCAGCCTTGGAGTTGGTGCTGATGCAGTCTTGTTGTGTGCTGCAACACAAAGCGATGAACCCGCACATCAGGGAATGGCAATGCTGAGAAGGAGAGGCCGCCTGGTCATTGTCGGCGATGTCGGCTTGAGCTTCAAGCGCTCTCCATTTTATGAAAAAGAGATTGAGGTCAGGATCTCGTGTTCCTATGGACCGGGACGTTATGATCCCGAGTATGAATTCGAAGGCAGAGATTATCCCATCGACTATGTGAGATGGACACTGAACAGAAATATGCAGGAGTTCATGGAAATTGTTAAAGAAGGGATTCTAATCATGGATCCTATGATTACTCAACGGGTTCCGATTGAAGAAGCGCCATCTGTATACAGGATTCTTCAAGAAGGGGCCACTGATTCGATCGCAGTCTTAATTCAATATGACCGGGGAAAGCCGAATGATATTCAGGAGAGGAAAGTTCGTATACAGCCCAAGGTTGTCAGGAAAGGAACGCTGCGTCTTGGTGTTATTGGTGCGGGCGGATTTGCCCAGCGGCAGCATATTCCAAACCTGTTGAAAAGTAAAATTTCTGCTTCTCTTGTTGCAGTATGTAATCGCAGCGGCGTAAATGCAAAAAAAGCTGCCCAGAAGTATCGCGCACAATACTGTACAACGGATTATAAGGAAATCATTGCCGATCCGTCTATAGATGCGGTGATTATCGCAACCCGCCATGATACGCATGCATCTATGGCCGCGGATGCGATTCGAGCCGGGAAACATGTGCTCCTGGAGAAACCCATGGCGATTCATCGGGCGGAACTTGAGGAGCTTTCCAAAGCTGCCGAGAATGCGGACGTCATCTTTACTGTTGGTTACAATCGGCGTTACTCACCATATATTCAGGAAGCAGTGAGAATGTTAGAGAAATTAAGAAGGCCTGTTCAGATTTTGTACCGGGTCAATGCCGGTTTCATCTCCCCTGACAACTGGACACAGCAGCGCCACATCGGTGGAGGGCGCGTAATTGGCGAATGCTGTCATTTCCTGGATGTTATGCAATTCCTGGTCAAAGAAGAAGTCGTCGATTTAAGTGCGGATGCCGCTTACTCCAGAAATTCCGGAGTTGAGACTTATGATTCACTTACGGCAAGTTTGCAGTACCGTGACGGATCATTAGGAACTCTGCTCTATACTTGTGTTGGAAACAAATCTCTCGGGAAAGAATATATTGAGATCCATGCGGACCAGACGTCTATTATTATTGATGACTTCCAGTCCTTGAAAGTCATGGGGAGATTTACGAAGAATCTTCGTTCAAAGCAAATGGACAAAGGTTTGACCGCAGAGATGGATGCTTTTCTGATGGCCGTTGCCGGCCAGGAATCTGATCTCGTGACCTTGGCCGAGGCTGAAAATATTACGAACCTGTCTTTTCAGATCGATGATTTGATCAGGAATCATCAATGAATGTACTGAAGAAATCAAAAAAACTTCTACAGGACCTCCATGGCAAGCCCCCACGGGAAGCGATTCGTGTGGTAAAGGATAAAGCCCTTTTTAAGGCACGGCGGCTCAGAAATATGGCACGGGAACGACGGTATATGGCCTGGGCGCCGGATCAGAAAGAATTGCTGGATTGTTTGACGAAAGAGAACCAGAATAGGTTCAGTCATCTCCCGGAAATATTCTCTATATGGGAGAATCGCTTAAAAGAGGTTTTCCTGCCGGTCGGTAATGATAATTTCAAGCAGAAATTTAAACGTGACCATCCTGAAGAGGAGGAGATGATTTTCACTGCCGCCTCAGAAGCGGCCAAAGGGCGCTTGGTCCTTTTCCGGGCGTATCATGTTAATCTCGGCTCTAATATCCATTGGCACTCAACGATTATCAATGAAAACATCTGGCCTCTCGTATACTTTCGACAAATTCCTACACGCAATTCGGCAACGACGGGTGATCTGCGCACGACATGGGAGTTGAACCGGCATCTGCATTGGCTGACTTTAGGGAAGGCCTACTTCTTATCCGGGTCGTCTGAACATTTTGATGTCTTCTGGAATCAGTTTGAAGGCTGGACAAAAGAAAACCCGTATTTGATGGGTGTAAACTGGATATCCGCAATGGAGGTGGCGATCCGCCTGAATCACTGGCTCGCTGCATATACGCTTTTCTGCGATTGTCCGGATTTCGGCAAAGAGTCAAAGGTGAAATTCTGGTGCTGGGTTTATCTTCATATCCATTACTTGCAGTATCACCTGACATCGGAAGACCGCGGTTTCCGGAATAATCATCTCATTATGGAAGGGGCCACTCTTTTCCTTGCAGGAATACTCTTTGGAGAGTTCAAAGAGGCATCTTTTTGGGAAGATAAAGGTTATAAAGTGCTCACAGAAGAATTGAAGATGCAGTTCTTGAGCGATGGTACCCACGAGGAATTGTGTTCTTCATACATTTTACAAGTATGCGAGGCTTATCTTTATACAACAGTGATAGCGGAGCGTATGGGCTTACGAACTGTGGAGAAGTGGCGGCAGGACATTAATAAGATGTTATCGGCTCTGTTTGCGATTGCGAAGCCCGACAGAAACCTCCCTTTGCTTGGAGATGGGGACGAAGGTACTTTTCTTGGGCTATCTGTTGACAGAAGCCGAATGAACATCAGGACAATCGCCGATATAGCATGGATGTGGGGGAATACTGGAGGAACACCGGTCATTCAGGAACATCCCAGCGAGGGTGCATTCTGGTTTGTCGGTCCCGTGAAACCTATACCATCCAGACGTGAAACGGCTGAGACGTTAGTCCTGGATAACGCACAATTTGCTATATATAAGGAGACAAGCCGGCAGGGCTATCATTATTGTATATTCTCTGCCTCCATTAAGGAGCCTATTCATAATTACGGCCATCGCCACGGTGACCTTTTGAGTGTGAATCTGGCTCTTTTTGGGAACGACATATTTGTTGACCCGGGCACCTATTGTTATAATGGGCCTTTGGATCTTCGTAATTATTTCCAGAGCACTCCCGCCCACAATACGGTAACCCTGAACGGCAGAAGTCAGATTGATTACGAAGGTCATTTTGGCATAGAACGAATCGACTATTGCTCAGATCTGAAAGTCTTCGACTATGGCGGAGTGAAGATATTCAGGGGGCAGTACATTGATAAAGGGAGAGAGGTCTGGCATTGTCGGTATATTATCCTGATGATGCCTGATTTCATCGTCATACATGATTTCTGCGGCGAAGGCATTTCCTCCGATGCTCAGTTGAACTTCACGTTTGCTGAGGATATTTCAGTGAGCG
>PEUO01000202.1 GCA_002780715.1 Deltaproteobacteria bacterium CG03_land_8_20_14_0_80_45_14
TTACCAAGGCCCAACTCCTCTATGGATTGAAACTCATGTTTGATGAAACTCCAGAAGAGATAAGGGCATAAGGTCATTTTTACTTACTAATCCCTCCCTCCTATCGAGTTTTTCCAAGGCAAAGTGTAAAATTTTTTTGACAGACGGAGGCCGAAATTCGTGAAAAATGTTTTAAAGGGCATAAAAGTCTTGGAAAACCAATTGTTATAAAAAGAATATTAAAATTTTTGTTGACTTATTTTTTTAATTAATATATGTATAACCCTGTGAATTCAGACTCAGATGTTGAAAAGTCTTTAAAGACAATGCTATAATTGACAAAATTTGTAAATTGTGCTTTAATTAATCCAATCCTTAATAAAACAAAACTAAATGAGGAGGAAAAACGTGAAAAAAAGAATGGTTTTTAAAACCTTTGTCTATTTCCTCTCGATCTCTTTTCTGCTTCTGACGAATGGTTTTCCAAGAATAGTGGCCGAGGCAGCGGAGAAGAGTTTTCCCATTGGAGAGATGGTCTCAAAAGGAGAAGTGAATTTTGAAGCCAGGGAGAATGTTTGGAGAAAAGTGGAGCCCTCCCATTTCCCGGTCTTTCAGGGTGTCAAGATAAAAACCGAAAAGGGGGTAGCCGGCATTGCATTGGGGAATAATAGCCATATCGAGGTGGGCCAAAACAGTCTCTTCTCTTTTGATCAGAATGATCGGTTGCACCTTCGTCAAGGAGGAATCAATTTCAGGATCTCTCCCAACGCCGAGTTGAATTTCAAAATAGGCAGCCTCTTGGTGACAAAATCCCGCTCCCTTCAGGCCTCTAAGGGTCCTATCGTGGCTTCTCCAAAGAATGAAGAGACCATAGGGACTATCTCCATTCATTCTAATGGTGCGGCAACAGTAAAAAGCATCCGAGGGCCGCTCTTCATTCTCGATCAAGATCGTGCCGTTTTGGCTTCACTCTCCTCCCAAGACTCTGTGACCATTCCTTCCGCGACGGTTAAAGGCCCATCCAAAGCTTTGGTCGCACAGGCCGGCGAGACAGCTAAAGGTCTGCCTGAGGCGGCGAAGGTTTCGGGAGCTGCCACAGGAATGGCCGGTGCTGGGGTCGAAGATCTTATATGGGTATGGGTTGGTGTTGCACTAACCGCTGGGATGTCTACTGGAATTATTATTGAAGATCAAGAAAAAGAACATCCTCTTTGTCCATAACTGTCAATAATAGCTATTTTTTTAAATAAAAGGAAACCCAGCTGTTCAAAGGTAGAGTTCAAGCTGGGTTTTTTTTAAAAAGGAGAAGGATGAATTTAAAGAAATTAATTTTATTTTTTACTTGCTTCATTTTCATTATCTTCGTCATTTCCTGCGCTTCCAGTCCCCCTCCCAAAAGAGAAGTCATCTCTCCAGAAACCCAAATGAGGGAAATTGAAACTTCTAAACGTGTGAAGGAGATGAATGAGAAGATCCTGATGAGCGCCCACTCGTCAAGAAGGGACCTTTACCGTGATTATAAAATTGGCCCAGAGGATCTTCTTGAAATTTCTGTTTTCGAGGATGAGAAGCTGAATAAGACCGTTCGGGTCAGTTCCCAGGGAAATATCAGCCTTCCCCTGTTGGGGGTATTGAAAGTGAAGGGCCTCACGGCAAATGAATTGGAGAAAGAAATCCGGGATCTCTTGGCTGAGAAATACTTTCAGGATCCTCACGTCAGTGTTTTCATCAAGGAATATCGGAATCAGCGAATCTCGGTGATGGGGGCTGTGGAGAAACCAGGAGTCTATGATGTTACAGGTCAGAAGGCAATCCTGGATATATTGGCCATGGCAGGGGGCCTCAAAGAGGATGCGGGGCAATTACTTTTTTTGATTCGACCTCCTAAATTTGAAGATGAGAAAGTTAAGGTGAAAAAAGATTCCGATGACCAGACCCTCAAAACATTTATGATCGACCTCGAAGGGTTGTTAATGAAAGGCGATTTGGCCCTCAATCTGCCTTTAATGAATGGCGATGTGATCAATATTCCTGTGTCCGGCAAGATATTTGTGGGCGGTGAAGTAAAGAGTCCGGGCGGTTTCCCTCTCAAAGGGAAAAAATTGACTGTCAGCCAGGCCATCTCTCTGGCAGGGGGATTGGGCTCCAAAGCCGCCGGCTCTGAGACCAAAATCTTCCGTTATTCAGAGAAAGGAACAGATAAAGAGATTCTTTCTGCCAATGTTTATGCTATTCAGAAGGGTCAGGAGGGAGACCTTTACCTTAAAGAAAACGACATCATCATCGTCCCTAAAAGCGGCACGAAAGCTTTCCTGATAGAACTCCGGGATACCGTTAAGGGATTATTGGGTTTTGGATTTTCTCTCGGAACCCTGTAGCATGAGGAGAATGACATGAATTATCTGCAACAAACGCCTCCAGAAGGATATTACCAGCTTCCCCCACCAGGATATTATAATCCCCCCCCTCAGGAAGAGAAAGAGGTCCATCTCAGGGATTATTGGAAGGTCATCTGGAAGAGGCGATGGACGGTCATCGCTCTTTTTTTGATCGTATTGATCACTACAGCCGTGGCGACTTTTACGATGAAGCCCATCTACCGGGGGACGATATCCGTCCAGATCAATAAAGAGAACCCACAGATTATGGATTTTAAAGAAATGTTTTCCGTCAACATGTGGGATTTAGATTACTACCAGACTCAATATAAAATCCTCGAGAGTCGAACTCTTGCCAAGCGTGTCATTCAAACCCTAAAACTCTCAGAGCATCCTGAGTTTCAACCAAAGCCTTTAACGCCTTTCCAGCAATGGAAATCGAATATCCTGAAGCCCATGACTGGTCTATTCACCTCTTCCAAAAAAAATGCCCCTTCTGAGAAGGAGATATCCGAGAACAAAAAAGATACCGCTCTTATCGACCAGTTTCTCAGTAAATTAAAGGTTGAACCCATCCGGAACTCTCGCCTCGTCAAAGTCCACTTCGATTCAAACTATCCAGAACTTTCTGCCAAGGTGCCTAATACCTTAGCTGTGACCTACATTCAACAGAGTGTGGAAAGCCGTTTTATCGCTACGGAACAGGTGAAAGAATGGTTGACCAAACAATTAGAAGATCTGAAGGCAAAAGTGGAAAGGGCAGATGAAGCCCTTCAGGCTTTCGGTTCCAAGCACGATATTATTTCACTCGAGGAAAAAGAGAATGTCACCATGCAACGGCTCACTGAACTGAATGAGGTCCTCACCAAAGCCGAATCAGAACGCATGGCCAAAGAGGCCCTTTATAGACAGACCAAAGACAAACATTTCGATGCTCTCCCCTCCATTCTCGAGAACAAGTTGGTGATGGACTTGAAGCAGGCTTACATCCAGCTTGAGGCGCAGTATATGAAGCTCTCCGAGACCTTCAAGCCAGAATACCCGGAGATGGTCCGCCTCAAGAATCAGATGCAGTCCATTCAAAGACGTATGGATGTTGAAACCAATAAGATTATTGCAGGGATTAAAAACGACTATGAATCGAATCTTCGCAGGGAATCTTTAATCAGGCAGGCCTTTGAGCAACAAAAAGCCAAGGTCATGGAGATGAAGGAGCAGGGCATTCAGTATAACATCCTCAAGCGTGAGGCCGATACCAATAAAGAGCTCTATAAGGGTCTCCTCCAGAGGATGAAGGAGGCAGGGGTTTCAGCCGGTCTCACTGTCAGTAATATTCAAGTGGTGGACCAGGCCGAAATACCGACGGGTTCTTACAAACCCAATAAAAAGCTTAACCTTCTTCTGGCCGCAGTGGTTGGACTTTTCCTCGGAATCGGGCTGGCCTTTTTCTTTGAATATCTCGATAATACGGTAAAATCACCCGAAGACGTGGAACAACTGATTCGACTCCCTTCCTTCGGGATGGTCCCCGAGATTTCTTATGAAAGAAAAAAGCGATTGGCGAAAGCGTCTTATCCGGTTGAGCTGGTTACACATGGTCATCCAAAATCAATCCTCTCAGAGGCATACCGGAACATACGAACTTCCATCCTCCTCTCTTTTTCAGAAAAACCCCCGAAGAAGATTGTCATCACCAGTCCCAACCCATCTGAGGGAAAGACCACAACCGTCATCAATACAGCCATTGCCTTATCCCAGACCGGGGCTCAGGTGTTGATCATCGATGGAGATATGAGACACCCAAGGATCCACAAGATTTTTAACGAGGAGAATGGCGCAGGGCTCTCAAATTTTCTATCCGGCAATTCACCGCTTGACTCAATCATTAAAAAGACCGAAGTTCCAAACCTTTATTACATCCCCTCCGGTCCAATTCCCCCGAATCCCTCAGAACTGATTGGCTCAAAGCTTTTTAAGGTGATGATGGATTCTCTCGGCAAGAAGTTTGACCACATCGTTCTCGATTCTCCGCCAGCCCTCGGGTTTGCCGACTCCGTCATTCTTTCTACCACTGTAGATGGGGTCATCCTCGTGGTGTTAGGCGGGAAAACACCGAGAGAGACCCTTCAGCGGGCAAAAGAGGTTCTCCATCAGGTGAATGCCAAAATTCTTGGGGTGGTAATCAACCGGGTTGATATCCATCGGAGTGGCTATGGATATTATTATTACCGATACCATTACTATTACGGAAAGGATGGGAAAAAGAAAGAACTTCCCTATTCATCAGAAGGCGATTCAGTTTCAACCTGAGTATTATCAATCCGCCATCATCCTCTTTCAGCAAGAGGGGATGATCTCATTTCCTGCCTTTCCTAAAGGGAGGTTGGAAAGGAACACGAAAGATATTCTTTTTGACAAGGATTTTCGCTGTTCATGAGACGCTTCTTCTCTTCGACTCTTATTCTCTTCATATCTCTGGTGGTAGGCTATCAGATCCTTTCCATATGGAGGGGAGTTTCCCTCTACCAGAAAAACCTCTCTAAAGAAAGTCTTCTTAAAGCCATGCAAGCTATCCCATCCAATCCTGACCCCTTTTACAGATTGGGACTTTTCTACCAGTGGGATATTCGTAATATCGACCTAAAGCAGTCGCTCCATTACCTCAAGAAGGCGATTGAAAGAAACCCTCTTGAGCAGGATTACTGGCTCAATGTGGCGAAGGTCTTTCAGAGGATGGGAGAAAGCAAGGCATCTGAGAGAGCTTTAGAAAATGCCATCAGGGTCTTTCCTGCTGGTTATAAGGGTAGGTGGGTAACTGGAAGTCTTCTCCTCCAACAGGGAACACTCGAAAAAGCAATCCCTCATTTCTCTTACATTCTCGACAATTATCCAAATCAGAGCCACATGGTTTATGATGTTTTGGGAAAGGCAGCCAACGATTCTGATTTTATCTTGGAAAGACTTGTTCCGAAAAACCCTGTTTCACTCAAACAATATCTTTCCTATCTCTATGAGTCAGGGGATAGGGAATCAGCGCAAAAGGCCTGGCAAAAGAAGGATTCATTTGCTTATAAACCCGACCGAAATGAAACTCTTCGACACATCGAATTTCTCATCTCCCGCGGTGAATTAAACGAGGCGTTTCTAATCTGGAAGGCCAGGCTTCAAGAAGAAGGATTATTATCTCCCTCCGATAGTAGCTTGATCACCAATGGTGGGTTTGAGAAGGAGAAGATTTTAGGTGGGGGTTTTGATTGGAAAATTGAGAAAATCCCTGGGGCCGAGGTCGCCTTCGATCCTTCGATGGCTTTCGAAGGGAAGGGTTCCTTGAAGATTGTTTTTAATGGAAAAGAGAATGTCGATTTTGCCCATGTCTATCAATTCGTTCCATTAAAACCCAATATCGAATACGTGCTAAAGGTCAATATGAAGACCCAAGCTGTGACAACTAAAAGTGGTCTGAAAATAGAGGTTTCAGGCGTTGGTCCAGCTTTTTATAAAGCATCCGAGTCATTAATCGGAGACAATGAATGGAAGGAGTTGATGGTTGCCTTTCGGACCCCTGCCCAATCCCAGGGCGGCTTAGTGAGAATCCGGAGAGAAAAAACCGCTAAATTCGACCGATTCATCTCCGGAACGGTTTGGATCGACAATTTCTCTCTCACAGAAACAAAAGGTCATTAGGTAATCAATAACTCAATAAATTTATCCTGCTTGCCCTGTAATGTAAGTGTACGGGGTGAAATGCAAAGCCTATTTCACAGGGACAAAAGAAACCAAAGAAACTAGAGAAACTAAAGAAACTATGGAAACGAGATTGACCCAATAACACAACGACTCAATGACCAAATTGTATAGTGATTTAATGACTTATTGACTGGAGGGCCAGTTCAATGAAAGACTACTACAAAACTCTTGGTGTTAAGGAAAATGTCTCAGAAGAAGAGATCCGGGCACGATGGGTCAAACTCACGAAGCACTATCACCCTGACCGAGGGGAAGACGTGGCTTCGAATGAGAAGATCAGGGAGATCAACGAGGCCTATCACGTATTGAAACATTCTTCCACACGCGTGGAATACGACCTCCAGAGGACATACGGCCAGGAAAAAAGAGGATCTTATTTCAAGAAACTCAGTGTTCCTGCCAGCATTTTATTTGTTTTTATCATCGTCGGCCTCATCTATTTTAATAGGTTCCAGACCACCTCTGTTTCTGAACTTACAGCTTCTAACCAAATAGACCAAACCAACCAAAGAAACGAAACAAACCAGAGAAACGAAATAAACCAAAGAAACCAGATAGACCAAATAGACCAGAGAGACCCAACAAACTCAATAAACCCAAAAACCCAACCACGCATTGACGCGCCAAATCAGCAACCCCAGCTTGCCACATCAACTCCGGCTGTACCAATCACTTTTAACCAGAGAAACCAAACAAACCAAATAAACCAAACAGACGAAATAGACCAAATAGACCAAAGAAACCAAACAGACCAAACCGACGAGACAGACCGAACAGACCAAACAGACGAAATAGACCAAAGAGACCCTAAACTTCAGTTCGCTCAATTTAAACCGCCTTCTCCTCTTGCAACAGAAGATGAGGTAAGAAAGTTCTTTGCCAATTATATCGAATGTTATAATCAGATGGATTTGGAGGGTTTCCTTTCTTTATTCTCCTCTAAGGCCATCCAAAATCAGAAAGATAGAATCGAAGGGATTCGGAAGATTTATGCCGATTTTTTCAACCAAGGTCAGGGAGTTCGCTATAACACGCAAGATATGAAGATCGAAATTTATCAGAATGCTGTCGAAGTGAAGGCTCGTTATGAAATAGAGCAGATATTGAAAATGGGTGGGGAGAAAAAAGTCTGGAGAGGAAATGTCCGCTGGGTGTTAGATAAAGAAAATGGAGTCCTAAAAATAATTTCCCTCGATTATCAACACCAGAAGTCCGTTTGAGGGAAGAAGGAGAATTTAAATGAGATTTCATGCGATCCCTTTTGTTTTCTTCCTGTCTCTCATCTTCATCGTTCCTTTTTACACAATTGCGCAAGTCCCTCTTCCACCTGAGAGCCCCAAGGTCATACCGGTAGAAGAAGTTCAAAAATTCATTGTAGAATATAAAGTTCGGTTCATGAAAATGGATCTTGATGCCTTCATGGATCTCTTCTCTAAAGAGGCCGTTGAAAACCGGATGCTCCCTTATGCAAATATCCGAGAGGCCTACCGAAGAACGATTGCTCACAGCAAATCTATCGTCTATAACCTGAAAATTTATTCTATCCAGACCTATACACGGAGTGTCTTCGTTAGAGGTCACTATGAAATTATTCAAACTCTTAAAGCTGGGGGTAAAGAGAGGGCTTTCCGGGGGGATATCCAATGGGACCTCGTCCGTGAAAATGGTTCTTTAAAAGTTAGAGAAGTCAATTATGGGAGAGAGCGTTTGCGATGATTGATCTCCATTCTCATATCCTGCCGAATTTGGATGACGGGCCCAGGACCATCGAGGACTCCATCCAGATGTGTCGGATCAGTTATCAAGACGGGATAAGAACCATCGTGGCAACCCCCCACATCCTGCCAGGAATTTACAAAAATGACAGGTCCACCATCCTCACCAAACTCCAACAACTTAACAACGCTTTAATGAAGTTCGGAGTTCAGAGTTCGGAGTTCGTAGTTAAGAATTCTGACTCAATGACTCAACAACTCAATGACCCAATGACCGGGTTTAAACTCCTTCCCGGTGCCGACGTCCATTTCACATCAGATATCCTTCAGCGTTATGAAAAGGAAGAAATTGTAACAGTCAATGACCAAGGACGATATCTCATGGTCGAGTTTGCTTTCCAAGGGATTCCATACCAGGCAGAGGAAGTCCTTTTCCAACTGTTGGCAAAAGGAATCATTCCCATCATCAGTCACCCAGAAAGAAATATGGAAATCGGGCAGAGACCCAAAAGATATTATGAAATGATCCGAATGGGTTGTCTGGGTCAGGCCACAGCCATGAGTTTAACCGGAGGGTTTGGACCCGGAGTAAAGCGGATAGCCGAAAAACTACTTTCAAAAAGACTAATTCACATCATTGCCTCGGATGCCCATTCCACTGATGGAAGACCCCCCATTCTTTCCGCTGGGGTGAAGGCAGCCGAAAAGATCGTGGGCAAAGAAGAAGCCCGAAAGATGGTGACCGAATACCCCGAGGCAGTTATCGAAGGCCGAAGGCCTAATATTCCCGAACCGATCTCTCCCTGACTTAAAGATTAGGGAGAGAGAAGGTCATTAACTAAATGGCCAGTTACTTAATTACCCAATTACTTAATCACTCAATGACTCGATTACTTAATGACCTAATGACCAAGTGACTCAATGACAATATTTAACCATTTCATCAAACTCATCCTCATTCTTCTCCTCATCTTTACTCCCATTGCCTTTGGCTCCATCGAACTCTGGGCTTTTTCTTTAATGGAGCTGGGAATCCTTTTAATCATCATCCTCTGGGCAATTCAATCTTTACTCCGCCCTGCACTACGTAGAGTGCAGGGCAGCCCTGAACCACGATGGATTCAGGGC
>PEUO01000064.1:0-543 GCA_002780715.1 Deltaproteobacteria bacterium CG03_land_8_20_14_0_80_45_14
AGGGATGATCAATGCCGCAAAGGTGATGTCCGGGAAGGAAATCAGGAATTATTACGGTGACACCCGTGACCAGAATGAAATCAGTATCAGGACCCTTTCTGAGGAAATACGCAGAGTAACCAGAGCAAAGCTGTTGAACCCGAAATGGATCGAGGGAATGAAAGCGCATGGTTACAAAGGAGCAGGTGAGATCAGCAAGAGGGTGGGCCGTCTCTACGGATGGCAGGCAACGGCAAAGGCCGTGGATGGCGTGATCTTCGATGATGTGGCACGCACATTCATGATCAACGAAGAAAACAGGAAGTTCTTCGAACAGCATAATCCATGGGCGTTGGAGGAAATGGCAAGAAGGTTAATTGAAGCGGTTGAGCGCGGCCTGTGGAATCCGTCACCTGATGTCAGAGAGGCACTAAAAGAGATCTATGTTGAAGTGGAAGGCTGGATAGAGGAAAAGATGGGAGATGTCAAAGGCGATTTCCAGGGTGGAAGCATTGATATGGTTACGAAAGAGGAAGTGGAAATATGGAAAAAGAAGATGGAGGA
>PEUO01000064.1:564-9433 GCA_002780715.1 Deltaproteobacteria bacterium CG03_land_8_20_14_0_80_45_14
TTTACTGCAATTGTTGGACAGGAGGAGATGAAGACAGGGTTGATACTGAATGTCATTGACCCTTCGATCGGCGGTCTTCTGATCATGGGAGAAAAGGGGACGGCAAAAAGCACAGCAGTGAGGGCTCTTGCGGACCTCCTGCCTGAGATTGAAGTGGTAAAGGAGTGCCCTTTTAACTGTGATCCAGATGGCTTTCTCTGTAATCAATGCAGAGAACGGTTGAGCAAGGAAGGGCATCTTCACCGTGAGAGGAAAAAGATGAGGGTGGTTGAACTTCCGCTCGGTGTTACTGAGGACAGGCTGGTTGGCACCCTCGATATAGAGCATGCCCTGAAAAAAGGCGAGAAACGGTTTGAACCGGGCATATTAGCAAGCGCCAACAGGAACTTTCTGTATGTCGATGAAGTCAATCTCTTAGAGGACCATATTGTGGACTTATTGCTGGATTCTGCTGCCATGGGTGTGAACACCGTAGAAAGAGAGGGTATATCTTTCGTTCACCCTGCCAAATTCATTCTTGTCGGCACAATGAATCCTGAAGAGGGTGATTTGAGGCCACAGCTTTTAGACAGATTCGGATTATGTGTCCGTGTCGTATCCATTCAGGATAAGGGAGAACGGATGGAGATATTGAGAAGGAAGGCGGCATTTGATTCAAACCCTGAAGATTTTTTGCTGGCCCGGAGTTCAGAGCAGAGAGACCTTGCCGGGAAAATCGTAAGGGCAAAGGACAGGCTCAATAGCATCAGGATTACAGACGATATACTCGGCAAGATCGTTGATATAACGTGTTCTTTGAATCTTGATGGACACAGGCCTGACATCGTGATTATGAAATCTGCACGTGCGTTATCTGCCTTCAGAGAAAAGGATACTATAGAGCAAGATGATATAAGAGATGCTGCGTCTCTGTCTTTAAGCCACAGGCTCAAAAGGCTGCCGTTTGAGGATATAGGCAATGAAAGTAAGAAGATGCAATCAATTCTTTGGGGGATGCAGGCATGACATTTAGTGATTTTGTCGGACATGAAGATGCAAAACTTGCATTGATTTTGAACGTAAGCGACACTCGTTGCGGGGGGGTACTATTTATCGGCGAAAAAGGTAGCGGTAAATCGACCCTTGCGAGGTTTTTTAAGAATATCCTACCAGAAGATATGCCCTTTGTGGAAATGCCCCTCAATGTTACAGAAGAGGCGCTTCTTGGCGGCATTGATATCGAGGCTACTATCAAGGCTGGTAAGCGGATAATTCAGAAGGGTATCTTAAGCCGTGCTGATGGGGGTGTGGTTTATATTGATGATATTAATCTGCTTTCCCCGGAGTTAGTTGCGCTTATTCTTGAGGCGCAGGGAAGAGGAGAAAATATTATTGAAAGAGAAGGGGTCACACTAAAACACCCTTCCAGATTTATTCTTGTCGCAAGCATGAACCCGGAAGAAGGAGCGCTTTCCCCACATCTTCTTGACCGCTTTGGAATGTGTGTTGTATGGGAAGGTTTGAAAGAGACCTCTATGAGAATAGAGATTATGAAAAAGCGCCTGCCCGAGGTCTTTACCCCTGATGATGAAGGCCTAAGTCTTGACGAAGGGCTAAGGCTTAAAATAAACGCCTCGCGCACAAGGCTTAATGATGTGATTATTACCCAGGAAATAAATGACTATATCGTCCAACTCTGCCTTGAAAGCTCTATCTCAGGGCATAGAGGCGACATCTTTCTTTTATATGCAGCACGGGCATATGCAGTGTTCTGTGAAGATGAAGAGGTAACAGAGAAACACGTAGATGAAGTTTTGCCTCTTGTTCTCACGCACAGAAAAAGGATTCTTCAACAAATGGAGGAGCAGCAAAGAGAGCATCAGGAAGAAAAGCAACAATCAAAACAGGATGAACATACGGACAGGCAGGAACAGAGCGATCCTAAATCTGGAAAAAATAATCCGGAAAAACCACTCAATGGAAGTGATAAGGGCATGGATAATGCGGATACGCTCTCAAAAGAACTCAGTCCTCACGAAGAGGTTTTTCCTTTAGGGAATACCTTCAAGACAAGGCATTTTGTCTTTCGAAAAGACCGGTTGAACCGGTTTGCTTCTGGGAGGAGGACAAAAACGAGGTCAAAAGATAAAGGTGGCAGATATGTAAAAAGCATTCTGCAACCAAGAAACGATATTGCTATTGACGCAACGATAAGGGCAGCAGCGCCTTACCAGAAAATCAGGGGCAGGGAAAACACCCTTCTCATTTGTGAAGAAGACTTGAGATACAGGCAGAGGGAAAGAAAGATGGGGCACCTTGTCGTCTTTGTTGTGGATGGTTCGGCCTCAATGGGTGTCCAGAGAAGGATGGTAGAGACCAAAGGGGCGGTGCAATCTTTACTTCTGGACTGTTATCAAAAACGGGACAAAGTCTCCATGATTGTTTTTAGAAAAGATAAAGCCGAGGTCATACTTCCTCCAACATCAAGCGTAGAAATGGCATCAAGAAGATTGAGGGAGGTTCCTGTAGGAGGTAAAACCCCTCTGACAGCAGGACTTCTGGAAGCATATAAACTTATCAGACGTTTTTCTATGAAATCACCTGAAACAAGATTTCTATTAGTTCTGATAACAGACGGGAGGGCCAACCAGACCATGACGGATACACCCGTTCGGGATGAAATAAAAAGGGTGGTTGATCTTCTCAACGAGTTACACGTTACAGATTTTATTGTGGTCGATACAGAAGATAAAAAAGGATTTATAAAAACCGATCTCGCTTTACAGATTGCGTCACAGCTTAGAGCGAATTATTATACGGTAGAAAATATAAAGTCGGAATTCCTTACCGAATTGGTTCAGATAAAGAGGAAGGGGCTGTCTTAGGAAAAAATCTTTATTAATCATCCCTGAAAAAGTCGAATTTAAACAAAACTCGAGACGGATGGCAAAGCCAATCGAGCTTTAGACGGACTGCTTGAGTTAAGAACACCACGGGATGTTAGATTTCTAACCGAACTCCGTGAAAGCCTCCAGGTCCGTCAGTAGTGTTTCCAAGTGTATGTCATATTTCTGTGCAACTTCCCTCAGAGTCTGAAAGAGGGCCTCACAACAAATGCAGACACCGGCTTGTTCGTCATATTTTTTGAAAATAGCCTCGCTCCCTTTGTAGCGGCTAACCACATCTAAGACAATCATTTCCGGCAGGATGTGTTTCTCTTCTTTGGAACTAACCTTGCTCATGTTTTTCTTCATGCTTTCCCGAAAGAATTTCTCTTAATGCCTTTGGAATGTACTGAATGATGTCTCTCACCTGGGTGGCAGGTGTGGGATGTGCATAAGTTCCTGCCAATCGATTCGTGCGGGCTGCTACAATGGCGGCCTCCTGAATATTCATACCGGCTGCACTGAGGGCAGCGACAATCCCGGTCAAGGTGTCTCCAGTCCCGCCGATGGCCTCCATGGCCTCTTCCATAGGCTCATCGATGATTGCCTGAATCCCCTCTTTGTTCGCCAAGTAATCCTTCCTCCCCTTAACAAGAAGATACTGCGGAGCATTTCCGTGGGCATATGCCCTGGCAATCAAATCTGGCACATGGTTCTCTTCGTGCAAGAGAAATCCTCTTGTATAAAAGGGATGGGGAGCAACCTCATCCGCAAGAAAGGCAAGTTCTCCAACATCGGGAGTAAACAGATCGTAGGCATTGGCTCTTCCACTCATCTTGGCAACATACATATATCCTGCATCTGCGACGAAAATGGGCCTCTTCTTCATCTTTTCGATGACAGAGAGAATTCGATTATGCCAGCCTATAAGGGGCTGTATATAATGAAAAGCAATGATATGGAAATCTGTTTGGCTCAGATGCTTTGCCAAATATTTATAAAGTTGTTGACTGCCTTCTCCACGGCCAATATCTCCGACCAGGTAGCCAAAGGGTTCTTCCTGGCCCAGCGCTTCTCCAACCTTGGCGGCCGCAGCGAGCAGAGCTGGAGTGCCTCGATTCACGGCGACACTTCTGCCCTGTATGGAGATGTTTCCATTCTCCAGAGTTACCTTCCCTGCAAGCAATGGGAACTCAGGGTCTGGAACAGTGCCTACGACTGCGAGCATCTTCGTCTCATCTCTTCATAAGCTAACTGAAGGGCATAGCCACAGAGAGTATGTCCAATCTCTCGAGGGCTCGGAGCCTCGCTTAAAAGCTTGCCCACCATCTGTTCCGCCAGATATGGAACGTCCGGGCAGCCACCCCCGGAAATATTGACGATGGTCAAAGATTCTTTATCAACCGTCAGTTTCATGTTGGCAGCCTGCACCATCAGGTACCTGCCGAAGTCCCTGATCTGAAAAAGATCCACAGGTTGCAGCAAAGGGCTCGTGACAGGGACTGCCTGAAGGGGTGGAATTCCAGCATCCTGCAAGATCTTAATAATCTTCAGTTCCTCGATCAGGGGAAATTCGATGACGAGGTCGCAACCACTCCGAATCTCGGGCGGTGGTCCCATAACACGGATTTCCCACCCCTTCTTTTTAAGCAGATTTTCTGCCTGGATCACCTCACTCGTGTTTTCGAATACCAAGAAACCACGATCCGCCCTTTCTTCGACTGCTTCGTTTGACCCTTTTCTTTTTAGAAACTGGAAAAGTGGCATCACTGCTCCTTTGAGATGGTGATCCGATAACCGCTTCTTTCTGATTCGACGCTCTTCACGTTCCATCCTTGAGCAGTTGCAGCCCTGGAAACGTTTTCCTTGGATGTGTCCGTATCCACGAGGATTACTATCTCTCCTTTGTTCATCTTTTTGATTTCATTGATGGTTAACAGAACAGGTTGGGGGCATGAAAGCCCTCGTGCATCAACGATCTTATTCATTTTCATCCCTCCTTTTTTAAGCGACTTCTTTTCTCATTGTGAATCCAATAAACAGACAGCTAAGAAGTCCAATGATCACAGCGGCAATGCCGTAAGGCCCAACACCATCCGGAGAGCTGGCAAGGCCGAAGTTATGGGCAAAACCGGCACCGACAATCATCCCCAAGACAAAAACCCCTGCATCTCCGTCACCCTCTCCCGCAAGAAAGAGCTGCCGTCCGGGACATCCTCCGGCCAGGGCAAAGGCCAAACCCGCCAAGACCATACCTCCGAAATTCCAGAGGCCCATCGTGTGGGCCACGGGTTGTTTGGCAAAACCGGGATGAAATTGTCCTAAAATCAGATTGATGATGAAAGCCACAACGACAAGGGCTATCGCTCCTGAGAGGAGATGGGTATGTCTGAAAAGGACAAAATCCCTGATAGCCCCCATGGTGCAAAAGCGGCTTCTCTGCGCCAGGAATCCTATGCAGAGGCCAATCACCAATGACACAAAAAGCGGCGCATGCATGGAACCTGGACCTTTGATGCTGTAAAGAAGAACTCCGCTTTTTTCCTGTCCCTGAATCTGTGGGAAGATGAGCATTAAAACAAAGAACCCGAGCATCGTAAGAGGCAATAACCATCCTACCGAGGTATGAGTGGTCTGGGAACGTCCCAGATTATAGCCACCTCTAAGAAACAAAGTACCAATCCATACCCCTCCGATGAGTCCGAGCAAGCCGAAAATGGCGTTCCCATCACCGCCTGCAAATCGGAGCATCGCCCGCCAGGGACATCCCAAAAAGACCAGGGCTCCAATCATGGCAAAGACACCAAGGAGAAATCGAACAATGGGAGCAGAGCCTGCCCGTGCACGGAATTCCTTAAAAGCATAGGCTGCAATCAGTGAGCCAAGGACAAAGCCGATGATCTCGGGCCGCATGTACTGAACGACAGCCGCCCGATGCAGTCCGAGGGTGCCAGCAATATCCCTCTCAAAGCAGGCCACGCAGATGCCCATATTAGCCGGATTGCCCCACCTCTGCAAAAGCGAAGCAAAGACTCCAATAAAAGCTCCTACAGAAACAATCCCCCACCGAGTTGAAAAAAATGTTTTTAAAGATCCCATAAACAGCCTCCCTTCTAAAATAAGATAAACGCGTTTCCTCTGATGAGGAATACGCTCATGGTCGAATCAAGCGGTCTGCCGTTAAAAGAGACTGCGCAATTTCAAACATATTGGAAACCCTTCCCACTCTCAACCTCTCCTTCAGTCCATAGAAATCAAGGCAGGTGCCGCATGAAAGGATCTCAACCCCTTTTTTGGACAACTCGGCCAAGGTTTCAAGAACATCCGAACCTTCAGAGGTCAATCGAACTCCTGAATTAATGAAAATGACCGCAGAAGGTTTGGGCTCCAGCTCGATCAGCGTTTTCAAAAATGACCTCATCAGGATCGAGCCCAATTCGTCCTCCCCAATGCCCATGAACTGAGAATTGATATAGACGACGATCTTTTCCTTTTTCTGCGGCAAGGTTGCTTCTTTTCCCTCTCCTCCCTTTCTGATATGGAGATAAAAATCCTGTCCTTTTTCCATAATCTTCACATCACATCTTTGACTTTTTGCAAAACGTTCGACATTGTCCCTCGACGACTGGTTATCAACGATAAGAATAAATTCCCCTTCCTTTTCCTCTTCCAATGCCTGTTTTGCCCTTAGCACCGGCTGCGGGCATCCCAACCCTCTGCAATCAATCTCTTTCATTGGCTTTCTCCCTTCGATTATTCCTTGTTGTTGTTCATTTACCTTCTCATTTCTTTCTTGCTGTTTCCTCAGCCTCACCCATGAACAGTATTTATTGTTCCAAGTGTTTGATTGAACTTATTCTCATACTCTTCGCCGTATTGATCCCCTCTTTCCACACTCTTATGTAGAACTCTGTAATCTCCTATCCGCATGGTAAAGCGGATTGAATCAAGATAATCAAAAATCGGTTGGGTCTGAGTCCGGCCTACACCAAGTACTTCCATAGCCTCCCCTAAAGCGACTTGTCCTTTCTTTTCGATCCGCTCTTTTAAAATCCTTTTTATTTCCTCAATTGCCTCTGAATGAATCACTCGATGATTTCTCAATTTAACCAGTCTCCCCTCCCCAATCATTAACTTTAATACGGCCTCAACCTCCTTCTCCCCGTAGCGATCTTGGATCCTTTTAAGGACGTTCAATGGCAGGGGTCTAAAGCGATACCATTTGCAGACTCCATCCAATTGGTCATAGACAAGTTTTTGTTTTGCATCTAATTTTGCCTGAAATCCAGCTATCTTGATCCTTCCTTTTTTAATCTTGATCTTTCCTTCATTATAAACTTCCCGGAGAACGGCTTCGTATAATCGGCGATTTAATTGAGGAGAGATTTTTGACCAGATTTCCTCCTGGGAGGCATCCTTAAGATTGGGTTTTCTTTCGTGAAAGTTGTTAATCCTCTCCAGTATCTCTGTTTTCAATTGGTCGTAAGATTCTTTATGGATCACGGAATCATCTTCTATAAATAAAATTCTATTCTCTTTTGATAAATGATCACAAGCCGTCTCGATTTCATGTTGGGATAAACAAAGCCTTTTAGCCAATTCCGGAAGCCTGACCGGTCTAAATCTCTCTTTCTTGATAAATGCTTCAACCGTTTCATGGTTGATTCTTCTTTCCAACACTTTTAGGTGGTCAATCGGTTCAGGTTGGATGGATCGATATTTCTTCGGGTTGATCTCTAAGATAACGCCACCACCGATTGTGTTCATAGGACTTAACGTCCTGATGATATATCTGTCATAGGGAAGGGGAGATAACTTGTTTTCCAATCTAAACTGGACAAAGCAGGTCTCCCGTGGATGAAGGATATCTTTATCCATCAATATCATTCGGCCAATGACTTCAGAGGTCCCTGAATAAAATTTCACCTTCATTCGGTTATGAAGAGGGTATTTATTCGATTTTAAATATTGAAACGTTGCATTAATAAGATGTGTTGATATTAGGGAATGAGGCCCACCTGCAACCATCCCTCTTTCTATGTCCTCCACTTTTACATTGGGTAGGTTCAGCCCCACCCGATGGCCAGCATACGCCTCGTTTACCCATTGATTATGAATCTGGATATTTCGAGCATTGGTCGTTTTACCGAGAGGATAGATTTCGATGACATCCCCTCTTCTGACCTTTCCGGATGCAATCGTGCCTGTCACAATCGTTCCATAACCTGCCATGGTGAAGACCCGATCGATTGGGAGGCGAAATACCCCATCTCGATCTTTCTCCACTACCTGTTGTGATATGTCTTCTATTGCTCGATTTATCTCTTCTATTCCCTGTCCTGTCTTGGCAGAAAAGGAAATGAGCGGCGTGTCCTCAAGAAAAGTTCCCTGGATGAGGTTTCGCACCTCTTCGGTAGCCATAAGAAAGATTTCCTCATCCACAAGATCAACTTTGGAAATAACAACCAGGCCGTATTGGATGTTTAAAAGCCTTAAGATATCAAGATGTTCACGAGTTTGAGGCATCACTCCGTCATCGGCTGCAACGACCAAGATGGCGATATCTATTCCTGATATCCCTCTGAGCATGTTCTTGATAAACCGCTCATGTCCCGGGACATCCACAACAGAAACGGTCTGCCCGGAAGGAAGCCTCCAATAGGCAAACCCTGGTTCAATGGTCATCCCCCTTTCTTTCTCTTCTTTAAGGCGGTCAGTATCTATCCCTGTCAGGGCCCTTACCAGGGCTGTCTTTCCGTGATCAACATGTCCTGCTGTTCCAACTACTATGTTCTTTTGATCACCATTCATTTAAACAACCCAAAATGAGTGGAGGGGGCAGGGGGAATCGAACCTCCTCCTCGTTTTTTAGACGAGGCCAACGGGTTTGCAGCCCGCGGGGTGCCCAGCACCACTGCCCCCCGATCAATTATCTTTATGATTTCTGAGCAATCATTGCCGCTCCATAGGCCCCCACCATTTGTGGATCTTCGGGGACCTTTAGG
>PEUO01000247.1 GCA_002780715.1 Deltaproteobacteria bacterium CG03_land_8_20_14_0_80_45_14
CGTCTGCACGATCTCCTGTGAAATGAAGCGGGCAGATTTGTAGGGATTGACCAGCGGGAAGATCACCCGAGTCCCATAAAAGAAATTAATTCCCGCTGTGGCCACAATAAGCATAAAGACAAGTGATTTATATTTGAGGACATGGGCAAGGGACAGAAGAATGCTCGATCCTACAAGAAGGAAGATGAAAGGAATAACACTCCAGCGTGGAACATAGGAAAGGTATTTTGCTCCCGATTCGGCTCCTTTAACGATCATCTTCAGAATCTTTGGGGTAGAGGGTTCTACTGAAAAATTTGCTATGGCAGGGACCAGGTAAAGAAACATTCCCATCAAAAAAAAGAAGATGATAAAGAGATAGATCGGAAGGGAGATCCAAATTTCTCGTGATGAATACCGTTTGGAACCCGAAAGATAGTCATCCCAGAACCTTCCAACCAGTAGAGAGGCTGCAGGGTATAGGGGGAGAAGATAAATTGCCCTTTTCCCTTTTGAAAAACTAAAGAAAAGGAAAATCACAACGAACCAGACGAGAAGGAAGAGAAAATCTTTTGAGATTTTCCCTTTTCTTTTCGAGAGGCCGTAAACGATGGCTCCCGGAAGAAAGAGGAACCAGGGCAGAAAGTCAACAGGGAAATTGGAGAGATAATAGTAGACAGGCCGGATATGGCTTGATCCTTTTACAAAGCGATCGAGGGTATGATGAAGCAGTGTCTCGTTGAGGAAGTTTTGTCCCCCTTTCAATACAGCGGGAAGATACCAGGATAGGACAATCATAAAAAATAGAACCATTCCTGTCAGAAGCCTCATCCTCTTTATTGTCTTCCAGTCCTTCTGAAAGAGGAGATAGGCCAAACTGACTAAAAGAGGAAGGATAAAACCCACCGGCCCCTTCGCCAGAGTGGCGAATGCCATACCGATATAAAACCCATAGATGGACAGTCCCCTGTTATCCCTCTTCTCACCCTCTTCCACCTTGTTAGATTGATACCATTGCAAGAAGAAAAGGAGTGAAGCTGTTGTAAAGAAAGTAAGGGTGGCATCGATATTTGCCCGGATGGAAAGATAGGCGAATTCAAAACTTGTAGCCAGAATCAGCGCCGAGAGAAATCCGGCTCGTGAGCCATAGAGCTTTTTCCCGAGAAAGAAAGTGAGAAGCACCGTGAGGGTACTCAAAAAAGCCGAAGGAAACCTCGCCGAAAAAGAGGTGAATCCTTGCCAGAGAAAGGATGAAAGAGCAATCAGCCAGAAAAAGAGGGGGGGTTTATCTTCATAGGTATTTCCATTAACGTGCATGAGAACCCAATCCCCTCTATCCACCATCTCCCTGGCAACCTGGGCATAACGGGGTTCATCAGGATTCCAGAGGTCCCAGCGTCCTACTCCAAGGATGAAAAGCAGTGAGCAAAAAACCAGGAGGATGAAAACTTGGATTCGGGTCTTCGCAATGAATCGTTTTAGTTCTTGAGCTTTCTCTTTACTTGGATTCTTAGATGTTAAAGGAAACATGGTCAAAACTCTAATCGGTATGTTAGCAATGGAGGGTTTTCCTGATCATATTCCAGTCTTAGCGTAAGGGTTTTTCTGTCCTTAATGTTCAAACTAAGGCCCCATTAACTCCTTAAGAAAGTAAGGCAATAACAAAAATACACATTGAATCTCACTGACAATGGACTGCTGAAAATATTCGTTAATTAGACCTAAATTTTTAAAGCGTATAACCTTGGGGAGCCACCGGGGAACTTCTTCCATGTATTTACGATATGATTCTCCGTACTTGTCTAATAGATGGGATTCTTCATAGCGAACCACAAGTAAGTAGATCCCTAAACAGTAGAAAAGTGTGAGTGGAAAAAGCCACAAAAGTTCTGAGATCACGATCGCACCTAGGAACATTAATATGTTCCCGATATACAAAGGATTTCTGACGAATGAATATGGACCTGTCACAGTCAACCTTTTATGAGCCTTTAGCCGATAATGCAGGTGCTGTTGCGCCCATATACGAAGAGTTGCTCCCATTAAAAAGAGAGAGATTCCAAATGGCCAGACGAAGTACTCTTCTGTTTCCCAGTAAAACCAGAATAATGCAAAAATCAATGGTGGGGCAACTAAATAGCCTCTAAAACGATAAACCCATTTTTGAACTAACATTTCAAAAACCCCTCTTACTTCATGAAAATTTATGAACTGTATTTAAATAAAGCATCCAATAGCTTATAGATCCTTGGGGATAGGTTCTCTTAAAGCAGAATGGTTTAAATCCTAAGCTAAGGAAGACAACAAGAACCCAAGACAGATTAATAGAATCCCGAAATAACGTAAAGTTGGGATAGGTTCAAGGAAGACCACTCGGGCCGATAGCATGACCAAAACAAATATCAGCGCGGTAAAGGGGAAAACAAAACTTAAAGTCGTCTTAGAAAGGGCGATGAGCCAAACGATCGTGCTGACGCCATAAAGGACCAATCCCGAAAAAACGAGGGGATTCAATACCAGCTTAAGCAATTCGTTTATCACAGACCCCTTCAGAGTTATTTCTCCTGTCATAAAAACGCCCTTTTTAAAAAAGATTTGGCCTAAAGTCGCCGAACCCACTGATATTAAGAGCAACCACACCGGTTTCATTTATTTCTCCTTTAAACTGCGCATGGACTGGATCGTCCGGGTAATAGCTCCATCCGGTATTTTCGCACGGGTAATGCTTTGGGATCCAGAAGCGTCCTTATTTTAGAAAGAGGGAGGATTTGGAAATCCATGCTCCGTACCTTTTCGCATAATTCAATGAAATACTTGTCCCATATTCCACCTTCTGCCTCAGCGTGGACAGGGAGGACGTGCATTCCCCCATCCTTCAGAATTTGAAGAATCTTCGAGACACCCTGATGTACACCGATCTCTTCGAAACAGGGTAGGTCCGAAGGAATTTCCATCAGACCTGATATTTCATGAATAAAAGGTTCTTTCGCACGTGTACAACTCAGGTAATGAAACGGGTATTTGCCTGCAATTTCTAACACCCTGTCGTCAATGAGCCAAGCAGGCGCTCCGAAAGAGGAAGGTTCCTTCTTAACCAGTCTCCGATAGCCCTTGATACCTTTCTCAAACCAATCCTCGATCCATTCAGAGGATCGTGTATAAAGTTCATCTTGCCATCGCCTGTGATCCCAAGCATGAAACTCTACTTCATGCCCCGCTGAAATAATTTGCTCAACGAGTCCCGGAAAAGATAGGGCGATCATGGGCGATGGGAGCAGAGTGCCATACAAGGCGGTCTTCATTCCATAAAGGCGGCCCGCATTGGTTCTCAACATTTTTTTAAAGAAGCGCGGGTTCTTTATCAATTGGAGGATGGCCCTCCCTGAGGCATCCGGTCCCATACTTAGATAAAACGTTGCTGGGATACCAAATTGAGCCAAAATGGATAGAAGCCGTGGAACACCTCGCTTCATGCCAACATAGGTGTCGACATCGATTTTAAGGCCCAAAATATTTTTCCTATCTATTGACTCCGACAACGTTTCCATTTTCTTCTAAAAAAGCATGGGGCGAATTTTCAAGAGCGTCCTTGAACCAGATCTCGGGTGCCTATCCAAGAAGCTCTTTTGCTTTTTCGGTGTTGGGTTTTCGGGTGTTCATTGACCCCGACAAGGTTTTCATTTTCTTCTAAGAAAGCATCGAGCGTCTTTTTGAGGGATTCCTCAAGCCCAATCTTGGGTATCCATCCGAGAAGCTCTTTGGCTTTTTCGATGTTGGGTTTTCGAGTGGTAATGTCCTGGTAGCCTTTCCCATAATACGAGCCCGAAGACGTTTCAATGATTTCGGAAAAAACCTTGTCGTCCCTATGCTTCGGATGGGTCGTAAAAATCCGTTTCAGAAGATAGGCAAGGTCTCTTATGGAACATTCATTGTCAGGGTTGCCGATATTGATGATCTGGCTCTTGCAGCAGTCATCCTTGTTTTCAAGGATTTTTATTAATGCGTCGATCCCGTCGTCCACATAGGTAAAACATCGTTTTTGATAGCCACCGTCTACCAGTGATAGGGGTCTCTTCATCAGCAGTTCTGCTATGAATTGGGTCACAACCCTGGAGCTTCCCTCCTTAGCGGCATCCAGAGAATCTAATCTTGGGCCGATCCAGTTGAAGGGTCTAAATAACGTAAACTCCAAGTATCCCCGGGTGCCATAGGCGTAAATTACTCTGTCCAGAAGTTGCTTGCAGCACGCATAGATCCATCGTTCTTTATGGATGGGTCCAAGGACGAGAAAGGTTTCATCTTCTTTGAATTCAGGATCAGAAGAGGCGCCATAAACTTCTGAGGTAGAAGGAAAGACAACCCTTTTGTCATACCTCACGCATTGTTTCACAATATTGAGGTTCATTTCGAAATCCAGTTGGAAGACACCCAGCGGATCGGTCAGATAGAGCTTCGGAGTGGCGATAGCTACCAATGGGATGATAACGTCGCATTTTTTGACGTGATACTCAATCCATTCCCGGTTGATCGAGACATCCCCTTCTATGAAGTGAAAACGAGGGTTGTGGATTACTCTATCCAGCCTGTCGAAGTCGAGGTCTATCCCGTAGACACTCCAATCCGTTGTATCAAGTATTTGTTGGGTTAAATGATGTCCGATGAAACCATTGATGCCTAGTATCAAGATCTTCATTTTAAGATTCCCCTTTCCTGTTTTCTAAAAAATTTATAAATCTCGCGGGCCTTCATCCGCTCCTTCCCCACTTCAATATCCAACAGTCTCAATCTTCCGTCCGATGCTCTGACATAAACATTCTCCTTTTCAAACTCTAAGACACCCACAGGGCCTTTCGAGACGTTGCCCTTTTCAGGAAGGGCCCACCAGATGAACAACTTTTTACCTTCGGGCAGATGGGTAAAGGCTCCCGGATAGGGTTCTGTGACAGCCCTCACCAAATTGAAAATTTGCATGACCGACCAACTCCAGTCTATCTTTCCGTCCTCCGGCCTCCGCCCTCCGTAATAGCTCCCGTTCTTTAAGTTCTGTGCTATGCGGGGGACTATTCCTTTTTTGATAAGTGGAAGCAACTCTTCAAGGAGTTCCCTTGCCTTTACACAAAGCTTTTGATAAAGCGTATAGGCGGTATCCTCAAATTCGATAAGCACTTCTTTCTGCCCAACAATATCCCCTGCATCGGGCCCTTCGACCATGTGATGTAGGGTGACACCCGTGCGCTGTTCCCCCTTCACAAGAACCCAATTTACCGGACACCGCCCCCGATAGGCAGGGAGCAACGATCCGTGGAGATTAAAGGAACCTGCGGATGGAATGGTTAAGATATCTCTGCTCAAAAGGTTTCGATAATAGAACGAAAAAATAACTTCGGGTGAGATTTTACGGATCGTCTCGATCCATTCGGGTGTGTTGACATTCGAAGGACAGAATACAGGTACCTGATTTTTCTTTGCCCATTCGGCAACCGAGCCAAACCAAACGTTTTCGTCCGGATCATTGAGATGGGAAAAAATCGCCTGAATATCGAATTTTTCTTTTGTCAGGGCCTTCAGGCCAACAATTCCTATATCATGATACGCAAATACGACGGCTTTCATCTGTAGGATAAATCCTCTCAACCATGTACTCTGGTCTTCTTCTGACCTCCCTATATATTCGCCCGATATATTCGCCCATCACCCCTAAAGCAAAAAACTGGAAGCCTACAAAGGCAAAAAGGAGGGCAAAGAGAGTGAAGACACCTTGGGCCGCCCAGTGTGCACCATAGACCAAGCGGGCAATACCTAAAAAGACACCAAAGAAGATCCCCAAAAACGCCATCCCGATGCCAGCATACATAATAAACTTCAATGGAAAATCAGAGAATGAGGACACCAGGTCAAACTGAAGATTGATGAGCTTTCGCAGAGAGTAATGGGATTCTCCGCCATACCTCGTTTCATGAACCACCTCAATCTCTGTAACTTTTTTGGCAAAGTAGGTCGCCAGCGCTGGGATGAATGTCGAGTGTTCATGACAATTCACCATCCGTTCTACAATATTTCTCCGGTAGGCTCGGAGCATGCATCCCCAGTCTGACATATTTACCTTCGTGATCTTCCGCGCGACCACGTTGATAATGCGGGACGGGAAAGTCCTGAAGAAGGAATCCTTTCGCTCCTTTCTGATAGTACCCACCACATCGTAGTTTCCCTCCTCCATCACTTTTACGAGATTTGGGATCTCCTCTGGGGGATTTTGAAGGTCAGCATCGAGAGTGATAACAATATCGCCTCGAACGACAGAAAACCCTGAAAAAATGGCTGCATGCTGCCCGTAGTTTCTCGTCAGCTCTACAATTCTTACTTCAGGGTAGGTCAAGAAACCTTTCAAGATCGAAAGGGTATTATCCCGGCTCCCGTCATCCACGAAAATAATTTCATAACTCTTTCCCATCTTTTGCATGACACGCCTGAGTCGTTCAAGCAGATGGGATAAGTTTGCCTCCTCGTTGTATACCGGAATGACCAGAGAAATCATCGCCTCTTTGTCCATCGTTTAACCTCAAAGTTGCACAGAAAACACTGTCAAAGGCAGGTGGGTGTGCTGAAAAAACTTTATAGCGGCGCCTTTTATCACATCGCTGCCCCGTTTCCAAACATTTTCAAAGATCCCCTTAGGTGAAATCGCATGTTCCCCATAAAATATAGATATAAACCGCATTATAAAGTTTTGGAGACACACTCACCTGCCAATTTTGTGCAATGTTTAGGTTAAAATCTCCCGAATAGCCTCGCATACATAGGAAACATCTTCTTCCTTCATGTCGGGAAACAAAGGCAACGAAACTAATTTCGAATCGGCCCGTTCCGTTTCTTTCAACTCTCCCTTCTTGATCTTATATCGTTCCTGGATATAGCTTAACCGATGCCCGGCTGGGAAATGAATCCCATATCCGATCTGGTATTCGGATAACTTTTGCATAAAACGCTCACGATCCATAGAAGTAACTTTAATGATGAAGAGGTGCCATGCATGGGTGTGTGGGTAGTCCGGCACACCCGGCAACTCCAATCCCTCCACCCCTTCTAACTTTCTTCTGTATAGATCAGCCAGCTCCCTTCTATGGTTGTTAAGTTCTTCCAGCCTGGACAGTTGAGCAAGACCCAGTGCGGCTTGGATATCCGTTAAATTATATTTATATCCGGGGGTTTTAATGTCATATTTAGGGTTTCCCCCCTTACCGTATCGTTTCCATGCATCCCTTTCAATTCCATGAAATCTGAGAAGCCTCAACCGGCTTTCGAGGTAATCATCATTATGGGTGATCATGCCGCCCTCACCGGTCGTGATGTTTTTGAGCGGATGAAAGGAGAAGATGGCAATCTGACCCCATCCTCCTACATGGACGCCCTTATAATAAGCGCCAAGGCCGTGCGCTGCATCTTCGATTACAAATAGATCATACTTCTTGGCAATACTCAGTATCTTATCCATATCGACAGGGGCGCCCGCAAAATGGACAGGGATGATCCCCTTCGTTCTTTCTGTGATTTTTCCCTCAATAAGATCGGCGTTTATATTCAACGTATCATAATGAATATCAACAAAAACAGGCCTTGCCCCAGAAAGAGCGATCATATTCAACGTGGAAGCAAAGGTCATCGAAGGGGTAATCATTTCATCTCCTGGTTTTATGTCCAGGCCCAACAAAAGGAGATGCATGCCAGCAGTGCCAGACGAAACGGAAAGAGCATGCGAGGCGCCTGTGAGCTCACAGAATTTCTCCTCAAACGCCTTACAGAGGGGGCCTGTGGTGATCCAGCCGGACTTCAAACATGAAACAACTCCTTCTATTTCCTTTTCACCAATCGAAGGTCTGCTCAAAGGCAAAAAATCTTTTCTTATCTCCATAAGACATCATCCCAATCACGATGCGTGGTTAACATCGTAATCGCAGAAGATAATATACTCCGTTATCCCAGAGGACCTCCAAAGTAGGAACCTTACTTTTCAGCGCCTCCACATTCTCTTTGTCACGCGTTACACAATAAATTTCACCATTTTCTTTGCAACGCTTGAATAATTCTTCATGGTTTAAAAAATAGTGGGATTTCTCATCAGGGGGGAGTTGATTCAAACCAAATTTCAGTTCTCCATCGCGATCAACCAGGAGCGTCCTGATCTTATTATAGAAATCAATTCCATAAAGAGACATCCTATACTGAAACAACTCCTGATTCGGGGGAAGCAAGGTATGGATGGCTCTGGAGACAGGGTAGGCAGATCTGTAGGGAGTTAGAAGGCGAGCGATAGGAAAGTGTATGGATATCAAGAAAAAGGCAGAGAGGAGGAGGATTGTTACAAACCAACCTTGTCTCCATTTCCTTTTAACCAGAGAGGGCAGAAAAATAATCATCACCTGAAATAGAATGGGCAAGATCACTAACCACCACCATTTTTCGACGTGGGAGTTCTCCAGATATTTATCAAGTTTCATATTTTTTATAAATATTGGCGAAATGAGCACAGCGATGAACATGAAGGACTGTATCATAATTGGTAGATCATAAAGAAACCTTCGTCCCCACCCTTCTTCTGGACCAATATTCCGCTCTTCATACCACCTAAAAAGATGGCCAAAAATTACAGCAATGGGCAAAAAGATGGGAGCTATATAGGGGATCAGTTTGGATGAAGAAACGGAGAAAAAAATAAAGATGGAGAAGATCCATATCAGGAGGAAATGCTTTTCTCCGGCCTTGAAGAGTGTTACTCTTTTTTCAACACCTTCCTTTAAGGCTCTCAATAAAAACGCAGACCATGGTAAGGTTCCCAATACAACCACGGGGATATAGAACAAAATGGTGTGGTTTCGAC
>PEUO01000157.1 GCA_002780715.1 Deltaproteobacteria bacterium CG03_land_8_20_14_0_80_45_14
GGGAAGAACCTTTTCTTTTCCCCAGGACCATTTTTCTCATCCAGAATTTAAAACCGAATGGTGGTACTATTCCGGCCATCTCCAATCCCTTGGCCAGGATGGAAAATCGTTTGGCTATCAACTCACTTTTTTCAGAACGGGTTTAGCAAGGGAGACAAAACATCAAAAATCGAAATGGTCGATCCAAGACCTCTATTTTGCCCATCTTGCCATCACGGATGAATCCAGAAGGAAGTTTGGATATCTTGAAAAGATGAGCCGCGGAAGTCTGGGAGAGGCAGGGGCTTTCTCTTACCAAGCAAGTGAAAAGACTTTTCGAATTTGGATCGAGGACTGGTCGATTGAAGGAAAAGGTCCCGGGATGCAAAATCACTCTCTCAAAGCCGGAGATAGAAATTTTGGAATTGAACTGATGCTCGCACCTGAAAAAAATCCAGTCATCCATGGCCAAAATGGGATCAGCCAGAAGGCCGAAGGAGAGGGATACGCTTCGCATTACTATTCTATCCCTCGCTTAAAAACGGAAGGGAAGATCTTCTTACAAAAAGAAGAAGTCCCTGTTCAAGGAATTAGTTGGATGGACCATGAATTTGGGTCTACACAACTCCGAGAATATCAGGTAGGATGGGATTGGTTTAGCCTTCAATTGGATAAGGGGCCGGAGCTGATGTTTTATCAAATGCGACAAAAAGATGGTAAAATCGATCCCTACTCAAGCGGGACCATCATCTTACACGATGGAACGAATCAGCATCTCCCCAAGAAAGACTTCCAGATTGAAGTTCTGAAACAATGGAAAAGTCAAAAGAGTGGAGCGATTTATCCCTCCAAATGGAAAATAAAGATCCCCGGTCATCAAATTGAATTGACCCTTTCCCCAACTGTCAAGGATCAAGAATTGGTCACGAAGGAATCAACACGAGTGACCTATTGGGAGGGAAGTGTGAAGGTCGAGGGAACATATCAAGGCAATCCTATCAAGGGAATGGGTTACGTGGAATTAACCGGATATGCCAAACCTTTTTCAAAAGGGATTTGATACCGTCAAGCCTAAAGGCTTGAGTTACACAGACATTTGTAACTCATGGCTTCAGCCATGATGAATTTGTGTTGGAGGTTTCAAAATGGATCAACTCTTTAACCCAAAATCGGTAGTCGTGATCGGTGTTTCAGAGAACCCCAACAACCTCGCCAGAATCATTGTCGAAAACCTCTTCGAATTTCAATTTCATGGAGAAATCCTTTTGATCGGCCAAAAAGAAGGAATCCTCTTTGGAAGGGGAATCTGTACCTCCATAGAGAATCTCAAAGAAGGAATCGATGTGGCGGTCATCCTCACCCCTGCTCATACCGTGCCAGGGATATTGGAGGCCTGTGGAAGGAAAAAAATTCGATGGGCCATCATTGAATCAGGAGGATTTAGCGAATACTCTGAGGAAGGAGCGGAATTAGAAAAAGAGGCCCTGAGAATTGCCAAGAAATGGGGAATTCGGATCGTCGGACCGAATGGAATCGGTATCATCAATATTGAGAATGGCTTTGTCGTTGCCTTTCCCCCTCTCAATCGAAAGGCAGTCCGAAAGGGAAAAGTCTCCCTCTTAGTTCAAAGCGGTGGCGTATCCCTCACTTACCTTAACCTTCTTTCCAGCGCCAGTGTGGGGATCTCTAAAATTGTGAGCATGGGGAATAAACTGGACCTCAACGAAATCGATTATCTCAAATATCTCATCGATGACCCCCAGACTGAAATCATCGGCATCTATTTGGAGAGTATCCAAAGAGGAAGAGATTTGCTCGAGGTGGCACGATCCACATCAAAACCCATTATCCTCCATAAAGCCAACACCGGAGAAGCAAGCAAAGAGATCGCAAAACTTCATACGGCCGCCCTTGCCAATGATGATCAGATTGTCGAGACGGCATTAAAGCAAGCAGACATCATCCGGACAAAAGACTTCCGATCCTTTATCAATGCCGTAAAGGTTCTTTCCCTCCCGCCTATGAAAGGGAATAACCTGGTCATCCTCTCCCGCTCCGGAGGCATTGCCATCGTTGCGGCTGATTCAGCCGAAAGATATGGGTTTCGGCTCTTTCCCATGAAGAAAAGCTTTCAGGAAAGGATTCACAGCTATTTTAGGGCCAAGGTGATCCAGCCGACAAACCCCCTTGATCTGGGAGACCTCTTCGACTTCGATCTCTATACGAAGATCCTTGAGCAGGTGCTCAAAATTAAGACCGTCGATGGAATAATTTTCCAGCATGCTGCCATTGGTGACGAAATGCAACCCTCCCGAAAGCTGATCCATACTGCCAAGGAACTCTCCTTCCGTTACCAAAAGCCCGTGGCTTTCTGTTACCTTACCGAAGAAGAAGAATTAGCTTTCATCAAAAGGGCTTTTGACTATCCTATCTTCATAGAACCTGAAGACGCCTTAAGCGCCTTGGCGATTTCGAGGGAACACTACCGGAAACAAAAAATTTCAAAGGAGAAACCTCCTTCTTATTCGGTGGATCGCATCCGAGTCAGGCGCCTCATTCAAAAATCGAAAAAAGAGGAAAGAGATCTTCTCCTCCCGGAGGCTTTCGATGTTATCCAGGCCTATGGCATTCCAGTGGCGGATTACCGGGTCGTTTATCGAAAAGAAGAATTGGAAAAGGCGATGAATCAAATAGAAGGACCTGCTGCCCTGAAGGTTATCTCTCCTCAAATCTCTCACAAATCTGATATCGGGGGTGTCATGCTCAATATCAGTCATCTCCCAGAAGCAGAAAAAGCCTATGATAAGATGAAAAGACTTGTAAAAGGAATCCCTTCCGGGGTGCTTGTCCAGAAGATGATCTCAGATGGGAAAGAGGTCATTTTGGGAGCCAAACGCGATCCTTCTTTCGGTCCGGTGGTCCTCTTTGGATTGGGGGGAATTTATGTCGAGGTTCTCAAGGAAAGTTCTCTCCGGGTGGCTCCGATTAATCGACTTGAGGCAGAAGAAATGATTTCAGAACTAAAGGCTGCAAGCATTCTCAAAGGCATTCGGGGAGAACGGCCCCTGGATATTGGGGCGCTGGTTGAAAATCTTCTCAGGCTCTCGCAGTTGATGATGGATTTCCCTAAGATCGAAGGAATTGATATCAATCCTGTAAAGGTCCTTGAGAGAGGAGCCGTTGCGGTGGATGCACGGATTGTCTTAAATAAAGCTCAAAGCTGAAAGCTCAAAGTCCAAAGTTTTTAATCCGAAATCTCTCCGAGCCAGAGGGCCCTCTGAGCCGGAGGCCGCAATCCGAATTCCCCGCCTGCCAAAGAACTTGTTCGGCGGGCAGGCGAAATCCGCAATAGTCGGTCAGATTCCTAAATTCTCTCCTACCAGGATAACAATCACTTCTGTGCGGGCGGGTTTTTTAGCAAGAGTCACATAGATATTACAGATTCGGTCCGGGGAACTGCAATCTGAACATACTCCTGTCTCAACACAGGGAGTCTTTTTACCCAGCCGCTTTGCATTCTGCGGAGCGGTCCACTCTCTCACCCTCTTTTCTGCAGCTTCGAGATCCTTAACGATCTTGTTCACCCCGCAGATGATGATCGTCTTTTTAGGCCCGATGAACATCGCACCCACCCGATTGCCTGTGGCATCTACATTGAACAATCTTCCATCCTCTGTCACAGCATTGGTGCTTGATAGAAAAACATCAGAAGAAAAAGATTTGCGGAACAATTCAAGCCGTTCTTCATCGCTTCGGGCTTGTTGTAAAGGCCAGATGAGTTGAATCTTCCGATTTTTTAAGGCATCCAACAGCCCAATCTGGGCAAGGGTGACAGACCCTCCCACTCCTACTGTGGCCCCATCCGGTATCCGCTTCATTACCTCTTCAAGTGCTACCTTTGCATCCGGCACATAAAGAGCTTCGAAATTATTCTTCTTCAATGCTTGAATCGTTCTCTCGACCTGTTTTTGCCGAAACCATTGCTCTAACTGTTCCATCCTGCTTCTCCTCCCCCCGCCCACCCCTCCCCCTCAAGGGGGGAGGTCGGTACGACTCGCAACCGAGGTGAGGGTGGGGGTGTCATTCGGATCATTCGTTATAATTAATGGCTGGCAAGGTATTTTTTCATCCCATCGGAATTTGCAGTCATGGCATCTTTCCCCTCTTCCCAGTCTGCAGGACAGACCTGTCCTTCATGCGAGCTGACGAATTGGAAGGCCTTCAGCACCCGCATGGCCTCCGTGACGGAACGACCTACGGAGAGGCTATTGATAGTGGCATGCATGACCACCCCTTCAGGGCTGATGAGAAAAAGCCCTCGAAGGGCAACCCCTTTCTCCTCCATCAGAATTCCGTAATCCCGTGCCGTCACCTTATTCAGGTCGGAAAGCAATGGATAATTGAGGCTGCCTCCAAGGCCACCGTCCTCCCTTTTTGTATCCACCCAGGCTTTGTGAACATAAATGGAGTCCACCGAGATGCCGAAGATCTGACAATTGAGTTTGGAAAATTGTTCAGCGGCCGCAGAGAAGTTGAGCACTTCAGTAGGGCAGACAAAGGTGAAATCGAGTGGATAAAAAAGGAGAATGGCCCACCTCTTTCTGTAGTCTGATAATTTGTACTTACTGAATTGCCCATTAAAATAACCTTCGAGTTCAAAATCCGGCGCGGGCCTTCCGACGAAAGACATAGGGAAACCTCCTCTTTTCAAAATGATCTTTCTTTTATCTTAACACCCCCAATCCAAAAATCAAAATATTAAATCCTTTGTAATCCCTCGGTTATGGGGGAGGAAGGATAGCTTAACCTGTAACCTCCAGTGTGCGCATCTGCTCTTGTGCCTCGACCTGATCCATCTCTCGCTTACTTTTAATGCCTAACAAATTTCTGAGCACTCGACCGCGGGAGCCCTGTTCAAATTGAGCCTCGATCAAACCCGAGGCCTCATAATGTCCACCTTTTTTCATTATGAATTATCTTTCTCTGCTATTCTCACGCAATAACTAATGAGTGACCCAATGACCTGTCTTTCTTTGAACTTTGACTGCCCGCCAAAAATATCTATTGTAGGCAAGCGCTACCTGTCCTCCGTAGCAGAACGAACTGCGTAGGAGGATGCCCTTTGCGATCTTTTGTTTGCAGGGCCAACTTTTTGATGGACGACACTTTCGAATAGTGTAGCCCTCACACTGGGGCTTCAGGCATTTAAATAAAGTAGGCAATGGCTATTTGGTTAGTTATAGGTTATAAAGTGTGTTGTTCAAATAAATCTAACATCGACCAGTTTAAGTTATTAAGGAAGCTCGTTCCGTGATCCATTTGATGGGCAAGTTCAGACGATTTTATCTTGTTTACTTCAGAAAGGGGTATGTAAAGAGACAACTGGCATTGCGAAAAGGGGAATGCCATCAATGCGCTCGATGTTGCTCTTTCGTTTTTGTTTGCCCCATGTTGACGCGACAACGACTTTGCCGTATTTATAATAAATTCCGCTTGGAGATATGCAAAAGTTTTCCAATAGACCAAAGAGACATCGATGAAGTGGCTCTTTGCGGAGGCACATGTGGTTATCGTTTCGAGAAACACCCCTTTCATTATCCTCTGTCTCATTCGATTCAAGCAAATATCTCGAAACGGATAGAAGAACTTCCAGACTGAACCTCTGTCTATCTCTTCTGATGACTTGATTACTCCATAACCCAATAACTCTTTGATCCTTTCTTTTATTCAACCCCCAATCCGCATTCCGAACTCCGCAATCCCTCCCTATCGGCAGGCAGGCGCATTTGGAAATGGCCAACTTCTTTATGGATGACCCCGAAGTCTCCTAAACTACTATGAAATGCTTGATTGCAATACCCCGGGTTTCCTTTCATCAGAAAGAAACTTATAAATTTATGGATGTCCCTCTTTTTTTTCTTTTCAGCGTGACAGTATTTCCTTTAATTCGGAACTCCACTTCCGTATTAGGAAGAAGTCCCGCCTTTTCTCGAATTTCAATTGGGATGGTGACCTGACCTTTTGTTGTGATACGCATCACTTATCTCCTTTCTTACTTCTTTATTCTTCTTTATTAGAAAATATCAACTATAATATCAGCAATTCTCGGTGAAAATACAGCGAGATTCTTCAGTCGCTCCTTCAGAATGACATTACGAAAGTCCCCAGTTGTCATTCTGACCCTGAACGAAGTGAAGGGGAAGAATCTCAATAGTTTGTGAACTCACCGAGAATTGCTGCCATAATATCTGGGGGGAAATTAGATTATTGATCATTCAACACTTTTCCAATAGAATGGAAAAAAGACAGGAGGTGCATGATGATTCCTTCAAAAAACCTCTATAGAATCGAAAGAGATTCCATGGGTCCGGTCAAGGTTCCGAAACAAGTTTACTATGGCGCCCAGACGCAGAGGGCGATTGAAAATTTTCCCATCAGTGGCTGGCGATTCGGAAGAGAATTGCTTTATGCCCTGGGACTCATCAAATATGCTTCGGCAAAGACGAATTTTGAATTGGGTCTCCTGCAAAAGAAAATCGCCAGGGCCATCGAACAGGCTTCTCAAGAAGTGATGGAGGGAAGATGGGATGAACAATTTGTGGTGGATATCTTTCAAACCGGCTCTGGGACTTCCACCAACATGAATGCCAACGAGGTGATTGCCAATCGTGCCAATGAAATTTTGGGAAGCAAAAGAGGGGCCTATCGGCCTGTCCATCCCAATGACCATGTGAATCTGGGTCAATCAAGTAATGATGTCTTTCCTTCCGCCATCCACATCGCTTCTGTGGCCCTTCTGCAAGAAAAACTCCTGCCGGCCATGAGAGATCTTCATGACGCCCTAAAGGACAAGGGAAAGGAATTCCATTCCATTCTTAAAATTGGAAGAACTCATCTCCAAGACGCCACACCGATTCGACTGGGTCAGGAATTTGGAGGGTATGCCCGTCAGGTCGAATTGGGGATTCATAGAATTCAGAATGCGATGAAGTCCCTCTCTGAACTTCCCTTGGGAGGGACGGCTGTGGGAACAGGGATCAACACTCATCCCTCTTTTGCCATGAAAGCCATCGCTATGATGAATAAAAAGATAGGCTATCGTTTCTCTGAAGCTGTTGACCATTTTGAGGCTCAAGGTGCCAAAGATGCTTTGGTAGAAATGAGTGGAACTCTGAAAACAGTGGCTGCGGGTCTGATTAAAATCGCTAACGACATCCGATGGCTGGGTTCGGGTCCTCGTTGTGGAATTGGGGAAATTCGTCTCCAAGATACTCAACCCGGCTCTTCGATCATGCCTGGAAAAGTCAATCCTGTCATCCCTGAATCCCTCATTCAGGTAGGCGCTCAAGTTATTGGAAATGACTCAACCATCACCCTGGCGGGGCTCAGCGGCAATTTTGAACTCAATGTGATGATGCCATTGATCGCCTACAACTTATTACAATCCATTCATCTTCTCGGTAATGCGGTGAATAACTTTTCGAAAAGATGTATCCAGGGATTGAATGCAGATCGTCAGCGTTGTGAAGAGATGGTTGAAAAAAGCTTAGCCCTTGCTACAGCTTTAACACCAAAAATCGGATATGAGGAAGCAGCCCGAATCGCTAAAAAAGCTTATGTTCAGAATAAAACAATTCGCAAGGTAGTAGAGGAGGAATGCCTTTTTCCAAGCGAGGAGTTAAAACGCCTGCTCGATCCTCAATCTATGATTGCTCCGGTGAAACCGACCAAAAAGAAAAAGTAACATCCGCTGTCTCAAAAACGACATCCGGTTTCCTCTATCTCCTCCTCAAATAGAGAAAGAGAATAATTCCTCCAACGATCATAAAGGCTGAAAGTGTCTGCCCCATGGTGAAGGGACCAAGGATAAATCCGAGCTGTGAGTCTGGTTCCCTAAATAACTCCACAAAAAAGCGAAATATTCCATAAAGAGAAAGAAAAACTGACAACAGCCCGCCGGTGGGAAGTTTTTTATCTTTGAGAAACCAGAGGATCAAAAAAAGGACGCCTCCTTCTAAACCACTTTCATAAAGTTGAGAGGGATGCCGAGGATGGGGGCCTCCGTTTGGAAAGATCATCCCCCAGGGGATTCGAGTGACTCGGCCATAAAGCTCTCCATTGATAAAATTGCCGATTCTCCCTAAACCCAATCCAATGGGG
Organism: Deltaproteobacteria bacterium CG03_land_8_20_14_0_80_45_14; assembly: GCA_002780715.1. Classification (GTDB taxonomy): domain Bacteria; phylum Desulfobacterota; class BSN033; order BSN033; family UBA1163; genus UBA1163. The sequence continues at coordinate 8,140 of PEUO01000157.1, forward strand.
GCGGTGACAATGAAGAGATCACCAATTTTCCAGAACGACTTTTTATTCTTCCATGAAAAAAGAATTCCAACGATGAGGACGCCGATCAACCCTCCGTGAAAGGACATGCCACCGTGCCAGATGGCAAAGATCTCAAAAGGATCGGCAAGATACATCTTAAGATCATAAAAAAGAACATATCCTAAACGAGCGCCGATGATTAATCCGAGAATGAGATAAAAATAGAGATTTTCCACGTCCAGTTTTGAAACACCAAAGTCTTTTCTTTTCATTTGATACCGGACGAGGAGATAAGAGGCGAAGAACCCGAAAACATACATTAACCCATACCAGCTCACCCGAATGGGGCCAAGTTCAACTAAGATCGGATCAATATTGACGGTCATAGTTTTCTCCCGATGTTTCAATTTTATTAGAGAACGACCAAATATTCAAGCCCTTTTGAGACCGCAAAAAACACTCCTATTCTCCCTCTCCTCCCCCGTGGTCGGGTCTTTTCGACTCTCCCCTTGGAGACTGTGTAGTAATTAGCGTATGAAGCGGAATGCCATGAACGTAGGATTGATGAAGATCAGGTTTGATTCAGCATCTAAGAAATCGAAAAACTTACGAGACCCTGAAATCGGTGATCTGAAATAAATTCAGGACCTGGCTCAGAAGGGTGGCAAAATGGGATTGCGACACAGTCTCTCTCAAAGGGGAGGATAATACTTGCTACTCATAAAAATACCACCTTGCCTCCCAGACCTTGAGAAGATCATCCATCATTAATCTGATTTCAGAGATGTCAACGCTGGCTACCACAAGAAGTGAATCGATTGCCTGTAATATGTCGTCAATATTCTTCTCCAGGTCTCCCCGAACCACGATGGCCCTATTCTGCACGTTGTTCATGTAGCCGATGGCATTATCCACCTTTGACCTCTCTTGTCCGGAAACGGGCAGTGCGCTCAAGGCAGCGAGGATGTCGCTCAATAGGGTAGCCGTATTTGTCTCGACCAAAATCTCTGTACTAAGGTTCTGGTAGAAATTGTAGGCCCCGTTATCCATATATCCCACTTCGGTCTGTAGAGTATATGTACCCGCACTGTCGGGAATGAGGACATAGTACAAGATAGTCTTGGTTTCATCGGGTTCAAGGTGCAGGTTAACCGGCCATGGGTTATCTGTGACCCACTGTCCAGAGGAGGGATTGTAAATCTCCACCCCTATCGGATACGTCTCTGTGACGATCAAGTCAAAGGCGCCCCCAAGACTCTTGAGCTTTATCTCAACAGGGATAAGCTGACCCGGATGAAACGTTCCGGGATCCAGAGCCTTATGGACATAATTTAGAGAGTTCTTGACTAAGGTTGAGAAAGGAGCATAATTCGCAACGCTCATACCCAGGTCAAAAGCAAAGTAAAGAACCTTCCCATTTCCATATTGCCTTTTTATAATACCAGGATATTTGGTCGTGGCGTTATTCTTTACTTCCACAATCCATCCAATATTTTCGTCAGGATGAAGGGCTGCAATTCTTAACGCCCTTCCAAGGGATTGGAGAGTCCCCTCTGTGCCGATTTCGCTGTTGAGAACCTCAATCGGATAGTCCCCTCCTGAAAGATGCCCGGTAAATTTGATCCCGAATACTTCTTCATCAAGATTCTGCCTGTTGAAGAGGGATGAGATCAAACCTTTTCCAGAGTATACCTGTTCCCTCAACTCCTCGGCAAAATGGTCTTCCATAGGATGATGGTCTCCAAGGATCATGAAATCGGTGTAAGAGGGATTCCTTAACTCTGTCTCAAACTCCCCCTTATTAAGGACAATGTGATAAGCCACCCCTGCCTCATTTAATGCCTGCTCGATCAGTGCTCTGTTCGGGCAGTCCTGTCCAGTCTCCCAAGGATAGTTCAGCCAGATGAGAAGGGTCTTTATGTCGGGAATCGTTTTGGTTATTTCGATGGATGGCTTTACCTCAAAGATCGAACTCGCTAAGGTTTTAGGTTGTGTCATTGTGGGTGAGGAGACCTGGAGAATAGCAAGGTAAGTTCGAGGCGCCAGAGGTATGGTTGAGAAGACGAAATTGCTCGCTAAGGTTACACCCATGGGAAGATTAGCTGTTGTTTCAAGAGTCTGTTTTATCTCCTGGTTCTCTGGATTGACAATCAAAACCTTCAAATTGAGATTGGCAACATCTTCGTTGCCTTGGTTTGTTATGGTATAGGTCGTGGTTTCATTTCCACCCTGATACACGGGATTGGGTTGGGCTGTGAGAGTTCCTGTTAGCCCTTCTCCTGTCTCTTGGGATCCAAGAATTTCGAAGGTTGTTGTGGATGCGCTCAGCAGTATCAACCCTTCGAGGACTTCAAGGGTGACCGTATAAATACCTGCTGGATTTGTAGATGTATTCCAGTAGGTCTTGAGATTAGTCAACTGACCGGGCGTAAGGATGGGGATAGTCTTTGAGTCTGTCAATAGAATGGCACCCTGACCATTGGCGATTTTTATTCTGGCATTGAGGTTTGAGAAGATGTAGTTGGGGCTTAAGCTTGTGATGGTTGAAGTAATGGTGACGACCTGGTTCGCTTTGTAAGATATTTTATCAGCCGCTACTCTTGAAGATATGTTTTTGACCGGGGCTATGGTGATTGGGGCCTCGGCCCTCGATATCATATTTCCGCTTTCGCTAAATTGGCAGGCCACTTTGTAGCCACCGGAGAGGGTCTGTCCGGTATTCCATGTATCAGTAAGGGTTCTGGTCTCGTTCGGCCCAAGGGTAAGGGCTTGACTACTAACAGCAGCTACAAGATTGTTATTTCCATCCAGAATTTTGACTTCAAGCGTTCCTGATCGGTCCGAATTGATCAGGTTACTTAGGTTTACAGTGATCTGGACACCCTCATTGGCTGTGTAGACAGATTTGTCTGTGGAAAGGCTCAGGCTCAGGTTCGATGAAACGATGGCCAATGAATTCGATGCAACGTTATTGGACTCTATCATCTCATCTATTCTGTTATTCGGGTCTATCCTGACGAAGAAGTTATGGCCTCCGGCAAGACCGACCGTGTTGACATCAAAATTCAACACTGCCGTTCCACCTAAGGGGATAACCTGTGGGATCGTTTTCTGAGAGAGGACGATTCCTCCTTGAGATGGGTCCCCATCATAGAGGAAAACCTCCACGGTGCTTGTTGCGGCCCCAAGGTTCCGGACTGTTGCGTTGATTGTGAGTAGATCCCCTTCCTTCGGATTTGGGTTTGAAAAAACGATGTCTGAAGTTGTAACGGCTAAGTCTGGCTTTGCAGGAGCCGTCACCTCCACAGCCATCAATGCGGAGTTATTGCTCTCATTCAGTTCACTGATGAGGTTTAGGGGGTCTACGACGACTTGAATATAATGAAGGCCCGACTTTCCTAACGTGTTCCATTGAACCTGAGTCTGGGCATCTCCGCTGGCGAGGATGGTAGGAATTATTGTTCCCCCAATTAAAATCCCTCCTTGAGCGGGATCTCCATCGTAGAAGACCACAGGGACATTTTGCACATCTCTTGTTCCCGAAGAATGGACGACAGCGGATAGGGTTACCTCAGCTCCCTCCCACGGAGCCATCGGATTTATTCCAATATCTGAGGCACTGATAGAGAGATCTTGATCAACAAGACGAGGAAGAACAGTGACAGTCCTGGAGGCGATGTTATTCCCTTTGTTGGTTTCGCGAAGGACGTTATCAGGGTCGATCAGAACATAGATCTCATGTGCCCCCTCAGAAAGGACAATTTGAATTGGAAATGCCTTCTCGCCCTCTGCCGGAACGTAGGACAACTCCACTCTGCCCAGCTCCATGCCTCCTGCCGTGGGATTCCCATCATAGAATCCTACCACCACATTATCCACATCAATGGTCGTTGGATTGTGATCACGGCAGTCACGATCAGATTTTCGCCATCCACGGGAGCCTCAGGCGAAAAAGTGATTCCCTCTGAATTGACATAGAGATCCCCATATTCTGGCAGGATGAGCTTTCGGCCTGTGGAAGTGCTTCTCCTATTGACGATAATACCACTGGCCGGAAATTCCACCTGAATATCATAGAGATAGTCCGAATTAAGCCCAAAGTGAGCATCGCTTGAGTCCATACTCACATATCCGTGCCCGCCAGCCTGAACCTGCCTAAATCCCTTGAGGTAAGTCTTTTCGCCTAAGTGCCCCTCTTCATAGACCCTGATCTTGCTCCCTATACCGTAATAGTTGCTTTCAATTCCGCGGAGGGAGAAGATTAGATAGTTATTATTATTCATCTGATTCTTATAAATATATTGCCCACCGACGATGTCGATATCACCATCGTTGTCGATATCGCCTAATAATACCGTATACCAAGGCATGCTTAATTGATTGAGAGGGGTGATATCTGTGAATTTCCTGTTTCCATCGTTTCTGATTAGGTAGCCATAGTCGGAATAAAGGATATCGAGGTCCCCGTCATTATCAAAGTCCGCTAAGCTTATGGTATATACCCCGCTTCTGGGAAGGAGAACTGAATTAGAAAGAGAGAAGTTTCCTTGTCCGTCATTGTAAAAGACCCTTCCAGGGTTGAGGGTGATGATATCTAAATAACCATCGTTATCCATATCCCCTAAAGCCACATCCCAAGAACTCCCTGGAAGGGCTTGATGTCTTGTGAAATGACCTGTCCCATCATTCTTGTAGATGACGGCATTTCCTGCACAGACCACGACATCCAAGTCCCCATCCCCATCAATATCTCCTAACTCCACATTTTCATAGCCCTCTGAGAAGCTTGGGAGAATCCTTGTGAATGTTCCATCGCCATTATTTAAGTAGATGTAATGAGATCCCCCATAGGCCCCTACAAATAGATCGAGATGTCCATCATTATTCAAGTCCCCGAAGGCAGCATTGACTGTGTAAGTATTAATGCCTTTAAGACCTGCCTGTTGAGTAATGTCGGTGAAGGTTAGATTTCCGTTGTTTCTAAAAAGCCGGTTATCGCCTGTGGTACTGCAGATGAAGATGTCGAGATATCCGTCATTATTGATGTCCCCGAAGGCTCCACTATAGTCTCTGCCGTAATTTAGACCGGTTTTGTCATTCGTAAGATAGGTGAAATTTCCTGTGCCATCATTAATCAGAAGCAAAGACCCATTTGCATTAAAGACGTCCAGATCTCCGTCATTGTCAAGATCACCCATGGCCCGGTAAGAGGTTCCCACCACTTGATTATATTGTGTGAATCGGACGTTCCTGACGATGGTGGTAATCGCTAAGTTGTTAAACTCGTCCATTTCCAAAAGGAGATTGTCCGGGTCTGCTTCAACATGGATAAAATCATTGGGGTCGGTCACAACCCACGTAGTCTGAACCAAATACTCGCCTCCTGGCGGAATAGAAGGAATATTAATGGTATTGATTGGAGCTTCTAAAGTGTAGATATTAATAGTTGCGTTGGATACAGGGTCAGTCCCGAGATTATGAATCCGTGCCCGTATAGTTACCGTTTGCCCAGCACTTGCATCCTCTGGAGAGGTCGTTATGTCCTTGTAATCGACTTTTAGATCAACATCATTAATGGTGGTGGATATAGCAAGGATTTCGGACTTGGCGCTCTCAATTCCAAAGATATCAACTGAGCTCACCTGGTAATGATAAAGGGTTCCACTTGGAAGGCCGGAATCAGTGAAGCTTTCTTGGTGAACAGGAATTGTGTTCTGTTGGATCCCATCCCGATAAATGAAATATCCATCCAGTTCATGCCGAGTCACTGCATCCCACCGGATGGTGATCGAATTCCTGGTTGAAGTCCCCATTAAATTTCGAGGAATAGCAAGAGTGTTTTCAATTGTTCCTTCTATGATAGTAAGCCCTGCACAAAGTTCATTGTTATTCTCATTGGCTTCTTGAATAAGATTCTGAGGATCAACCTCCATGTAGATGGTATGGGGCCCTTTTGTGAAGGAGGAGTACTGGAATGAAATGGACTGTTTCTGGCCTGGTCCAAGAGAAGGGATTACAGTGCTGGAAATCTTTTGGATAGAACCTGAAGGACCATGGTCAAAGAAATCGACGCTGATGTCTGCTGCACCAAGGGTTCCATTATTAAAGACTGAGGCCATGATCGCCACAGGCTGACCCACCTGGCCTATACCCGGAGAGAAAGAGAAGCTATTGGGCACAGCCACCAGATCGATTCCCTCTACAGGAGGGGCAATAGTAGCAAGCAGACGATAAGCTTGATTGTTGTTCTCATTCGATTCAGTCACCTGTCCTAAAGGATCAATTCTCACCGTTATCCGGTCTACTCCTTGAGCCACAGTCCAGATAAACTGGAAAGAATTGGTACCGCCACCAGCTAAATAGCTGTAGGTAGCCTCAGCGATCTTTAATCCGCCCTGACCCGGGTCTCCGGCATAGACATAAACCAGAAAATTCTGAGCTTCACTCTGTCCATTGTTTCGCACTGTCACTGTGATGGTTACTGGATCTCCAATTCTCACAGGATCAGAAGAAAAGGTAATGTCAGCGGAGCCAAGCGTCAGATCAGGCAGGGTAGAGGAAGTGAGATTTCTAAAAGCCATGTTGTCCGTTCCATCTAGTTCATCGATTGAATTCTGGGAGTCTATTTTTACAAATACCTTTCGGGGAGAGGCAGTTGGAATAGTCCAGTTCACGCTGACCTGGGTGCTGCCAAAAGCAGCGATTTCAGGGATCGCCGTTTCCCCTATTAATGTTCCTCCGGAGGATGGGTCTCCATCATAGAATTGGACTACGACATTATCGGTATTAGCGGGGCCTTCATTATAGATTGTAGCTGTTATGGTGATTGTATCCCCGATTTTGGGATTGGAATTCGAGAAAGTGATGTCTGGAGGAGTAATCGAAAGATTGGGCTTCACATGAGCTAACGCACGAAGAGCCAAAGCCGTTGAATAGGGATCATCATTCCACGAACCATTAGGAAGTTGGGTTGTGGTGAGATAATTGATCGCCTGAGGGGCTACTGATGAAATATTAGTACCACTCTCAACCAGTGCCAAAAAAGCCAAGGCTGTCTCGTAGACCGTAGAGGGACTTGAACCAAACCCGCCATCTGGATTCTGTTTTGAAAACAGGTAAGTAACCCCATTATTAATTTGGGTTTGAAGATTGTAAATTGATTTGTATTGTGAAAATATATTCAGAACCAACGCTGTCATATAAACATTACTCTCGTCTCCAAGGTAGAATCCCCAACCCCCATCAGAGTTCTGAGTGGAAAGGAGATAACCCAGTCCATGGCTGGTTATATTTGGGTCGGAGTAGTGGATTCTCTTGAGAGCAAGCAATGCTAAAGATGTGTCCAGATTATTTACTCCATACTCATCGTATCCTCCCCATGCGCTTACCAAATCATCAAGATATGAAAGAAGCAAATCTTTATCTGATCCCGCGACTGAAAGGGCATAAATTCTCTCAGAGAGATAGTCGGTGGTATCCAGAGATTGGTTCTGAAGCCATGAAATAGCATAGGTATAATTTGAAGTACCTGTCTGATTCAAAGCCTTCAATGCCTCCAATACTGCAACAGTAGTGGGTATACTTTCAGCTCCAAATGTATCCCCTTCCCATGAACCGTCTGGTTTCTGTGAAGAAATTAGGTAATCAATACCATTAGTTATTGACTGTGACTCCGCAAGAGATGATAATCCAAAAATAATAACTATTATTAGAACCACAGCATGTAAGAATCTCAATCCGAATTTCATTTTTACACTCCTTTAATGCCAATCAGGGCTGCCACCTTTGATCAGCATCGAAGATTTTTTCGTTTCAAGATCCAAAATATAGAGCCGCGAATCTGACTTTTCTGCATAAGGAGTCGCACATGGATAAACTATTCGAGAGGAATTTGCATTCCAAGAAGGTTCTCCTCCACAGCCGGTGTTTGGTCCTCTGCCCAAATTGATTTCTTCGTATGTATTCTCTTTCACATCAAAAATCATTAATACCTGATCTGGTATCTGCCCTGTTACGTAATCGATTCTCTTACTGTCCTTGGACCAGGATGGCTGTCCCTTGGGACCTGCTCTTAATTCCCGCTTTGTGCCCGAAGCCAATTCTAATAATTCAAGTTTTTCTCCGTATCTGAAATAAAGTATCTGATATTTACCATCGCCGGATGGAAATATCTGATAAATCCGTTTTCTTTGTTCGAGTCTCTCTTTTATTGTCTTGCCCGAAACTTCCCCGGTACTGCTGATCACTTTTATCTCTCCATTTACTAAATCAATAGAGTTTTCTTGAATAACCCCTCTGACGATTGATCTGAAATATAGAATCTTATCAACTCCCCAATGCGGATCGGTTGCTTCACCATTTTTCGTAAAGGTCACTCTTCTCTGGTTCGTTCCCTCCGCATCCATAATGTAAATCTCAGGCTTGTGGTCACCCCTTACCGAACCAAATGCGATCTTTTTCCCATCAAATGACCACCTGGGCCATAAATTCGATCCACTCTTGGTAAGTTGGGATACGTGCCTACTCTTCATATCGAGTAACATTATCTGAAAGTCCCAACTTACAAAGACAATTTTGCCGTTTGGCTGAGAGACATTATCGGCCCATAGGTAGCTAACATATAATTCCAATATAGCAGCAAAAATTATCAAGGCCCAGAGAAGTTTGGTTTTAAATAACTTTCCGCTCACTTTCGTTAAGCTTGCCTTAGTACCAATCAGGGTTTGCACCTTGAAGAAATTTTGTAAACTTCATAGTTCTTAAATCTAAAATGTAGAGCCACACTCCCCCGGGGCCAGCTACAGGTCCACACGTGTACACTATTTGTTTTGAATCTTTACTCCACGCTGGGCTATAACAGTCTTCATAATTTGCATTGGATACTTTTATTTTTTCAACGTATTGGGTCCTATTTAAATCAAAAATAGATAGAATGTTCCTTGGAGAATTCCTGCCTAAAAAATAAGCTAATTTTTCACTATCCTTAGACCATGCTGGTTTACCACCATATTCTAAGTTATTTTCAGCTTTGGTTTTTTCATCAATCAGAACTAATTTACCGGATTTGTAATGAGCTATTTTGTACTTACTATCAGGACTAACATACGTTTGAAAAATTTCTCCCAATGTTACAGTTTTATCAAATGAATAAAGCGTTGTTCCCTTACCATTGTCTAAATCAATAATATTTTCATCAAACCTTCCTCTTATATTGGAGAAGAAATATAATTTCTTACCATCAATGCTCCATCGTGGAGAGGTTGAGAAGCCATTCTCTGTATAAGTAACCCTTTTTTGATTCTTACCATCTGAGTCCATAATATAAATCTCAGCTTGATGGTCTTTTCTTATGGAAGTAAATGCAATATTTTTGCCATTTGGCGACCATATCGGTTCAATATTATTCCCGATATTAGTGAGCCTTTTGGGTTTGTTCATCTTTGCGTTAACTACGTATATATCTGACTTCTTTTCGCCACCGTTTTCGAAAACAATAGTCCCATCAAATGTTAAAGATCCCCCAGACGTTAAACTCATACCTGAACCCAGTATTTCAACCAACAATATGGCTAACAATGTTAACATTATTCTTTTATCTACCATAAAATCACCTCATTCAATAATACTGTCAAGGAGCACGCCATTTTCTTTGAGCCTTTTTAATTTTCTCAATAATTAATTCTAATTGCTTCTTCCTTTCAGGTCTCTCATCAATCGCAGGTTTCAAGTATTCAATTGCGCTTTCCCAATTGACATGGGGTGCTATAACTGGTTCTTTAATTTTCCAAATTCTATTTTGTTTAAGAAGCCTAAATTCAATAACCTGCTCCTGTTTCAAAGGTTTTGAAAATTCAACGGTATCTGTGACACCTAAATAATTATACCGAACAAAAACACTTGCAATTGAGTCGTGAACCAATGTATTTTCTATGTTAAAATTTTCAATTATGTGTATTACTTTAATTGATTCTCCGGCTGTTATTTCTTCCGCCCACGTTACTAATGGTAGAAAGCTTCCCCATGTTCTGCTACTCAATCGTTTTCCTTCAGAATCCAACTTACAAAATCTCTTAACGACATCATCTGGTGAAGATGAATTTGTATCCGTCTGATTGGCAGAACTGCAATTCGCAATAATCCACACTACAAGTCCGAAAATTAGATAAAAAAGCCTAATCACCTTCCATATACTTTTTATGTGCCTGCTAAATTTTAGATCACGAGTCATAAGCTTTGTTTACATCCTCCTTATTGAATTGCTCTACCGTAGGCTTTAAAGTGATTTTGACCCCAATTTCCTATTTTGGGATCATTCGTTAAGAAATAAGTATCTACCCCTCTGGTTTGTTGGGAAGCAATGTATTGATTATCACCAGCATAAATACCAACATGGGTTATACCATCACGGCTATCAATAACTCCATCTTTGTTCTTATCATAGGTACCCTCAAAGAAGACTAAATCACCTGGTTGTGGGTTTGAGGTAAATCCATTAACACTTGACACATAGTCATATTGCATTTGCGCATTTTTGGGGGATTTTATTGTCCCTAAATCGTTAATACCAACTTGCGAATAGACAAACGATACAAGGCCTGAACAATCAATGTAACCAGTGCTTGGGTCTCTATCCCCGTATCGGTGCAATGTTCCCTTTAGAGAACTCGCAATCTCAAATACTCTTTGCCTTTGAAATTTTCCAATTTGCTCCTCTGTGTATAAAGTTTTTTCATAAAACTGAAGGCCTAAGTTGAGACCTGTTCCTCCTCCTTCAAGACCTCCACTTATTCTATATGCGCCAGCCCCAGTTAAAGGATCTAATATTACATAACCGACCCCATTCCATTCATAATATTGGAGTTCTGACTGAGGAACGATGACCTTTTTCCCGGCATTAATAGCGTTTTGTATTTCCATCTTCACATCAAGGTATACTTGAAGGACTGGCAGAAGTTGATCGATATTGGTGCTATCAATTGTATATACTGGGACACCTTGCTGATTAGCGTATTTTAGAAGTTTCATAGCAGATACTGATGGGGTACCGAAGAATGTCTCAAATATCCTATACTCCCAAGACGATGAACTGATTCCGGAGATGGTCATAAATTGTTTGATTCTATTCATATCACCTGCTAATGATGCTGGGATCGTGATATTCCTATCTACATCAATAACCAAACCATCTTGACTTACAGACCATGGAATCCCAAACAAATAAGAGACATCTATGGTCAATGTCGTTACAGCTTCTGAAGACCCTTTTGTATAGACCATCTGGAAAGTCTTGGCATAGAGGTCATTCTCGAAGCTTAGATGATGGAAGTAAGAGAGCCCAATATCATGGAGCAATTCACCCAAGAGATCATCCAGGCTTACAGAATCTATGTTCTTCGAATTGTTTCGCAGCATCTCCATTCTTTGTGTAACGATCTCTACTGGAGTTTTTTGAGACTGGATAGTAATTGCAGAATAAGCGCCAGCAGTTACTGTATTTTCAACAACATCCATTCCAAATATCGGTTCATGAAAGTCAAGCGTCAAAGTCTGCACAGAGCCCATGCCAACGCTGTCACCTAATGCTGAACCTATCCCTTCGATCTTAATCAGAGGCTTCACATTCAAAAGATAGGGGGGAACATTGAGTATATTCCCACCATATTGAGCAATAAGGGCTTCATCATTTGCTGTAGCCGGCACGTAAGATAACGTAAGTCTCTTGCCACCTAATTCTGGAAGGCTCTTGGTGATAGTTAATCCTCCTCCCCCAAACGCGTCTACAGAAATACCAATGGTAACCTTATGCCTTAAGGTATCTGGGATTTGAGAATATTTAGTACCCTTCACTAACACTATATAAGGTAACGTTCCAAGCAAAAAAGGGAAATTCTGTTCATATATGGTCTTAGTGAGGTCTATATCATCAGCCCCAATGATATCTTCAATAGTGGCGTTCGGCATATGGACATCTAACCACGAGAACATCTGCTGGTTGTAATACTGGTAAGGTAGTGTATCCTGGAAATCTGAAATATATTGTTGTAAAAATTGCTCTCCGTTAAATGAAAGAGAAGAAAAGAAGTCTATCCCTGCCTTATAAATATATTGTTTGAATGAGGCATCCATTGGTATCCATGTGTCTCCCTGCCCTGTCTTATGCTTGGCACCTCTTGATGGAATATAATCAATCCACGCTTCCACCCAGGTATGTTCAACTCTTGCCTTTGTAACCTTACCACCCGATATAATCCCCGTAACTGGAATACCGCCGCTGGCAATGAAATCAAGGGCTGCATCGGCATCTGTAAATCCTCCAGCCCAGTTCATGGCTTTCTCTATAGGGAGTTCTATGGTTCCATATACATATCGGGCGTGGATGTTGGAGACTCTGAGCAATGCAATGAGCAATGACGCTGTATCGAAGGCATTGCCCTGCTTGGTGAGCAAGGTCATATTCGCTCCTTGAATGGAGCCGTAGGTGGGGACAAATTCAATGTTATTTCGCACCCAGTTGTAGATTTTTACAGGGTTGTTTCCAAGTTCCTGGGCTTTTGCAATTATCTCAGGGGTGAATTGGACTTCAATGTTCTCAGCCAAATCTTCAGGGGTCGGCAGATTGCTTACTTGGGCAACAACTAAATTCGGAGTTGAGAGTTCGGAACCTGTCCCGAGCTTGTCGAAGGATTCGGGAGACAAAAGGCCTTTCAAAGATCCATTAGAAGCAACAAGAATCGGCTTCCTTTGGGCTTCTGCTTTCTTCTGCTTTATGAAATCTTTCTCAAAATCTTCTTTCTTGAGACGGGGCTCTTTTCTCTCTACCTTTGGTGTCCTATGCGGAAGTTTGTTGGGATCTAAGGGTATGTGCTTCCTTGGGGCTTTCACTCTTTGCAGGTGTTTCTTTGCCTTCTCAATCTCTACCTCAGCCGCAAGGCCTGTCCCTGCCCTCTCAATGTCATCAAGATTGGCCTTCAGTTCATTAAGGTTATCCTCATAGTGCTTCACAAATTTATGATGCCTCTGCAGGATGTCATGAGGTAGCCCTGCTTCTCTAAGCTTCTTCTCTGTCTCAGCAAACTGTTTCTTGATCTCCTTATCGAGCTCCTCTATCTCTCCTTTCTTAGCCTTTGCCTTACTGGCCTTCGTCTCCCTGTCGGTGGCGGGATTCTCAAGTATCTCTGTTATTTCCTCTATGGCCTTCTGAAACCTCTCTTCTGATTTTTGAGTTTTTGAGGAGTCGGTGTTATTAGAAGTTTGCGGAAGGTTATCAACGGCATAAGCAACCTGAAATACCCCAGCAAAAGTCCAAGAGAAGAAGAATAAGACAACAATAGCTATTGGTTTGAAGACTTTATGATTCATCTACCCCTCCATTTTAATGGTTCTAAACTCGCTTTCTCCCATTTATAATCTTCACTCTCATTTAGCTCCAATATATACCCCCCCCCCACAAGCATTGTCAAGTGACATTTATATGGCAGTAGAATACGGATCATCATTCCAAGAACCATTTGGAAGTTGGGTAGAGATAAGGTAGTTGATCGCTTGGTTAATGACTGTAGGGCTCGTTGCCCCCAACGAGCCACTCAAAACCAGCGCTTCAAAGGCCAAAGCCGTTTCGTATATTGTAGAAGGGCTTGTTCCAAACCCGCCATCTGGATTCTGTTTTGTGAGAAGATAGGCTATGCCACTATTGATCGCCGTTTCGAGGTTGTAGATGGTTCTATATTGTGAAAGTGTTTCTAAAACTATTGCTGTCATATATACATTGCTATCATCTCCGGCATAGAACCCCCATCCGCCGTCAGGGTTTTGGGTGGAAAGGAGATAGCCAAGTGCAAAACTTATAATACCCTGGTCTGAGAAATTAATTGCACCTAAAGCTTGAAGAGCAAGGATAGTCCTTTTATTATCACTAGAAAAATCTTCTTGACCTCCCCATCCACCATCATAATTCCTTATCCCCAATAAATAGTCTCTAATTGAGGAAACATCAATTCCTGCCCGACCTAGAACCAAGAGTTTTGTGAAAAGATAATCAGTGTTGAATACTTCTGCAGTATTTACCCATTGTATGGCTGAGTTATATGTTGAACCTATCTCATCAAGATTTCTCATGGTTTCGGTAACAGTGCAAGTATCAATAAAAGCATTAAACGGCACCTCCGCTGGATCACCCCAGTACCCCTCAGAAGATTGGGAGAACCGAAGATATGCAAGTCCATTTGTAATATAGACAGGTTGGGCGAATAAATAAGGGGCATATAGATTTAACAAGGCGAAAATAAATGATACCAAAACAAACCTTCTATTTCTCATAGCTCCTCCGTTACCAGTATTGCTAGAGATCTGGCTTTTCCAGAAATAAACCAATCAAGGTGTTACTCTTTCTTCTTCTTTCTGTAATCGCCCTCAAAAGAACTGGATTTCTTTCCCAAAAACCAGCGCTCAAAATCCCCAAAGCGATGGAAAATCAACCTTTAACTGGATTCACGGCAACATTCAGTAGGCCGTCATGGTATAAACCAAATAAGGAAAGGCCTATTCCCCCAAAAGCAGTTGTTCCTAGCTAAATCCATAAGTATTTCTCGGCCTCAGTCAGCTTACACCATCTGCAGCGGAAGCAGTTTTGCCCAAAGCCGTCGCTTGTAATACAATGAAGACCAAAAACAGACTAATCGTTATGCAGTGATTTTTCATGTTCGATTCCACCCCTTCTTCTTAATAATGTTCTTATCTCTACAACTCTCTTTTCGGGTATGCCAAGAAGTTTTGCTGATTTCCAAATATATATTTTCCCCCATAGGAGCAAATAACTAACCCCCAAAAATAAAATGCTGAGACCCCAATTGAAAATTACTGCCTCTGCTTTCTTAGAAATGATCAGGTTGGGGATGATCAAGAGTATTAAAATCAGCCATCTGTATGCCTCATAAAGCAAAGATAATTTGATACGCACCAAACCTGATCTTAGCCCTTCGCTTGAAAGCAATTTAGTGTCTTTTCTGTATGGAGAAAATGGAAAACTCTTTTTATAAGGATAGATCATTGTATGCCACTCAAATCCCTGAAAATAGGCATCCGGGTTTCGTCTTAATAAATACAAAAAAAAGGTTACATCTAAGTACGCAGACAAAAACCCTATGATTGGGGTAGCAAAGGCTGTATAATTAGGCATCCCCACAAACAATACAAGGAGCGAAACTCCTATTCCTAACACAGTAATCGATATATAATGCCTCTCTGTTTGATAGAGTATATATATAAAGGTTTTCTCTCTTTTATCTAAGTTGGAGGTAATTGTAGGCATATCTAACTCCCCGTCTCTCAGGATTTATATTACCAAATAATTTCTTAATCAGAGAAGCACAGTCATCAATTAATGTTTCAGGGCTGGGGTTTCCAGTTGCGATGAAATTGCTCAGCCATAGGAACATTAGCGAAGCTATTGCCGATGCAATGGCAAATATTAAGAATGGCAAACCTATGAGTCCGGTTGACATAGCCAAAAAGAGTAAACCAAGGCCAAGACCGATTCCTGCCATTATTAACAGGGGAACCCTCATATCCGCATCTTCATGGGTTAAGGCATCATATGCCGCACCTATAAACCCTATAACTTCTATCCACCATCTTACTGAAAGAAACGCCGAAACAAGTTGAGCAAATTCTGACAGGCATTTTGTGAAATCCCCTGTTGTGGCTCCACCAGCTATCCCCCCCGAAATCAAATAAGCTCCAGCTCCGGTATTAGGATCAATAACTATATATCCTACCCCATTCCAGTCTTTCAGTTGTAAATTTCTCTTTGGAACCATTACCACCTTTCCAGTATTAACGGCATTTGAAATATCCATTTTGACTTCATTTGGTAGCTCCAGATTTCCCAAAATGTATGATAGATTACCCTCATTTATTGAGTAGATTGGTATTCCTTGCTCATTAGCTATTTGTAGTGCCTTTACAGCCGAGATTGCTTCCAACTCATATATTTGCTCAAAGATTACATTCTCAAGCCCTGAGCCCCTCATCCCAGAAGCAAGCACAAATTGAGTTCTTTTCATCGGGTCACCGTCTAAAGAAGCAGGGGAAATGATATCCCTGTCGACATCAATCCCCATCCCCGAAGCTTTTACAGAGAAGGGCAAGCCCCAGGAATAAACAGCTGACACCATTAATGACACCATAGCCTCTGAGGGGTGTTTTAGAAATGCGATTTTAGATGGCCGCGAGTACAAAAGATTGAGGAAGTTAAGCTGTGTGAAGTACATTAATCCGTTCAAGTTCAAAATCTCTCCAATAACATTATCGTCAAAAAATTGAGTACCTTCTGCAATTATTTGTCTCAGATTATTCAACCTTTGAGTTATTGCCGAGGAGGCAGAAAATGATGAAATATCCAATATTATCGAGTGATGTCCTCCTGCAACAAATTCATTAGTTACGCTTTCGTTACCAAACGAGGGACTACCGAATAGAATATTGAAAGTGTGGCTTCTACCGAATCCAATAACGCCTCCACTAATTCTAGACACTCCATCAATTTTAATAATTGGTCTAATATTAATTAGATATGCAGGTGTATTATAGATTCCCCCGTAAGAATTGATGACTTGTTGGTCACCCGTTGTAGCTGGCTCATAGCTCAATGTAATCCTCTTGCCGGCCAACGCTGGTAATCTATCTGGGTAATTGAGGATCGCATCCGAAAACTCATTTAATATTTCGAAAGTAATTTTATGTCTTAATTCTTCGGGAATCTCAGAATATTTACCTCCCTTTATATTTATTTTATACGGTAAAGTAGCGGGTAAGATACCAAAATCCTGTTTTACTATTTCCTTAATTCCGAACAGTTTGCCAAGAGTTGGATCAGGGATGTTTTGCTGGATATATGCCTCTAATCCACTCTGATATTCATTAAGTGCATTCTGAACCAATGAAGCATTTACGTTAGTGATGTACCCTTCTTGTTGATTTACAGTGGCGGTGGATATAAGTTGGTCAACGAGAGTCTGAGCATCAAAAGGAAACGAGCTTTGGAGGTCAATCCCTTGGGTGTACTTATACTGCTTAAAAGATGGATCTAAGGGTATCCAGGTTTTCACAGAGGTTAGTCGTGATGGTCTACCAGAATACGGACCATATGGTACGAAAGCCTCAACCCACATATGCTCCATCCTTACGGCAACTATCTTTCCCCCTGATGTGAGAGAAATTCCGGGTATTCCACCACTCGCAATGAAGTTTACTGCAGAATTTGCATCTGTAAATCCTCCGACCCAGTTCATCACCTTGTCAATAGGAAGCTCAATTGTTCCATACACATATCGGGCAGGGATGTTTGAAGCCCTAAGTAAGGCAATCAAAAGGCTTGCTGTGTCAAAGGCATTGCCCTGCTTAGTAAGCAGGGTCATCTGGGCTCCTTGGATAGAGCCATAGGTAGGCACAAATTCGATGTTGTTACGAACCCAGTTGTAGATCTTTACGGGATTGTTTCCGAGTTCCTGGGCTTTTGCAATAATCTCTGGGGTGAACTGGACTTCGATGTTCTCGGCTAAATCGTCTTGGGTTGGCTGATTGGTAGCTTGGGCTATAAGGACTGAGGACTGAGACTCAGGGTCAGGGGACAAAAGGCCCTTCAAAGACCCAATAGAGGCTACAAGAATCGGCTTCCTTTGGTTTTCTGCTTTCTGCGGCTTTATGAAGTCCCGTTCAAAATCCTCTTTCTTGAGGCGGGGCTCTCTCTTCTCCACCTTTGGTGTTCTATGCGGAAGCTTGTTGGGATCTAAAGGGATGTGTTTTTTCGGAGGTTTGACCCTTTGCAGATGCTTTTTTGCTTTCTCTATCTCCACCTCTACCGCAAGCCCCTTGGTCTTCTCAATGGAATCAAGGTTGGCTTTTAATTCGTTGAGGTTATCGTCATAGTGCTTTACAAATTTATGATGCCTCTGGAGTATTTCTTGAGGAAGCCCTGCGTCTTTAAGCTTCTTCTCTGTCTCTGCAAACTGCTTTCGGATCTCCTTGTCGAGATCTTCTATTTCAACTCTTTTGGCCTTTGCCTTACTGGCCTTTGTCTCCCTGTCAATAGCAGGGTTCTCAAGAATCTCTCCTATCTCCTCTGTTGCCTTCTGAAACCTCTCCTCGGATTTTGGAGTTCTTGAGGCATGAGTGTTATTGGAAGTTTGTGGAAGGTTATCAATGGCATAAGCAACCTAAAACAATCCCCCAAATGTCCATGAAAAGAAGAATAGAGCCACAATAGCAATTGTTTTTAATAGCTTATGATTCATTTAGTTCTCCGTCCAATTTATTATCCTCAAAAGAATAAAGCCCGGCCTCTCTATATTTAGAAATGCCAGGCTCTTAGAAACTTTCTCCACCCTCGACCCCCTTGAAAGGGTGACTGTCTTTAAGTTTATAAAAGCATCAAAGCTGTTCTTATAATTTACCAGATGATGTAGATTCGATACCAACAAAAGAATGATATGTCAAGAAGAAAAGTTTCACAAAATAATTTTGACCTAAAAGGCATTTTTTGTGTAAAATTGATAAAGGGGGTGTAAAATAGACTAATGAGAGACCAGAGGACTGTAAATAAAGGACCGTCTGCGATTCAGACAGTAGCGAGTCCCACCGGGACGGAATCGGGTGACCCCTCGTAACCCCGCCATAGACTGGTATTGGAACGTACT